>JAJRXF010000054.1 GCA_024276425.1 Actinomycetes bacterium | reverse complement strand
GTCATTGTGGGTCCCGATGAGGTTGCTGCCGGTACAGCTAGTTTGCGACCCCTTGACGACCGCCCCCAATTTGTCGTTGAACGTACTGAACTAGTTAGCAGGGTCAAGGAGTTCTTCCCGTCATGATGCGAACACACACCTACGGTGAACTCAGCGCCGCCAACATTGGCCAACAGGTTCGGCTGGCCGGATGGGTTAACCGCCGACGCGAGCACGGGGAACACCTGGCTTTCCTGGACATTCGCGACCACACCGGGCTAACCCAGTGTGTGGTCGACAACTCCGTTGACGTGCGGGCTGAGTTTGTCGTTGCTGTCACCGGCACCGTTACGGCTCGGGTTGAGGGCACTGTCAACACAGATATTTCCACGGGGGAGATCGAGCTTCAGGACTGCACAATCGAGATACTTTCGGCCGCTGAACCACCACCGTTCCCCATTGATGAGCGGGCGGACAAGGTGGACGAGATGGTGCGGCTCAAGTATCGCTACCTGGACCTACGACGGGAACGAATGCAACGGAACCTGCGGATTCGTTCCAAGGTGAATGCGGCAATTCGAGCTGCCATGGCCGGCCAGGACTTCGTCGAGGTTGAGACTCCGATGTTGATGCCGTCGACTCCGGAAGGAGCCAGAGAGTTCCTGGTTCCATCGAGGCAAAAGCCTGGCTCGTTCTATGCCCTGCCGCAGTCCCCCCAGCTTTTCAAGCAACTCCTCATGGTCGGTGGGCTCGACCGCTACTACCAGATCGCCCGCTGCCTACGCGACGAGGATCTGAGGGCCGACCGTCAGTACGAGTTCATGCAGTTGGACATGGAGATGAGCTTCGTCGAGGTGGACGATGTGCTTTCGGCCGCCGAGGTCGGTGTCCTAGACGCGGCAGAAGCGGTGACTGGCGTGCGCCCCAACGAGGTACCTCGAATCACCTGGCACGATGCGATGGAACGATTTGGTACCGACAAGCCCGATCTTCGCTTCGGTATGGAACTGATCGAACTCACCGGAGTTTTCGCCAACACTGGGTTCAAAGCCTTCAGCTCGGCCAACTCCATCAAGGGCATCAAGGTCGACGGTGGAGCGCTTCGTTACGGCAGAAACAAGTTGGATGGTCTTACCGACGAGGCCAAATCGATGGGGGCCAAAGGTCTAGTCTGGCTCAAGGTCGTGACTTCCGAGGAGGAAAACAGCCAGAAGTTGGCTTTTCAGTCGCCAGTGGCAAAGTTCCTCAGCGAGGATGAGACAGCAGCCATTATTTCCGCCATGCAAGCCTCGGAAGGGGACCTCATCCTGATCGTGGCCGACGAGTGGACAACCACGTGTGAAGTTCTGGGCGAACTGCGAAACCGTATTGGCCGACCCCCAGTTCATGATGGTCCCTATCACTATCTGTGGGTTGTCGACTTCCCATTGTTTGTCGGAGTAGATCCGGCCACAGGTCGTCCAAGGCCCGGCCACCATGCCTTTTGTCACCCTCATCCTGAGGATCTTGACAAGTTGGAGTCAGATCCGATGTCGGTTCGCGCCTGGGCCTATGACCTGGTTCTGAATGGCTGGGAACTCGGGTCGGGCAGTATTCGAATCCATGACCCAGTGCTCCAACGTCGAGTTTTCTCGTTGTTGGGTATCGATGATGAGGAGGCCGATAGGCGCTTCGGGTTCTTCCTTGAACCGTTCAAGTTTGGGGCGCCACCCCATGGTGGCTTCGCCTATGGAATTGACCGACTAACAGCCATACTCGCTGGTGAGTCAAACATCCGCGAGATTATCGCGTTTCCGAAACCGTCTTCGGGCATCGATCCAATGACGAGTTCGCCGAGCGAGGTCGAGGCCTCCCAATTGGACGAGTTGGGGATTCGTGTTCTGCCTCAAGCGGAGTAGTTGAGAAGCCGAATCTGGCTCGACCATTAGTCGGCGACAACCCAGAGGTCGATGGCCACCGACGCAGGGTCAGCATCGGGAAAGCGACTACCTGAATCGTTGGTCAGGTCGGCGACGGTTGGGAAAATTTGCAACCCGAGCCGTTGGTCACCACGCTTGGCCATCGCCTGATCGGTGGTGATCGTGTGGATTTCGTATCCGAGCCGTTCGAGCTCATCGGCAATGGCAACCCCAATTATCTCCGGTTCGACATCGTCGCTTAGGAGAGAGATGCGCTGGTCACTGGCTTTCTCGCCTGCAGGAACAACAGGTAGAAGGTTGCGAGGTAGACGAACCCCAGTCAAGAGATCGGCAATAGTGGGGGGAGTGGACGAGGGTTGGGCCACGGGCGAAGTTTGTTGGGTAGCTGGCTGATCCTCAGACGTTCTCGATGTCTTTTTCGGGCCATCCACATCATTGCCCGTCGTACCACCGGTTAACCCGGCGCCTTTCGAAGGCGGAGCCGTGGCTGAAGTTCGTGGTTGCGCCTCGTCGGGTTGTGTCTTTTCGTCCCGGAGGTTTATGGCGGCACTTGGGCTCACCCTCTTCGTTTCACCCGACCCGGTTTGGGTTGAATTCGAGGGCTCCGAACCGGAGGTCTGAGGTACCGGGCCGTCGGTGGCTGTTGCTATTGCGGACATTGGCCGCGAGTCGCCGTCATCTTGATGAAGACCCATAGCCGCTTCCTCCCGTCGGATTCGCCGATTCTTCAGCATGGTTCGCAACATCCATAGGGCTGAGACTGCAATCCACACATAGAAGACATAGACGAGGAGTTGATCCAGATCTTTCATACAGAAGCGATTCTAGTTGGCCAGAATCCCGGGGGGTCGATGCGCACAGGATCTGTCGGTCGGTCGTTGTTGACGGAGATTCCTCCGAACATGAACGCAGTCGTTGAAGGCCTAGCCTCAAAGGGTGGGCGAAGACCTCTTTGCAGCCGCAGCTCAGGCCAGACTCCAAGCAAGGAGCCCTCTCGCGTCGAGGCTCCGGCCAGGGTCGCTCGACGAGGTGGTTGGTCAAAGGAAGCTCTTGGGACCCAACGGATCTCTCCGTCGTTTGGTAGAAGCTGACCGCCTGAGCTCGGCCATCTTGTGGGGACCGCCCGGTACGGGGAAAACGACACTTGCTCGATTGGCGGCGTCTGCCTCCTCAAAGACGTTCCTTCAGTTGTCCGCAGTTTCGGCCACCGTCAAGGACGTACGGGCTGTGATCGCTGAGGCACAGGAGCGCTTGGGGGCACATGGCCAGGGAACCATATTGTTCTTAGATGAGGTCCACCGGTTCAACAAGGCCCAACAGGACGCGCTGTTGCCCGCGGTGGAGTCTGGGGTACTCACCCTCATCGGGGCGACCACGGAAAACCCCTTCTTTGAAGTGAACGCACCCCTTCGAAGCCGTTCGACGTTGTTTCGATTAGAGCCCCTTGATCCAGAAGACCTGTCGATTCTGATCCGACGGGGACTGTTCGCAGAGCGAGCCTCAGCGAGCGAGGATGCGGTGACTCACATTGCCTCTCGCGCCTCCGGAGATGGAAGGCAGGCCCTGACCACCGTGGAGGTAGCGGTCGCACTAGCGGGGGCCGAGACCAAAGATGACGATCAGGATGAGGTAGTCCACGTTAAGCTCCGACATGCGGAGGCGGCCAGCGATTTGAAGTCTCTGCGGTACGGGCGAGACGAGCACTATGACATCACTAGCGCCTTCATAAAGAGCATCCGAGGTTCGGACCCAGACGCTGGGGTGTACTGGTTGGCTCGGATGTTGGCCGCTGGAGAGGATGCCCGTTTCATTGCTCGACGGCTGGTCGTTTTGGCGTCCGAAGACGTCGGCATGGCCGATCCAATGAGCCTGTTAATCGCCAATGCCGCCGCTCATGCGGTCGAGTTCGTTGGCCTGCCTGAAGCGCGGATTAACTTAGCTCAAGCCGTTGTACACCTGGCAATGGCCCCAAAGTCAAATGCTTCATACCGTGCCCTAAACGAAGCGATGGCTGATGTGCAAGAGCTGCCCGCGGGCGAAGTTCCCGTGCATCTGCGCGATGCGCACTACCGCGGAGCGGCATCGCTGGGTCATGGCGACGGTTACGTCTATCCTCATGATCACCCCGGGGGTTGGGTGGATCAGGAATACAGGCCTTCGGAGCTCTCCGATCGCCGCTACTACCGTCCGACCGATCGAGGATTTGAGGGATTGCAAGGTGCTCGTGAACACAAGGCAGATGGGGAAGGCGAAACTGAGATGAAAAACTCCAAACCATGACCATCACCGATTTCGCCGCCTTTGTAGTCGCCATCGCCGTTGTGGTTACCGCGGTCTACCTCGTAACGGCTATGAACAACCTCAATCGCACGCTGGCCAAGCTGGAGGACACCGGCAATCAGCTACGAGACGAGGGGATCGGGGCCTTTCGAGAGCTACGACAGCTCATCGCCGACGCCGATGCAGAACTAGACAAAGTTGATCTGGTGCTGGACCGGGCTGATCAGGCGACCACCATCATGTCCGAGACCTCAAAGCGAACCCATGAGGCAGTGCAGGACCCGGTCATTCGTTCCCTTGCCGTTGCCTCTGGGACCTCCAAGGTGGCCCGTTCCCTCTTAGGGCGCAAACGGAAGGCAGCCAAGAAGTGATCCCGTTTCTTTTTCGTCGCTCGCGCTGGATGATCTTGGGCTGGGTGGCCAAACGAGTAGGTCGAGCTGGCCTAACCAGGTCGGTTGATCGGGCGGCGGCCAAGGTTGAAGATCGGCTCCCGGCTCCCGTGGCCAACTCGCTCAAGAAGTTGCCCGTCGACCTCACCAGAGCTGGTGGTGTGGCGGTCCTGGCTGGTCAGGGGGCTAGGTCTGCTGGCAATGTGGCCAAGGCGACGGGACTGGTAGCACGTTCGGCCGCCAATGCCACCGGGCGGTTTGGACGGTCCCGCCGAGCTGATATCGAAACAGTAGCTGACCGGATCCACCACATACGAGACGAGATCGCTATCGAGTCAGACGAGGCAAGACGTCGGATTCATTCGGACATGTTGCGTGAGACCGAGGGGGACGAGGCCGCGCTGAATGCCCTGTTGGATCTGCGCCCGGTCGATCCGGTTCCTCTGCCTGAGGTCCCCCCCGAGATTCGATCAGGGAGGAATCGTCACGTGCCTGCTCTGCCTTCACCACCAGTCAATCGGGTACGGCGGACCTATCGGCAAGCCACCAAGCCTTGGGAACGCCCAGTTCGGCGCCGCTAGCCTGTAGGGACCTATGAACGACTCCATGACTGCCGCCGAGCTGCGCCGCGCCTTTGTTGACTTCTTCACCGAGCGCGATCATCAGCTCGTTCCGTCAGCCAGCCTGATTCCCCACGACCAAACCTTGCTGTTTGTGAACTCGGGCATGGTGCCCTTCAAGTCGTATTTCGTCGGCGAGGAAAAGCCTCCACACCCGCGTGTGGTCTCGGTCCAGAAATGTGTCCGAGCTGGTGGCAAACACAACGATCTTGATGAGGTTGGACGGACCTCTCGTCACCTCACCTTCTTCGAAATGCTGGGTAATTTTAGTTTTGGTGACTACTTCAAGGAGCAGGCAATACCTCAGGCCTGGGAGTTCTTTACCAAGGTCTTGCAGTTGGACCCGGAACGACTTTGGGTGACCGTTCATCTTTCAGACGACGAGGCTGAAGATATTTGGGCCAACACCGTTGGGGTCCCAAAGGAGCGGATTCAACGGTTAGACGAGGACAACTGGTGGCGTATGGCCGACACCGGGCCCAACGGCCCGAGTTCGGAGATCTTTTGGGATAAGGGGCCCGCCTATGGGCCCGAGGGTGGTCCGGCCAATCCCGAGGCCGATGAACGCTATGTCGAGATCTGGAATCTCGTGTTCATGCAGTTCGAGACGGATGAGTCCGGTAACAGCCAAGAGTTGCCGCGACCCTCCATCGACACCGGAGCCGGGTTGGAACGAATCCTCTCGGTGCTTCAGGGCAAGGACAGCGTTTTCGAAATCGATGAGATGGCCACCCTGGTGGCCAGGGCGGGTGAGATCACCGGCTACAGACTCGGGACCGATGAGAACGCCGATCTGGCTTTGCGCGTTCTAGCCGAGCACGCCCGAACCATGACGTTTTTGATTTCCGATGGAGTTTTTCCTTCCAATGAGGACCGCGGCTATGTGCTTCGGCGAATCATGCGTCGCGCCATTCGCTTCGCCTATCTCCTTGGGGTGACCGATCTGGTCACCCCGTCCTTGGTCGAGACGGTCGTCGACATCATGGAGGTCGACTATCCCCAACTGAAGGCCTCGCGTGAGCTGATTATGACCACGGTCGAGCGGGAGGAAACCCAGTTTCGCCGTACCTTGGCTAACGGACTGAGAATTCTAGATGAGCAACTTGCTTCTATCGACAAGGGTGGGGTACTTCCCGGAGCGGTGGCCTTCTTGTTGCACGACACCTACGGCTTTCCCTATGAGGTCACCGAAGAGGTCGTTACCGAACGTGGTTTCCGTTTGGACCGCGAGGGATTCGAGTCAGAAATGGCAGCACAGCGAGAACGGGCGAAGGCCGCCCGAAAGGGTGTGGTCCAAGCCGCCGATCAGGATCAGATTCAGGGACTTATCGAGGCCGGAAGTCTCACCAGCTTTGTTGGCCGAGATGAGATCACCGAGGTTCCGGTCAGGGTCCTCCTGGTGACCGGTAGCGGAACCGACACCGTCAGCATCTTCCTTGATCGATCACCCTTCTACGCCGAATCAGGCGGCCAGGTCGGCGACACCGGTTCCATCGTCACCGACTCCGGATCGGCCACGGTGTTGGACACCGTCTATGCCGCACCAGGCATTCAACGGCACCTGGTCAAGATCACCGCTGGACAGGTCGTGGCCGGTCAAGCGGGCGTCGCCTCGGTGGACGAACTTCGACGAGACGCCATCCGGCGCAATCACACCGGAACCCACATCTTGCATTGGGCCCTTCGCCAGATCCTGGGCGATCACGTCCAGCAGCAGGGGTCAATGGTTTCAGCCGAACGGCTGCGCTTCGACTTCAGCCACTTTGAGCCAGTAACCCCGGACCAGATCGCCGCCATCGAGGATTTGGTCAACCGCGAGTTGTTGAAGAATCCCCAGGTCCGACATCCCGAGGTATCCAAGGCTGAGGCCGAGAAGATGGGTGCCATTGCCTTCTTTGGTGACAAGTACGGTGACCGGGTACGGGTTCTTGACGCCGGGCCATCATTAGAGTTCTGTGGCGGAACTCATGTGTCGGCTCTGGGTGACATTGGGCTACTCAAGATCACCAGCGAGGGCTCGATCGGCTCCAACCTTCGACGGGTCGAGGCAATCACCGGCAACGACACCATCGAGTTGCTACGAGAAGAACAGTCCACCAAGGCGGCCCTGGCCGAAGCGTTGAACGTGCCGATTGGCGATGTTGTTGAGGGACTGGACAAGCGCCTGGCCGAACTCAAGGAAGTCAAGGCGGAAGTGGCCGAGATGCGAGCCCAGCTAGCCCTTAGCCAGGCGGATTCCTTGGCGGCTGAAGCCATTGATGGGGTCGTTGTCGCTCGGGTCGATGGAATTAGTCAGGATGATCTGAAGAATCTGGCGGTAGCACTGCGGGACCACGTCGGAATCCGTGCGGTCGTTCTAGGCGGGGCCCCACAGAGTGGGGGAGCGGCCCTTGTGGCGGCAGTGAGCAGTGAGAGCGGACTCCACGCGGGCAGACTGATCGCCGACGGTTCCAAGTGCATCAAAGGCGGAGGGGGCAAGGCACCTGAGCTAGCCATGGCTGGAGGCCGTGAGCCCGCAGGCCTGGATGAGGCTCTCGGCTTGGCCCGAGCCGCGCTAGGCCAGGGTTAGGAAGCGGTAGGAAGTCAGACGTGCGCGCCGTTGGAATCGACTTTGGTTCTCGACGAGTTGGCGTTGCTGTTTGTGATGCCCTTGGTTTGGTAGCTACTCCATATGAAACCATCAAGCGGGTTGGCGATCAGAAGATCGAACATGGCCGAATTGGCGAGATTGTCCGCGAGATTGGGGCGGAGATCGTGGTGGTTGGTATGCCCTACTCCCTCGATGGGTCCGAAGGAAGGGCAGCCAAGTTGGTCCAACAGGAGATCCGCGGTCTGATTAAACGTCTCGATGTCCCCGTGGTCACCTATGACGAGCGCTTCACTACCGTTAGTGCTCAAGACTCCCTCAAGCGGGCTGGCACCAAGGCGTCCAAGAAGCGTGACGTGGTCGATCAAATAGCGGCATCGGTACTTCTGCAGGGCTGGCTTGATTCGAACAGTGAAGCCGACCACGCGCCGAACCAAGAATCGTTTGAGTATTGACCCTGCGTAGCGGCCGGCAGGCTTTAGCATGTCCATGGTGACCATCTTCGATCAAGATCACGGCTCTCATCCCCCGCCCACCAACGAGGCGCCTGCTGGCTTTGACGCGTCCGGCAATAATTCGCCCCAGGGCGACGGGGAGTATGTGAAGATTCGACCAGCCTGGTATCGCATTGGGCGGAGCCTCATCTTGGTGGTGATCTTTGTTTGGTTTGGGCTGTTTGTGGTTGATGTGATGCGAACATGGTTCAATCACCAACTAGACCCAGCAGGAGAGCCCCTTGAGCCGGTCGCCGTTGTGATTCCGAGCGGCGCCACAACGGCCAACATTGGTCGTCTCTTACAACAGGAAGACGTCGTACCAAACTCGACCTTCTTCCGCTACTACGCCGAATGGAACGACGAGGGAAACTTTCAAGCTGGCGAGTACACCTTCTATACCAACTCCTCAGCCCAAGAGGCGATTGATATTCTCAATGAGGGTCCAAAACCTCAGATTTTCCAACGATTCACGGTGCGGGAAGGCCTATGGGTTAGTGAGATCCTGCCCGAGATCGCCCGCCAACTCGATGGGGTGACCGAAAGCCAGTTGCGGACGGTTCTCAACACCGGCCAAATCTTGCCTCGCTATCGCCCCAACGAGGAGACCAGTTGGGAAGGGCTTTTGTTCCCGGACACCTATGAGATAAGCGAGGACGCTGATGCTCTTGAAGTTCTGCTTAAGATGTCGGACGAATTCGCCAAGGTATCCGGTTCGCTGGGCTACGGCAATGCCCACACCCCCCAAGACCTGACAGCTTACGAAGTGCTGATCGTGGCCTCACTAATCGAGGCGGAGACCCGTGCGGATGAGGAGCGAGCCCTCGTCGCGAGTGTGATCTACAACCGCCTCCGCGAGCAGGAGCCACTCGGAATCGATGCGACTTGTATCTATGCGGCCGGGGATCGACAAGTGGAACTGGTTGGGGACGCTCTCTTCTTTGACGGGCCCTACGGATGCCGCGGTGTGGTTGGACTGCCCCCGACTCCGATCAATGCCCCGGGGGAGGCCTCGATGGAGGCCGCCATTCGGCCGGCCGAAACCAAGTTTATGTTCTACGTCCTTACCGACGCAGACGGCACGCACTCCTTTAGCGAGACGATCGAGGAGTTCAATGCTGACAGGGCGATCTGTCAAGAAAAGGGTCTCTGCTAGGCCTATGGCACCCGCCAATGGTCGGCCGATTACTGCTGGGACCAAGGTGGTCGCCGTTATTGGTGACCCCGTCCAGCACAGCCTCTCACCCCGAATCCACAACGCAGCCTTTGCCGAGTTGGGTCTGGATTGGGCCTATGTTGCTTTCGGGGTGCAGGCTGGCGGCGGCGGTGCTGCCCTGGAAGCCATGCGGACGCTGAAAATTGCGGGCCTGAACGTGACCATGCCGCTCAAGGCGGAGATAGCAGCCGCGATCGAAACCAAGACGGCGGTGGTGCACAAACTGGATGCTTGCAATTGTGTGTACTGGAGCGGTTCCACGTTGGTGGGCGACAACACCGACGGAGATGGTTTCGTGGCTTCCTTAGAGGCCGAACATGGGGTCTCCCCGGAGGGGATGTGTGTGGCAGTCCTTGGCGCGGGCGGCGCGGCCCGGGCCATTATTGATGCTCTCTCCCGGCACGGGGCCGAACGGATATTCGTCATGAACCGCACCCCCGAGGCCGCTCGTGTGGCCGCGGGTCTGAGTAGTGCGGCCGAAGTGGCTTCAGCCGACATGGTTTCGATGGCCGACCTGGTCATCAATGCCACCTCGGTCGGGATGGGGGTCGATCGGTCACTTCCACTAGACCCCGCACACCTTCGGTCGACCCAGATCGTGGCTGACATTGTCTATCAACCTCATCGGACCGGCCTGCTGGAAGCGGCCGAAAACGTCGGAGCCAAGACTCTTGGAGGGCTCGGAATGCTCGTCCACCAGGCCGCGGCATCCTTCGAACGTTTCACCGGAGTGGCCGCACCACTTGATGCCATGACCAGGGCGGCCAGCCTCGCACTAGCTCATCACGAGCGACGCGTTTGTTAGACCAGACATGCTTGTTCGCCCGCGCGCTCATATCGAGGTCTCATCCGCCGATGGGAATGGGTGAGAAGAAGGTGCTGCGTCACCGGACCAGCGGACAAAGAGAAGGACTGAATTCATGCTTCAGGGATCACTGGACGATTTTGCGCTCGACGAGGTACTCGGGTTGCTGGCGTCCACCTCGAAATCTGGGCGGCTCCGTCTGTCTGGTGACCGAGGCACTGGCTCGCTCTGGTTAGACCAAGGCGGATTGACCGCGGCTGAGGCAAGCAAAATCCCCGGCAAGACCGGGGTCGAAGATGTCATGTTCGAGATGCTGCGCTTTGACGAAGGAACCTTCTCCTTCATGGTCGATGATGTACCAGCTCAGCCGGGAAGTGCCGAGCAGGTCAGCAGTGTTGTCGAGATCGCTCAGAATCGTTTGGCTGAGTGGCGCGACATCGAGAGCGTCGTACCGTCCCTGGCCCACATCGTGCGTCTTGCCGGACGTTTGCCCGAAGAGGAAATTCTGGTTAGCAGTGATGAATGGCAGACCCTGCTCGCGGTCGGCAATGAAGCCGCGGTGGAGCCGATTTGTGATCAGCTTGGCGTCGATGAGGTTGATGGGTGCCGTCGGATCAAGCAGATGGTCGAGCGCGGAATGCTCTTGATCTCCGATCCCGATGGCAGCGAAGCTGTCGCCACCTCTGATGAGGACACAACCGTGGGGCAAAAGCAACAGCCAGACGCGGCTAGCCCAAGTTTGTCGATGGCTTCTGATCTTACAACGATTGGTCAATCAGCGGATCTGGCCGACGAGCGTCCACCGATGCCAGCACCCCCTTCTCCGGCTGAAATTCAGTCATTCTCTTCCGACTTGGCTCAGAACTCCCCGTTCGAAAATGGCGAGTTGCTGGATGAGTCCCTGGTTGGACCGAAGGATGAGGGCGAGAGCGTTCTCATGCGGTACCTGCAGAGCGATCACTAGGGCCGTGCTCGTCCTTGCCCTTGGTCTGGTTGGTCTGCTGGTCGGCCCCCTACTTGGGATCGTCGTCGACCGAGCTGTCGAACGAGAGCGACTGGTGCTCTCGCATCGTTGCCAGCAGTGTTCGGCCGACCTGGGAGCGCTATCTGTTGTTCCTGTCCTGCACTGGTTTCAAAAGTGCTCAGCAGATCCAGAACACCGAAACTGGCGTTACCCACTCGTTGACGTCGCTACAGCCGCCACCTTCTCCTTAGCGGCCTGGCGCTTTGGCACCGGTTGGATGCTGCTTCCCTACCTGGGATTCTTTGCGGTCATGGTTGTGTTGTCCGTAATCGACATCGAGACTCATCTACTGGTCAACATTTTGACCTATCCAGCATTTGCCGTTGGGTTGTTTGCCGTGCTCACGATGAGTGGACCACAGGGATATGAGGCCGGGATTTGGCCCGCTCTCATTGGCGCGCTGGTGTTCGGGGGCGCGATCTTGTTGGCCTTTGTTGTCTATCCCCCCGGAATGGGGCTGGGCGATGCCAAGTTGGCGCCGACCCTCGGACTTTTCCTTGGTTGGTTGACCACGAGCCCGCTTCTGGCTGCACGCCTGGCGCTTTATGCCCTCATTGCTGGCCTCCTTGGAGCGGGGCTTGTCGGTCTAGGGCTTCGTGGTCTGAAGGTTCTTGGAGCCAAGGCGGAGATTCCAATGGGTCCCGGTCTGGTGGTGGGAACCATTCTGGTTGTCGCCTTATCGGACCAGGTCATCGCCCTGTAACCAGACAGGCGGTTCGACCCGACCATTGGCTGGGGTAGTCTTGCCATCTGTGCCGATCGAGTCCGATTCCAGCAATCACATCCCCTGGCAGGAGCGATGTGTGGTGGTTGTTGGCATGACTGGAGTTGGCAAGACGACCATCGGGGCTCGCCTTGCTCATCACCTGGAGCGCTCCTTTGTTGACCTTGACCGCTACATCGTGGCCAAGACTGGCCGTTCCATAGCTGAGATCTTTCGAGACAAGGGTGAGTCCGGTTTCCGGAAGTTGGAAAATCGAGCATTGCGGGAATGCCTAGCGAGGGGACCAGATTTGGTAATTTCAACCGGGGGAGGGGCCGTTGTATCTGCTCAGAATCGGCAGCTAATGAGACGCGGCGTTGGTACAAGCGAAACCGAACCCGGACCCTTGGTGATCTGGCTTCAAGCCAGTATTGAGGAACTCGTCGGGCGCGTTTCCCACAACTCCGATCGCCCACTTCTGGCTGGGGATCCTCAAGGTGTATTGACTGAACTCTTGTCCCAGCGCAATTCCTGGTACGAAGAGGTTGCCGAGCTGTCGATTTGTACCGAGAAGGCCTCAGTCATGACCGTGGTGAGCGATCTAGTCGAAACCATCACCTCCAAGCGACCTGCGCCCCCCCAACCCGATTGCCGAGCAGTGATGTTAGGTTCGGCCGAGTCCTCGAGTTCTCGCGACGCCGGGTCGGGCGTCGTGTCACCATCGGTCAAGCGACCAGCAGAGAAAGCGATTGATCCAGTGATCATGGAAGAAGCCCTGATTGTGGAAGAAGTACGACTGGGCCAGGGGCGTAGCTACCCAGTTGTGGTCGGAAACGGTGCCCGGCACAAACTGGCATCGCTCATCCCGCCCGATGTCGGCAAGGTCGCTATTGTGACCCAGCCTGGTATTGATGTTGCGGTCGACCCTGGCATGGATCATCAGGTCTTCATGGTTGAGCCAGGAGAGCGGGCCAAACGGCTTTCGGTGGTTGAGGATCTCGCCCGCTCTTTCGCTCGATGGGGCATGACAAGGAAAGACCTTGTGGTCGCCGTCGGAGGAGGGGTCGTTACCGATCTCGGCGGCTTTGTTGCCGCCTCTTACCATCGAGGAATTCGTGTCATTCATGTTTCGACCACGCTGCTTGGTCAGATCGACGCCTCGATTGGCGGCAAGTGTGGAGTCAATCTTGAGGAGGGAAAGAACCTTGTCGGCGCCTTCTGGCAACCAACAGCAGTGATTTGCGATACTGAAACGCTCGCTAGCTTGCCGGGCGAGGAGTTCCGCAGCGGGCTTGGAGAACTGGCCAAGTATCACTTCATTGGAGGGACGAACCTGGCCGAGCTTGAGCTTCCCGACAGAGTGGCGGCCTGTGTTCGGATCAAGGCCGACGTGGTGGGGGAAGATGAACGGGAAGGGGGTCGGCGGGCGATCCTCAATTATGGACACACCCTTGGGCACGCGTTGGAAACAATTTCGGCTCGGCACTCCGATGGTCACTATCAGATTCGCCATGGCGAAGGGGTAGCGATCGGGTTGGTCTACGCCGCCGAGGTGGCCCGAGCCCTTGGGCGCATCTCCGAGGAGCGTGTCGCCGAGCACCGGGCAGTGGTTGGCGGCTATGACCTGGCTTGTACTGTGCCTGAGGGATTAGACCCGCTTGAGATCATCGAGTTGTTTGGTCGAGACAAAAAGGCGGCCACTGGAATCACCTTGGTCCTAGATGGTGACTCAGGTTTGGAGAGCGTGCCAGTTGCAGATGTGGAACTCTTACTCGCTTGCCTGGATCGCATGAACGGCTGATGATTGAGGAAAAAGTATGACACTCACGACCCAAGGTATTCCCACGGCCCAAGACGAAACCATCCTGCTTTTGTCTGGACCAAATTTGAACCTGTTGGGTGACCGACAACCGGAGATTTATGGTTCGTCGAGCCTGGATGATCTGGTGGACCTGGCCAGAAGGACAGCGCAAGCTGCGGGAGCGAAACTGCTGCATGTTCAGTCAAATACCGAGGGTGTTCTGGTCGATGAGATCCAACAGGCGCGAGGCACTGTTGAGGCCATCGTGATCAATCCCGGGGCCTTAACCCACTACGCCTGGTCACTGCACGATGCGCTGGCGGCCTTCGAGGGAGTTATCGTGGAACTCCACATCTCCAATCCAAACGCCAGGGAGCCGTGGCGTCATGTTTCGGTTGTTGCTCCGGTTGCAACCGGCTCAGTGCTCGGCTTCGGCGGTGATGGCTACCGAATTGCGGTCGAGGCCGCAATTTCGGCTTTGCGTTCATGAGCAATGGTTTGGCCGACGAAGGTGATCTTGTTCCCATCGATCATGGGCCACGCCTTGAGAAGCTGCGACGAGAGCTTACCGAAACCGGGCTTGACGCACTGTGGGTGACGAAGGCGGTCAATGTTCGCTGGGTCTGTGGCTTTACGGGTTCCAATGGCCAACTATTGGTTCGGGATGAGTGTGTCCTGCTCATTAGTGATGGCCGATATGGCAGCCAGGCGTCGGCCGAGCTTGCGGCTGGGGGGCTGGGCGGGCTGGTCGAGATCGCAACGGTGAGTGGGCAGCCCGAGTCGGCTCTTAGTGGGCGCTGGGTGAGCGAGCTCACGACGAAGCGGGTGGGGTTCGAATCTGATGATCTCACCACCCAGCGGTACGAACGCTTAGCTGCAGCCCTCCCCGGGGCGCAGCTGCAAGCTCAGCCAGGCCTGATCGATGGTCTCCGCCAGGTGAAGGAGCCAGCGGAGCGCGAACGCTTAGAGTTGGCAGCCAAGATCGCCGATCATGCTTTGCGCGAGCAACTTGAGTTCCTCGTTCCGGGCATCACCGAACGCACATTTGCAGCGGAATTGGATCATCGCATGAGGCTGCTGGGCGCTGAAGACGTCAGCTTTGCGACTATTGTCGCTTCGGGTGAAAACAGCGCCATTCCTCATCATCGGCCGGGTGAGCGAAGCTTTAACCGAGGAGATCTCGTTGTTGTTGATTTTGGTGCAAAGGTCGACGGTTACGGCAGTGACATGACCCGAACATATGTTGTCGGCGGTGATCCAAGCCACGATCAGACCCGCCTCTATGAGGCGGTGGCCGACGCTCAGGCTGCGGGGGTTGGTTGCATCGCTGAGGGGGTTCGACTCGCTGAGGTTGATTCGGTCTGCCGCTCGGTATTGGAGGACCGCGGATATGGCGAGGCCTTTATCCATGGTACTGGGCACAGCCTTGGGCTGGAGATCCACGAACAGCCCATGCTGTCCAGTCGATCGGTCGGTACCCTGCGTACTGGCCTCATCGTGACCGTCGAGCCTGGCGCGTATCTTCCCGGATTCGGAGGAGTGCGGGTGGAGGACTCGGTGGTGGTAACCAGCGGTGGCTGTCAACCAATTACTCACGCCCCCAAAGGGCTTACCCCCTGAGGAGCCACCTATGGCCATCACCACGAATGATCTAAAGAACGGCATGACATTGGAGATCTCCGGTGACCTCCTCCAAATAGTGGAGTTTCAGCACGTGAAGCCGGGTAAGGGCGGTGCCTTTGTTCGAACCACTCTTCGTAATGTGCGAACTGGTGCGGTGGTGGATCGAACATTTCGGGCTGGTGAGCGGGTCGAACGCGCCTTTATTGACAAGAAGCAATATCAGTTCCTCTATCGCGAGGCGACGGACTTTGTTGTCATGGACAACGAGACATATGAACAAACCAACGTCAGCGAGATTTCCATGGGTGATGCCGCAAACTATCTTGTTGAGGGCGCAACGGTGACCTTGCTCATGTTCGGCGACGAGGTCATAGGGACTGATCTTCCGGCTTCGGTAGAATTGGCGGTGGCGGAGACCGAACCAGGACTCCAGGGGGATCGCGTTTCTGGCGCCCGCAAGCCTGCGACGTTAGAAACGGGGTTAGTTATCCAGGTGCCGCTCTTTGTCGAGCCCGGCGGCCGCGTCAAGGTGGATACCCGAACGGGTGAATACCTGACGAGAGCGTGAGCGGTCCTCAATTTGGCGGCGTCGGCAGCCGACGCCAAGCTCGCGAACGAGCGATCGAGTTGGCCTATGAGGCCGACTCCCGAGAGTGTGAGATCCAGGAGCTTTTGGATTCGCTCACGATCCCCGCCGAGCCCTTTGCCGAACTGCTGTTGCTTGCAGTCCGGGCCCATCGGGACGAGGTACGGGCGTTGATTTCTGGGAGGGCTACTGGCTGGTCCCTGGACCGCATGCCGACTATCGATCGACTCGTTATGGAGATATCGGTGGCAGAAATGTTGACCACCGATACCCCTGTTGGAGTTGTACTCTCCGAGGCCGTGAATCTTGCCAGCCGCTATTCGACGGAGGAGTCGGGACGATTCGTCAATGGGGTGCTGGGGGCGATCGCTCGTGACATAGCCGAATGAGCGCACGGTTTCCTTGGGTAAATTAGCCTTTCAGGAGAAATGGTCCATATGGCCCAGTGGGGTCTGTGGCCCCACTAATGGCTGGGCTAGAGCGACTTGAGCTCGAAAATTCCTATTGATCGCTGGGTTTGAGGGGTCAAGGAAATCGGGGTCAGGGTCGAAGCACTATTCGTGTTCGACTCAGCCTCCAAGAAAGCCACCTCCTCGGCATCTCCCGCGCGTCGGTTCTTCCTTGCCTCAGCGGTAAGTACACTCTCCCTCGCCGTTGTTGCCCCGGTTGCAGTACCCGCCACTGTTCCAACGGCTGCGGCCGCGGTACCACAAGCCTCTTCCACTGCGGGCCCCTGGCTCGACACGTCGGATCGAGCAGCGGTAATCGCCAGCTACAACGCCGAGTTCAGCAAGGCGCCGGTTGATCCGGGCTGGACCGGGAACCGTGAGTCTTGCAATGCCGGAACGACCAGTCAGGCCTATCGCGACTCAATCATTGATCGGGTGAATTGGTTCCGCAGTATGGCCGGGGTGCCTGCCATCATCACCGAAAATCTTGCCATGTCGGCCATGGCGCAGGAATCTGCCTTGACCATGAGTGAGTCCGGTCGGCTGAGTCACAGCCCTGACAGTTCCTACCTGTGTGTCACACCGGATGGTGCTGCTGCGTCGGGCAAGAGCAACCTCTATCTTGGGCGCACGGGGCCGGATGCCATTACCGGCTATGTTCAAGATCCGGGCTCGAACAACGCCAGCGTCGGCCACCGCAACTGGATCCTGCACCCGACTTCAACCGAGTTGGGAACGGGCGATATCCCCGGTGATGGAGGGTGGGCCTCTAATACCCTGTTTGTCATAGAGGACGCAAGCATCGTTTTTGGTCCTCAGCCGGAGTTGCGGGAGCAGGCTGGGTTTGTGGCGTGGCCCAATGCAGGGTATGTCCCAAGCGAAGTTGTTTATGACCGCTGGTCGGTGGGTTTGCGCAACGCCGACTTTGGTTCGGCCAATGTGACTATGTCCGTCGGGGGGCAATCAATCCCTGTCAACATTGAGTATCGATCGGGTGGTGGGAATGGGGCGCCTTTCCCCATCATGGTGTGGAATGCGCCATCCCTTGACACCACACCAGCCTTCGACACGGTGGTGACCGTTTCTGTCAACAATGTTGGAACTGGTGGGGGAGTGACCAGCTTCAGCTATGAGACAATCATCATCGGCCAGGAACTGCCAAGGACCTTCGATGCCTATATCACCCAGGCCTTCCAGGACTTCCTTGGTCGGTCGCCCAGTGAGTCCGAGTTCAACCAATGGAGGGCCCGGTTGAACTCGGGGACGAGCAGGCTGGACTTCGTGAACACGTTGGCCACAAGCACAGAGTGGACGACCGTCGTTGTACAGAATCTCTACCAAGACACTCTCGGCCGTAGTGCTGACCCCGCCGGTGCTATCTACTGGGCCGATCGCCTGCGAACCGGAACCTCGGTGGCCGCTGCAGCCTCTCAGTTCTATGGCAGTCCCGAGTATGTATCGGCCGAAGGTGGGTCCTGGTCGGAGTGGCTCACGGATTTGTACCTGGAGCTAATGAACCGGAATCCTGATGGATCCGGGTTGGGTTTCTGGGTCCGTCAAGCCGAAGTTCGAGGATCCGGTGATGTAGCGTACGACTTCTACCAATCGGACGAGAGTCGACGGGCCCGGGTCCGTTCGCTATATGTCAAGTTCCTCGGACGAGGTCCAGATAGCGGAGGTCTCGCCTATTGGGCCGAGGTGTTGAATTCCGGCGATGACCTCGCATTGGCCGCCTATTTGGCCAGCAGCGAAGAGTACTTCAACAAGGCTGGCTGAGATCTGCCGGAATTTCCTTTCGGCAGACCGGCTCGTCTATATTGGCAGTGGTGCGGACCAATACTCTGAGAACTCTGTGGGCCAGTGGTGGATCAGCAGTCGGGTTCTGGCTCAGCACCCCCAATAGTGTTGGAGCCGAGCGACTTGGCGCTCTTGATGCCGACTATATGGTGGTTGATTTGCAGCACGGACTTGTTGACTACCAAGACGCCCTCGCCTCCTTGACGGCCACCCAAGGGTCCTCGGCCATTCCTCTTGTCCGTGTTGGCTGGAATGACAGCAGCGACATCGGCAAGGTTCTGGACGCCGGGGCGATGGGGGTAATCGTGCCAATGGTTAACACCGAAGGCCAGGCTAGAGCGGCTGTGGCTGCGTGCCGTTACGCACCCGCCGGGATCCGAAGTTTTGGTCCGGCACGAGCGGCAACGGCGCTCGGCCCTGACTACGGGTCCGAGGCTAATTCCGAGGTGCTTTGCATCCCCATGATTGAGACGATGGAAGCGGTCGAGAACCTTGAGGCCATCTTGGCTGTTCCCGGTGTTGACGCCATCTACGTTGGTCCGGCCGATCTTTCTCTCACCATGGGATTGCCGCCTGCCGGAGATCACAAAGACGAAGAGTTCCAAGCAGTTCTAGCTTCCGTCGTTGCTTGCTGTCAGCGGAGCGGAATTCCGGCAGGAATTCATGCCAATCCCTCAATCGTGGCCAAGAGGCTCGATCAGGGATTCACCATGGTGACTGCAACCACCGATCTTTTGGCCATGTTGGCTGGGGCCCAAACCGCTTTGGACATGGCCCAGCGGGGCGGGCGGGCCGGGTGAGGGAGTCCGCTCGGCCGGAGGTAAAGCTCCCTTGAAGCGATACCATTGGGTGTAGTTCGTCCGTGAAGCGGGTTCTGTGAGACCTGCACGGTATTGGAGGTAAGTTCTTGGCTGAACGAGAACGTCGACGTACGCCCCCGTATGGGGGCGTTTTTGCTGCCCGGAATCAGATTCTTGATCGTGATGGGGTAGCTCGCTCGGTGCGACGGATGGCCCATGAGATAACCGAACGAAACGAGTCGCTCCGCGATGTGGTTATCGTTGGTCTACAGACCGGCGGCATTGCTTTTGCTGAGTCAATAGCCCTGGCCCTCCAGGAGATCGAAGAACTGGAGGTGCCGGTGGGAAAGCTGGATGTTGCGTTCTATCGCGACGACATCAATCTGCGCCCGGTCTTGCCCGAGGCCACCACCGACATTCCCTTTCCCATCGACCGCCAAGTTGTGGTCCTGGTTGATGACGTGTTGTTCACTGGTCGTACCATCCGAGCGGCCTTAGACGCCCTGATGGCCCAAGGACGTCCACGATCTATCCAACTGGCGGTCATGGTCGATCGGGGGCATCGCGAAGTTCCCATTCGACCGGACTTTGTGGGGAAGAATCTCCCGACCCGTCGCGACGAGATGGTTAACGCCACCATGGATGGGGTGGAACTCGGCGAGATGTCACGATGAGACATCTTCTTTCGATCGAGGACCTGTCCGGCGAGGAGATGCAAGATCTCTTACGGTTGGCCAAGTCCTTCGAGACGGTCCAGCAACGGCCGGTTCCCAAGGTGCCAGCGTTGCGAGGCAAAACCGTTGTCTTAGCCTTTTTTGAGGACTCAACCAGGACCCGTACCAGTTTCGATCTTGCCGCTCGCCGCTTATCCGCCGATCTCGTCAACTTCTCTGCCAGTTCGTCCTCTCTGAAGAAGGGCGAATCCCTGCGCGACACGATTGAGACCATCAACGCCATGGGAATCGATGGTTTGGTCATCAGGCATGGTAGTTCTGGTGTTCCCAAGCAGATCACTCAGTGGACCGATGCCGCGGTGATCAACGCTGGCGATGGCTGGCACCAACATCCGACCCAGGCCCTACTGGATGCGTACACCATTCAAAACCGGCTGGGAACCCTTGAGAACAAAAGCATCGTGTTGTGTGGGGATATCAAGCATTCCCGTGTTGCACGATCTGATGTCCAGGCCTTCAACAAGTTGGGAGCCAGCGTCAGTCTCGTGGCACCGCGGACTCTACTTCCAGTATCTCTGGAGGGTTGGCCGGTGAGGGTGGAACCGAGCCTTGATCAAGCCATCGAGAATGCAGACGTTTTGTACATGCTACGAATACAACACGAGCGCATGGGACAATCGCTGCTCCCGAGCGTTCGTGAGTACCGTCGTGGCTATGGTCTGACCGCTGAGCGTGCTGGGAGACTGGGCCCAGCGTGCATCATCATGCATCCGGGACCTATGAACCGCGGGGTCGAGATTGATGCTGCCGTACTTGAAGACGAGCGAGTGGCTGTTCTTGACCAGGTAACGGCCGGAGTGTCGGTGCGAATGGCGGTGCTATTCGCCAGTATTGGACCAGGTAGTTTCGACGTTTCGCAGGAGTTGCCAACATGACTCGGATCGTTTTGCGTGGCGGCGACCTGGTTACTGCTTCGGGTCTAGTCCGAAAGGATCTGGCCTTCGATTCGGTCAGTGGTCTCATTGTCGAAGTCGCGGATCACATCGACGTCTCTCAAGATGATATTGCTCAAGGTCGGGCAATGGATATCGACGGATGCTGGGTCTCCTCCGGGTTTGTCGATCTGCACTGCCACCTCGGGGAGCCAGGAGACGAGGGGGCGGAGACGATTCTGAGTGGCAGTAGAGCGGGAGCGATTGGTGGCTATACCGCTTTGCTAGCGATGCCAACGACAGATCCCTGTGTTGACTCCGCCGGTGCGGTGCTTGGCCTCCAAGCGTTGGCCCGCTCGGCCCTGTGTGAGATCGTGCCCATGGGAATGCTAAGTGTCGGTGGAGCCGAAGACGCCCTTGCGCCTGCGGCCGAAATGGCCGAGTTTGGGGTCCAGGTATTTACCGATGGTGGGCACGGAGTGCAAGATGCGGGATTTCTTCGCCGAGCCCTTGACTATGTCGATGATCTCCGGAGTTCCACCGGGCAGCCGTGTTTGGTGGCCCAACCCTGCGATCTCCGCACCCTGAGCAAAGGTGGCCAAATGCATGAGGGTGCGTGGTCCTCCAGGCTTGGACTGGCCGGCATCCCGGCCGCCGCCGAGGAGATCATGGTAGCTCAAACCCTTCGCCTAGCCAGACTCTGCGATACTCGCGTTCATCTTCAGCATCTTTCGACCGCAGTCAGTTTCGAACTCGTTCGAAACGCGAAGGAGGAGGGGATTCAGGTAAGCATCGATGTTTCACCGCATCACTTGATATTTCAGGACGGGGAGTGTGCCAGCTATGACTCCCGGTTCAAGTTTCGTCCTCCCCTGAGGTCCGAGGCCGATGTAGAGGCGGCTCGATTTGCACTTCTTGACGGGACTATTGATGCAGTGGCCTCTGGGCACCGCCCAGTCACATCGGACCAAAAGGAACGGCCCTTCGACCAGGCTCCGAGTGGAGCAGTATCGTTAGACATTGTTCTGTCGGTGCTTGTGGGTGAACTTGGGCTAGAACCCGAGGTGGTGGCCAGAGTCTTGAGTTGGACACCAGCAAGGATCGCGGGGCTTCACGGCCAGCACGGATGTTCGCTCGAACAAGGGATGCCAGCCAACCTGGCCGTAGTCAATCCCAAAGCAACCAGAGTCATCGGCCAGTCCTCGCCGGTAAGCCGGTCGACGAACACGCCTTTTCACGGTCGAACAATGACCGGCAACATATGTCACACAGTCTGGAAAGGTGATTTCGTGGTCCGGAATTCGGAGATAACTCGATGAGCGATTTGGTGCCTGGCGCCTTGGTCCTGGCCGACGGAACCACTTTTGAAGGTGAGATTGTTGGTGCCCGACCCCTCCATGGCATCTCCGCTGGTGAGGTTGTGTTCAACACCGCAATGTCGGGCTACCAAGAAATCATGACTGATCCGTCTTATGCCGGACAGATCATTACTTTCACCTACCCTCACATCGGGAACTATGGCACCAACCCAGATGATGATGAGAGTGGCGGCACCTTCGCCCGAGGCATCATTTTGCGAAGCCTGGCTCGGCGACATTCCAATTGGCGTGCCGATGAAGATTTGAGCGGGTTCCTTCTCCGGCACGGACTGGCCGGGATTGCTGGCATTGATACCAGAAGGTTGACTCGCACGATTCGTTCGCTGGGTGCAATCCCCGGGGCCTTCGGACCAATCGAAGGCGAAGGCGCAGTCTCTCTGGGTGAACTGCGGTCAGCGGCTGAGTCTGAGCCAGGCACCGATGGGGTTGACCTGGTCGATCAGGTGACGACTTCCAAGCCCTATACGGTGGGATTGACCGAGGGAATGGGTCGGCGGGTTGTTGCCTACGACTTCGGAATCAAGTCCAACATCTTGGCCAAGCTGGGTGAGTTTGCCACCGTGGAAGTTGTGCCAGCGGCAACGCCGGCCAGCGACGTTTTGGCCCGAAGCCCCGACGGGGTATTTTTGTCCAATGGTCCGGGAGATCCCGAGGTTGTTTCCTATGGGATCGAGGCAATTCGTGGGCTGGTCGGGGAAGTGCCGATCTTTGGCATCTGTCTTGGGCACCAACTGTTGTGTTTGGCGCTCGATGGTGTGATTGAGAAGATGCCCTTTGGTCACCATGGCGCCAATCACCCTGTCATGGATCAGACGACGGGCAAGGTTGAGATCACGAGCCAGAATCACAATTTCGCGGTCATGGGCGAATCTGTGGCCGACGTTGCCGACATTACCCATGTCAACCTCAACGACGGGGTGTGCGAAGGGATCGCCGTGCGCTCCGAGTTGGCCTTTAGCGTGCAGCACCACCCCGAAGCTAGCCCAGGTCCTCATGACTCGGCCTATCTATTTGCTCGGTTTGAAAACCTGATGGACAAAGGGGCAGCCCAGGCTGTCGCAGGAAAGCCAACTGATGCCTAAGCGCACAGACATTTCAAGCATCTTGGTCATTGGCTCAGGACCGATCATCATTGGCCAGGCATGTGAATTCGACTACTCGGGAACCCAGGCCTGTCGGGTCTTGGCCGAAGAGGGCTATCGGGTCATTCTCGCTAACTCGAATCCGGCCACCATCATGACCGACCCCGATTTTGCTGACGCTACCTACATTGAGCCCTTGAATGTCGAGGTGTTGTCCAAAATCATCGCCAAGGAGCGTCCGGATGCGTTGTTGCCGACGCTCGGAGGACAAACCGCTCTCAATCTCGCCATGGAACTGGTTGAGGCGGGCGTGCTGGACCGCTACAACGTCGAGATGATTGGGGCCACCGCCAGCGCAATCACAACCGCTGAGGATCGCCAGGAGTTCAAAGTCGCCATGCTTGAAATTGGCATGGAAGTTCCTCGTAGTGGGGTGGCCAAGACGTTGGACGAGGCCAACCAGGTGATTGCCGAAGTTGGTCTTCCCGTGATCGTTCGACCAGCCTTCATATTGGGTGGTCGCGGAATGGGCATTGCCAAAACGCTTGAAGAGTTCGCCGAAGCGGCTGCCACCGGGCTCTCTATTAGCCCGATCTCAGAGATTCTGATCGAGGAGTCTATTGCCGGTTGGAAGGAGTACGAACTGGAGGTGATGCGCGACCATCGGGACAATCAGGTGATTATTTGTTCGATCGAGAACGTCGACCCGATGGGCACTCATACGGGCGATTCGATTACTGTTGCACCGATTCAAACCTTGTCCGACGTCGAGTATCAACAGATGCGCGATGCCGCGTTTGCGTGCCTACGACGAGTGGGAGTCGAGACCGGCGGATCCAACGTCCAGTTTGCGGTTGAGCCAGATACCGGCCGGCGGGTCATCATAGAGATGAACCCGAGGGTGAGCCGATCCTCCGCTCTTGCCTCCAAGGCGACTGGCTTCCCGATCGCCAAGATCGCTGCCAAACTCGCCATTGGTTACACCCTGGATGAGATTCCGAACGACATCACAAGATCGACCCCCGCTAGCTTTGAACCCGCCATTGACTATGTCGTCACCAAAATCCCTCGGTGGGCTTTCGAGAAGTTTCCAGGCACTTCAGGTCAGCTCGGCACGTCAATGCAATCCGTTGGCGAGGTTATGGCAATCGGTCGGACTTTTCCTGAGAGTCTCCAGAAGGCTTTCCGCTCGCTTGAACAAGGGTCCCTTGGGTTCGATGCCGGATCGCGCTTCGACGATCTCGACGATGATGCTTTGCTCGCAGCCTGCGGTATTGCCACCCCGGATCGTCTTCTGCACGTCGAGGCGGCGATGCGCCGAGGAATCGACCCGGAAGTGATTCGCCAGGCGTCGCTGATTGACCGTTGGTACCTCGACCAAATGCTAATGATTGTGGAGGAACGGGCATCGCTGGCCGAGTTCGCCGACGGCGGCTGCTCACTCGATGATCTTTCCCCGACCGAGTGGAAGCGAGCCAAGCAACTGGGCTTTGGCGACGCACAGTTGGCCGAGATTTTCCGAACGGACGAAACTCAGGCCCGGGCGGCGCGCAAAACGAAAGGGGTCATCACCACCTTCAAAACGGTCGATACGTGTGCAGCAGAGTTCGCTGCTTCAACGCCCTACCACTACTCAACCTATGAAGATGAGTGCGAGGTGGTACCAAGCGACAAACCCAAGATCATGATTCTGGGGTCGGGCCCAAATCGAATTGGTCAGGGCATCGAATTTGACTACTGCTGTGTGCATGCCAGTTTCGCCTTACGCGATGCCGGCTTCGAAACAATCATGGTCAACTGCAACCCGGAGACGGTGTCAACCGACTATGACACCTCGGACCGCCTCTACTTCGAGCCTCTGAGTTATGAGGATGTGATGAACATCATCGAGGCTGAAAGGCCGATGGGAATCATCGTCTCCCTCGGCGGTCAAACACCTTTGAAGCTAGCGAACCGTTTGCCCAGCGAACTCATCCTTGGCACCAGCCCTGCCTCCATCGATGCCGCCGAGGATAGGGAGGCGTGGTCTTCCTTATGTGCCCAACTAGAAATCCCTCAACCCGCCGGAGGAACAGCCCTTGATCTCGCGGGGGCCAATCGGGTTGTGGACAAGATCGGATTCCCGGCCCTTGTTCGTCCCAGCTACGTCCTTGGCGGTCGAGCCATGGAGATTGTCTATGACCGGGACGACCTTGCCCGGGCCATGAGCGCACTGAGTTCGATTGGTTCGCTGGGCAAGGAAGGAGGCTTGTCAGCCGAACGCCCGGTTCTGGTGGATCGCTTCTTGGAGGATGCTACCGAAGTCGACGTTGATGCAATACGCGACACGAGTGGTGATTTCCTTGTTGGTGGCGTTATGGAGCATGTCGAGGAGGCCGGTGTCCACTCCGGTGACTCCGCCTGCGTGATTCCTCCACCGAACTTGAGTGATCAAACCGTAGCCGTTCTGGAAAAGTACACGCGCAATATTGCGGCGGCTCTGGAAGTTGTTGGTCTCATCAACGTTCAATACGCGGTCAAAGATGGGCAAGTATTCGTAATCGAAGCCAATCCCAGGGCCTCGCGAACTGTGCCATTTGTGGCCAAGGCGACCGGACGGCCCTTGGCGAAGATCGCTGCCCGGGTCATGGCCGGAGCGACTCTGGCTGAGCTCCGAACCGAAGGTGCCCTGCCGATGACGGCGGTGACCGGGCACTGGTCAGTCAAAGAGGCCGTTCTTCCGTTCAATCGGTTCCCCCAAACCGATGCCTTGCTGGGACCAGAGATGCGGTCAACCGGGGAGGTCATGGGCATTGATGTTCGGCCGGGATTGGCGTTTGTAAAGAGCCAGCTAGCCGCTGGAGCGAACGTGCAAACGGAGGGTTTGGTCTTCTTCTCACTGGCCGACCGTGACAAGGAGGCCGGAGTTCTCATTGGTGAACTCATCGCCGATCTCGGCTACACGCTGGCGGCAACCAAAGGTACCGCGGAAGCTTTGAGTCATGCCGGAATCGCGGTCGAATTGGTGGTGTCAAAGATCGTCGATGGTCTCGAGTTCATCGACGCAAGCGAGGGCATTGGCGGCGCTCCGGTCGAATCCGGTGAGCTGGCGCCCACAGCCCTTGAGTTGATCGCTCAGGGCAAGTTGGTCATGGTTATCAATACGCCCCGAGGCCAGGGGGCTCGCGCTGACGGGGCATACATTCGGATGGCGGCGGCCCAATCTGGGGTACCCCTTATTACCACTGTCTCAGCCGGCTGGGCCATGGCTCGCGGGCTCACGGAATGGCGCGAACACAACCTCCAGGTCCGATCACTGCAATCGATCTTGGTTGGAGAGCCAGTACCCCCGGGTGGTGCCGCAGAGTTCAATGGCTGACCTTTCGACTACCGTTGGGGAGCTTCAGCTTCGTTCTCCAATTCTTACCGCCTCGGGAACCGCTGGCCATGGGGCCGAACTCGCCGCCTATGTCGACCTCTCTCGTCTGGGTGCGGTGGTGGTCAAGTCGCTAGCTTGGTTCGCTTGCAAGGGCAATCCGGCGGTTCGTGTTCATCAAACACCATCGGGAATGATCAATTCGGTTGGGCTGCAGGGCGACGGTCTCGAAGTCTGGCTACAAAAGGAATACCACGAGCTTCGGCTTGCTCGAGCAAAGACGGTGGTGTCGATTTGGGGGCGGACGGTCCAAGACTACGGTCGGGCAGCGGAGATTTTGGCCGATGCGCCGGCCGACATCGTCGCCGTTGAGGTAAATATCTCTTGCCCCAACTCTGAAAAGGGGAACCAACTGTTCGCTCACTCGGCCAGTGACACTCGCCGGATTCTTGAGGTCACCCAGGTCTGCGGTCGACCCAGATGGGCCAAACTCAGCCCCAATGTTGGCCCCGAATTGGTTCGAATTGCCGACGCAGCCGCTGAAGGGGGGGCGAACGCGGTCACCTTGATAAACACGTTCTTTGGGTTGAGCATTGACCCGGTCACTAGAAAGTCCCGACTAGGAGTGGCGACGGGTGAAGTGGGGAGAGCCGGGGGTGTTTCTGGGCCAGCCATCCACCCAATGGCTGTGCGTGCGGTCGCTGATGTTCATGCTGCAATTCCTGAGCTACCCATCGTGGCTGTTGGTGGCGTGGCATCGGTCGAAGATGTTGTCGAGTTTGCTTTGGTGGGTGCGAGTGCTGTTCAGGTTGGTACCGCGAACTTTGCTGACCCCCGAATCTGTGGGCGACTAACCACCAATCTGCACGACTGGTGCGCTAAACAGGGGAATTCGAATTTCTCCGACCTGGTCGGACAGGCGATTCTATGACCGGGGAGTTTCCTCGGCTTCACGTAGTTGATCTTCAAACGATCACAGTAGATAGAAGGTAACTCTATGGCGACCGACGGTCTTAGCCCGGAACTTAAGTCGAAGATGGCGCTCGCGTTGGATGTGGATGATCTGGTGCAAGCGAATCGACTTGCTCGCCAGTTGGCTCCCTGGTTTGGTGTGGCCAAGATCGGGCTTGAGTTGTACACGGCGGCCGGACCTGACGCTATTGGGTCGATGATCGACATGGGCTTCGACGTCTTCCTCGATGTGAAGCTCCATGACATCCCGACCACGGTTGGCCGCTCAGCCAACGTAGCTGGCGCCCTTGGGGTCAGCTATCTCAGCATGCACGCGCACGGGGGCTCCGCCATGCTCCGAGCCGGAGTTGACGGCCTTCTCAGTGGGGCCCGTCAGGCTGAATTGCCTGAGCCGGTGGCACTGGCCATCACCGTGTTGACCAGCGATGCGGACGCACCTGAACATATTGTGCCCGCGCGCCTGCGGGTGGCGGTTGAGTCTGGATGTGGGGGAATCGTTTGTGCCGCATCAGATCTTCGTGATATCGGAGAGCTCGCCCCCAGGACCATGCGAGTTGTGCCGGGAATCCGAGCCGAGGGAGCAGAGCGTCACGATCAGCCGAAGGCGGTGACTCCCAAGGAGGCCCTTGATGCGGGAGCCGATCTACTCGTCATTGGTCGGGCCTTGACCCTGGCGGAAAATCCTGCCCAGGCGGCAGAGGAACTGTTCTCGCAGATCAGGACGTAAGACCTGGCTGGTCTGGAGATAGAATAAAGAGATGCCCCAACCCCCTAAACTTACTGACGAACAGCGTCAAGCGGCTCTACAAAGGGCCGCCGAGGTGCGCAAGATCCGTTCCGAACTGAAGATGCGTCTCAAGATGGGATCGGTGACCTTTTCCGAACTACTCGAATTGGCTGATGCTGATGAGGTCATTGCCAAGACGAAGGTTTTGTCGGTTATCGAATCGTTGCCCGGTGTAGGCAAGGTGAAAGCCAGGCGAACCATGGAATCCATTGGCATTGCCGATTCTCGTCGCTTGGGCGGGCTTGGGGTGCAGCAACGCCAGGCCCTGCTCGCCGAGTTCTCCTAGGTCTCGAAGCTGTGGGCGACGCTCTTGTTGTGGTGGTGTCAGGACCTGGCGGGGTAGGAAAGGGCACCGTCGTGGCCGAGCTCTTAGCCCAGCATCCGGATGAGCTTTGGTTGAGCCGATCTTGGACTACTCGCCAACAACGCCCAGGCGAGGACGACCAAGCGTACGTCTTTGTCAGTCGTGAGGAGTTTGAGCAGCGCATTTCTGAAGATGGCTTCCTTGAGTTTGCGGAGTTCCTCGGTAACTACTACGGAACGCCTACGCCCGATGCTCCAGAGGGAGCGGTTCAGATTCTAGAGATCGACGTTCAGGGAGCACGTCAGGTGATGGCGAAAGAGCCGGATTGTTTGCTTATTTTCCTGGAAGCACCATCGGCGGAGGAACAAGAGGCCAGACTGCGTCATCGCGGTGACTCCGAAGAGCAGGTGGCGAAACGCTTGGCTAAGGCGCATGAAGAAGCCGATGCCGGTGTTGAGCTTGGGGCTCATCGGATTGTGAACGTTGATATCGACGAGACTGTGGCCGAGATGTATGAGGTCATCCGTTCTGCGCTTGGTCGCCGCTAGCATGTCCACCTCGGAGGTTTGCCCCTATGGCTGAGTTGTATAACACGATGACATCCCCACGAATCGAAGGGCTGGTCGACAAGGCGGGATCGAAATTCTCACTCTGTACGTTTGCATCAACGCGGGCGCGCGAAATCAATTCGTACTTTGGGCAACTCGGCGATGGGCTTGGCAACAAGATCCCGCCACAGGTCACATCGGTGGCGCGCAAACCTCTCAGTATTGCCTTCGAGGAGATTGCAGCCGAAAAAATTGTGCCCGTTCGAGGTGAGGATGAAGACTCCGACGGCAACGTCGCCTAGGCGACGGGCTTCTCGTTGGTAGCGGCGCCTCCAACCGAAGATCGCCCCGAGTTGGCACTGGAAGGCAAGCGAATCGTCCTCGGTGTGACCGGGGGGATTGCCGCGTACAAATCCATCGAAGTTTGCCGACGCTTAATTGACGCTGGCGCGCACGTGACCCCCATTTTGACTAAGGCCGCACTCAATATGGTTGGAGCAACAACGTTTGCCGCCTTGGCCTCGGAGCCCCCAAAGACGAGCCTGTTCAGAGATCAAGATCCAATTCCTCACACCACGCTTGGCCAGGCTGCGGATCTGATCGTTGTGTGCCCGGCTACGGCCCGAGTCATCTCGGACTACCGAGTTGGTCGTTCGGCCGACTTGCTGTCGGCCACGCTGATCGCTACTGAAGCCCCCGTAATTGTTTGCCCCGCGATGCACACCGAGATGTGGAATCATCCTGCGGTCCAGGACAACATTGCTGTGCTTGCTCGGCGGGGAACGATTGTTGTTGGCCCCGAGAGTGGTCGTCTTGCCGGGGGGGATCGTGGCGAGGGTCGTCTTGCCTCCCCGGAGTCAATCGTCGAGGCCGTCTTGCGATCCCTTGGAAATCAAGATCTTGCTGGTCTCAAGGTCGTTGTCACTGCCGGTGGGACAAGGGAAGCAATCGATCCGGTTCGTTTCATCGGAAACCGCTCAAGCGGAAAGCAAGGCCATGCCCTGGCTACCGAGGCGTGGCGGAGGGGGGCGAATGTCACCCTCATCACCACGGTTGATCGATCTATTCCATCAGGGATAGATCGAATCGAGGTTACCTCGGCGGCGGAAATGCAGGCCGAGGTTCAACTACATGCCGAGGGGGCGGACATCATCGTCATGGCCGCGGCAGTCGCCGATTTTCGGCCCGTATCTGTGGCCACAAAGAAGATTAAGAAGGCAGATGGAACCCCTCAGATTGAACTAGAACCAACCGAAGACATCCTGGCTGGGCTCGGTAAATCGAAGAGGGCCGGACAAATTCTGGTCGGATTCGCGGCCGAAACCAATGATTTGATCGAGAATGCTCGGTCTAAGCTGCTAAGAAAGGGGGCGGATTTTCTTGTCGGAAACGACGTATCCGCTCCAGGCGTGGGCTTTGCCCACGACACCAATGCTGTCACCATTCTTGGTGATGATGGCTCGACCATGGAGGTGACCCTCCGTGGCAAGGACGAGATCGCCCGTGCCGTCTTCGACGTAGTAGGACAAAAACTTCAGTCTCTCACCCAATCCGAGACTGGATAAGACGAATCGAGATCCCGTGAGCAAGAACTTTACCTTCACTTCCGAGTCGGTAACCGAAGGGCACCCTGACAAGATGGCTGACCAGGTTTCAGATTCCATCCTTGATGCCCTGTTGGAACAAGACCCCATGAGCCGGGTGGCGTGCGAAACCATGGTGACCACTGGTTTGGCTATCGTCGCGGGCGAGATCACCACATCGGCCTATGTTGACATTCCTTCTGTCGTTCGCACGACGCTCACCGATATCGGCTATGACACCGAATCGTACGGATTTGATGGCAAAACGTGTGGCGTGATGGTTGCCATTGACGAGCAATCGGCCGACATCGCCCAGGGCGTCGACAAGTCCGAGGAGGTCCGCTCCGGCGGGTCAACGGGGGATGCCATTGACGATCAGGGCGCAGGCGACCAAGGAATGATGTTCGGATACGCGTGCGATGAAACCGACGTCCTGATGCCTCTTCCGATTCATCTTGCTCACCGGATGGCTGAACAATTGGCCGAGGCTCGTCGAGCAGGGACCGTTCCTTACCTTCGCCCGGACGGCAAGACTCAGGTCACTTTCGACTACGAGGATGGACGACCCGTTCGTCTCAAGACAGTGCTGATTTCAACCCAGCACGATGACGGAATTGATCGCGACTCCATGATCCGTCCAGACCTGATAGAACACGTGATTCGCCCCGTGGTTCCCGAACAATTCGCTGGAGACAACTATGAGGTCCTGGTCAATCCAACGGGCCGATTCGTCATTGGTGGCCCCGTCGGTGACGCTGGCCTGACCGGACGCAAGATCATCGTTGACACCTATGGTGGATCGGCTCGCCACGGTGGTGGAGCGTTTTCGGGCAAAGATCCGTCCAAGGTCGACCGCTCGGCCGCCTATGCCACCCGCTGGGTAGCCAAGAACTTGGTAGCGGCTGGAGCGGCAAGCCGCTGTGAGGTCCAAGTGGCTTACGCCATTGGTGTGGCCAGACCAATGTCTGTCCTGGTCGACACTTTTGGTACCGAGAATGCCGATCCTGCGGCAATCAGTGCAGCGGTCCTAGACATTTTCGACCTCCGTCCGGCGGCCATTTTGCGAGACCTGGACCTACGACGTCCCATTTACCGTAAAACGGCAGCCTATGGCCATTTCGGCCGCTCCGATCGTGAGTCCTTTACCTGGGAGCGCACCGACCGGGTGGATGCGGTGAAGTCCGCTCTCGCTCTCTAGTTGACTTGGTGTCAACCGGGACACAGCGGAAGCGGGCTTCCCTTCGGATAGCTCGGATTTTGCCTGACGTCTCTGGTCTTACGAAGTCCTTTGACTATGTGGTTCCTGCCCGCTGGGCCGACGCGGTGGCCGTTGGCTCTCTGGTGCGAATCGACCTGCACGGGCGCAGAGTCGGAGGCTGGGTCATGGCCCTCGACGTCCTACCCCCGGCCGGAGTCGAACTGAAAGAGATCGCCAAAGTGTCCTCACTCGGCCCATCGCTCGAGGTCATTGAGGTCGCTCAATGGGCCGCCCATCGCTATTGCGGTGGCGTGGCCAAAGTCCTACGGACCGCATCTCCAGACACGATGACGTCAATTCTTCCCTCCGGCCCGGCTGGAGTGGCTCCCGCTCTTGGTGCGGTGGACCCCTTGATTGAGTCGGCATTTGCCAAACCCGGGGTGACCATGTTTCGTGTTGCCCCGACATCGGACCTATTCCCCTTCCTGGTAGCTGCGGCTGCCCTTGGGGATTCCTTAGTCATCACTCCAAGTGTGGCGGAGGCGCGGATGCTCGGCGCTCAGGTCCGACGAGCCGGCGCACGAGTGTCCTTGGCTGGACGTGATTGGGGTTTGGGAGCGGCCGGGGGCATGGTTGTTGGGGCCCGCAAGGCCGTGTTCTCCACCGTCCGGTCATTGGCTTGTGTGGTCGTTTTGGACGAAAACGATGAGAGCCTGCAGGAGGAGAGAACTCCAACATGGCACGCCCGCGAGGTCGCAATCGAGCGGGCTCGCCGAGCCGGGGTGCCCTGTGTTCTGGTCTCAGCCGCACCTTCGCTTGCCGGTTTGGCGGCCGCTGACCAAGTTATTTCGCTGAGCAGAAGCGAAGAGCGGGCTGGCTGGCCACTGGTTCAGATTTGCGATCGACGGTCAGATGACCCGACCAAAGGTGGACTCTTTTCGAGTGAACTTGTCAAATTGTTGCGCATCACGAGTGGACGAGTGCTCTGCATCCTGAACCGCAAGGGGCGAGCGAACATGTTGGCCTGCGCCTCCTGTGGTGAACTGGTGCGATCTCACGATGGTCACCGGCTGATGACGGAGGCCGAGGGAAGACTGGTTGGAGGCAATGGCGAGAGCCGACCCCTGATCTGTTTGAACTGCAACGGAACCAGTCTGAAGCGTTTGCGCCTTGGCGTTGGGCGAGCCCGGGAGGAGTTGCAAGCGCTGGCCCGAGAACCGGTGGCCGAGGTCACGGCTGACACCATGGCCGATGCGGTTGGGTCCGCACGAATCTTGATCGGAACCGAAGCCCTTCTGCATCGGGTCAACCAGGCCGAGGCTGTGGTCTTTTTGGACTTTGACCAGGAACTCCTGGCCCCCCGATACCGGGCAGCTGAGCAAGCGATGACGCTGATTGTTCGCGCCGGGCGAATCCTTCCAACTCGGAGCGCGTCACCGCGGGGCACAATCTTGATCCAGACACGAACCCCAACTCACCGGGTTCTCCGTTCGGCTCAAGAGGCCAACCCGGACCGAATGACGGCAGAGGAGCAACAACTTCGACGGTCCAGCGAATTGCCACCTTTTGGGGCCTTGGCTGAGGTAGGAGGCGCCGGGGCATCAGAATTCTTGGCGCCTCTTCTTAAGAAGGGAAAATTGCCCAACGATCACGCCACCGCTGTTCTTGGCCCGAGAGACGATGGCAGATTCTTGGTCAAAGCCGCTGATCCAAGCGTCCTGGCTGACATTTTGGCTGGTCTGACGCGGCCGAAGGCCCGGACCCGGATTGTTGTCGATCCGCCCAGAGCTTGATTTCTGTGACGTTGGTTACACGACGAGAGGCAGATCGCTCCCCAAAGTGCTACACATTGTGGGAGCCAGGTCGATATCTCTAGAAAGATTGTAATTCGTGGGGTACAGACGATGAAGCTCCGCTCCCGCCTGGGCGCAGAATTGAAGAATGGTTCGGCTCCGTGCTTGGCTGGTTGGCAATGACCGCTCCGACCAGCGGCCCGGTTGACGCGCCCAACTCGCTGATTGTTCGGCGAAAGTTCTTGGGCATGAACCTGGTAGACGCCAGCGACCTTCGTGGCGTGGTTGATGCCTTGGAGCGCCGAGCCTGGAGAAGCGAGCCCGGGATGCTCCCAGTTGTGGTCACCCCCAACGTTGACATTGTGGTCCAGCTCAACTCCATTGAGAACCCCCGGATTCGGCGACAGTTCTCCGATGGCTGGTGTGTGCTTCCCGATGGTCAGCCACTCATTGCGCTCAGTCGAAAGTGCGGGGTTCCACTGGCCGCTCGGCTTGCTGGAAGTAGTTTGGTGGATGAACTTTGGCCGCGCCTGGCCAAATTGGAGTCGCCCGTCTTGGTACTGGCAGCCAATGATGGGACCGCCGGAGCACTACAACGAGAGAACTCTCAGGCCACCATCATCGTACCCCCAATGTTTGATGGGGGCGATGAGGCCCAGGTCGAGAAGATAGCGAAGTCTGCCATCGCGGCCATGGGTCCGGAGACGGCAGACTTTGTGTTTGTTGGGATTGGATTTCCCAAGTCCAGCTTGTTGATGTGTTCGCTTCTTGAGCAGTGGCCTGAACCAGATCGACTCCCGGTTCTGCTGGGCGTAGGAGCGTCCTTTGAGATGTACCTCGGCGAGCGTCGGCGTGCTCCGGTTTGGGTTCAAGACATCGGGCTGGAATGGTTGTTCCGCTTTGCTCAGGAGCCTCGCCGATTGTTTCATCGCTATTTCGTTCGTGATTCGCAGTTTCTTTGGATCGCGCTCCGGGCGCTCCGGGAAAGTCGATCCGCTGGCCACAAGGGCTGAGTTCTGCCTCGGGTCAATCAAGCCATCCAGCGTTGCCTCGCCACCTCATAGAGCGAGACGGTTGTAGCTTGAGCAACGTTGAGCGACCCGACCTTACCCAGTTGAGGGAGGTAGCCAACATGATCGACCACTCGCAGGGTGTCCTGCTTGACTCCCCGTTCTTCGTGCCCAACTACAAGACAAACAGCTCGACCGAGTTGAATTTCAAAGAGCGGCACAGCGCTCGTAGTCAACTCGATGGCAACCGTGCAAAAGCCGAGCTGTTTTGCTGCTTCCACCGCAGTCACACCGGTGTCCATTTCGGACCATTGCAGGAGCCGGTCACACCCCAGAGCGGTCTTCGCCACCTTGGCGTCTATTGGCGTCGCCGAAGGGGGCACAAACCAGATGTGTTCGGCTCGATAAGCGGCACTGGATCGAAGGATGGCGCCAACATTGAAGGGCTTTTGTACGCCGTCCAGGATGAGTGACACTCGAAGGTCGGTGTGGCGCCGTCGGTCGCGGTGAAGTCGTTTGAGTTCAGTGGCGGACAGCGGCTTGGTCATGGCAGGGTTACATCCAAAATTCGGAAAGCCTTACGAGCTAGCCTTCGACTGACGGAGAAGCCTTGTTGTTCAAGCCAACGGTGCAGTGAATCGGCTCCAAGATGCTTTTGTACCACCAGGTGGGCGGATCCCTCGGGTTGGAGGCGGGGTAGCCAGGTCAACAGAAGTGTGTGCAGCGCCGGCTTACCTATCCGAATGGGAGGGTTTGACCAAATCCGATCGAACCGGATGTCGTCGGGAATGCCTCCGTCGGCCACGGCTCGAATGTTGTTGATTCCAAGTGCTCGGGCGTTGGAGCGGCACAACTCTAAGGCCCGCTGGTTGGTCTCGATTCCCCAGACGGTGGCCTGCGGGTTTCGTCTGGCCAGAACACAGGTGATTGGCCCATATCCAGTTCCGATATCCAGCAAGTTCCGATCGGCGGGTTGAGGTGTTGGGCCTTCCATTAGCAAAATCTTGGTTCCCGTGTCGATCTGGCCAGCACTAAATACCCCTCGGTCTGTTTGCAGTTCTAATGAGAGGTCGGGGAGGTGCAACGCCACCTTCTGCGGACGTGAGGCGACGGTTGGATCCGATTGGAAGTATTGGCCCATTGTTCATAACGCTAGCCTTGGGAACATGTCGTCCCCCTACACAATCCGCCTCTTTGGCGATCCGGTGTTGCGTCAGATGGCCAAGGATGTCTCCGACATTGATGGCAAACTTGTCAAGGTTTGCGATTCGATGTTGGAAACCATGTACGACGATGCGGGAATTGGGCTTGCTGCACCTCAAGTTGGTATCCAGAAGCGGTTTTTCGTCTATGACTTTGGCGATGGCCCAGAGACGATTATTAACCCAACTATCACGGAGTCTCGGGGTGAGTGGCTTCACGAGGAAGGTTGCCTATCGGTCCCTGGGCTCCATTGGGAGATCGTGCGGCCCAAGGAGATCCACATCACCGGTTATGACCTTCACGGAAATGAGATCTCGCTCGAAGCCGATGAACTTGAAGCCCGGTTGTTTCAGCACGAACTGGACCACCTGGATGGGGTCCTCCTCCTTGACCACCTCGACGAAGACACCCGGAAGGCTGCCCTGGCCACGCTACGAGAAACCCTCCTTGATCTCGACGGATCTCGGGCCAAGGCACAAGAGCAAGAGAAGCGGGGTTGGTTCCGCTCAGGCTCTGGTGGGCTCACCCTGCCGTGAGTGAGCCTAAGACCGATTGGAAACTGGCATCGGTTCCCGATCAGGTCAACAAGATCGTGTACTTCGGTACACCCGAAATCGCAGTCCCACCGTTGCGCGCCCTGGTAGAAGCTGGCTTTGAAGTTGTGCTGGTGGTCTCAGCGGGCGACAAGCGCAGGGGCCGCGGCTCCGGGCTCGTTCCGTCCCCGGTCAAGGTCGTGGCAAGTGAACTTGGCATCGCGGTGACCGACACCATCGATGACGTTCTTGACCTTGGTGTCGATGTTGACCTTGGTGTCGTTGTGGCCTATGGCCATATCATTCGTCCGAATATTCTGGCTTCGATCCCAATGGTGAACATCCACTTTTCGCTCCTTCCCCGCTGGCGGGGAGCCGCCCCGGTCGAACGGGCTTTGTTGGCCGGGGATGAAGTAACCGGGGTTTGTTTGATGGCGGTAGAGGAAGGTCTGGACACCGGCGGAATCTACCGCTGCCAGGAACTGGCGATCGAGTCTCGGGCCACGCTCGAAAGTCTCCGCGAAGAATTGGTCGCCCTCGGAAGCGAACTTCTTGTGGCGGCGTTGTCCGAGGGACTTGGCCAACCCGAACCTCAAGAAGGGTTACCGACCTACGCCAAGAAGGTCCGTCCCGAGGAATACGAGATTGAATGGCACGCCTCGACCGTCGAGGTCGATCGAAAGATTCGGCTCGGCCGAGCCTGGACGAGGTTTCGGGGCAAGCGCTTTCGCATTTGGAACGTGGCACGGAGTGAGCGGGCCGACCTTGAGCCTGGGGAATTGGACGGACTTGTGGTTGGCACTGGAGATGGAGCGGTAGAGCTCATTACGGTCCAACCCGAAGGCAAGCCTCGGATGAACGCATCGGACTGGCGCAATGGAGCGCAGCCCGGTCCGAGTGATCGGCTGGAATGAATACGTCAGCGTCGGGGGTTCCGGCTCGTCGGGTAGCGATTAAGGCCATGATTCGAATCGAACAGGATGAGGCCTACGCCAACCTGGTGTTGGGTCCGATTCTAGAGCGAAGTCAACTCAGTGCCCGTGATCGGGGATTTGTCACGGAGTTGGTCTATGGAACGACCAGGATGCAGAGGGCCTGTGACTTCTTGATCGAGCGCTATGTGGTCGGGAAAGTTGATCACCAGGTTCGAGCCGCATTGCGGCTGGGGGCCTACCAGCTCCGATTTCTGGCGACGCCTCCCCATGCTGCGGTCAGCGCAACGGTTGGTGCGGTTCGAGGACCAGGGCGCGGCATTGTCAACGCGGTCCTCCGAAAGCTCAGTGCCGAGGCCAAGGGAAACGCCTTCCCGCCTTGGCCGAACGTGGCCACCAAGCTGAGCTATCCGACATGGATAGTAAACAAGTTTGAGCAAGACTTGGGGGGAGAAGACGCCATGGCCGCACTGGAGGTCATGAACCGGCCAGCTCCCGTGTCCCGGCGCCAGGACGGTTATGTCCAGGACCGCGCCTCTCAACGAGTTGGCGAGGTGGTTAACTCCACGACGTTGAGCGGAGTGGGCGGCAAACTTGTGGTTGATCTTTGCGCTGCCCCAGGAGGCAAGGCGACAGCGTTGGCTGGCGCCGGAGCCACCGTTATTGGGGTCGACCTACAGCCGCATCGTGCCAGACTCATCAAACACAATGCCCGATCACTTGGTGTGGGCGTCCATGTAGTCACTGGGGATGGAACCAAAGTCCCTCTGCGCCCTGGGTGCGCGGATGCTGTGCTGATCGATGCTCCATGCAGTGGGTTGGGCAGTCTGCGTCGCCGGCCCGACGCTCGCTGGAGGGTCGATAGCGACGCGCCCGCCCGCCTATCGGATCTTCAGGTGAACCTGGTACTGGCAGGACTGGATCTCCTCAAGCCAGGCGGAACCTTAACCTACAGCGTTTGCACCCTCACAAATGAAGAGGGACCAGGGGTTCTCAATCGGGTGCTTGCCTTACGCCCCGAGCTGGGAGTTGCCCCAGCCATGTCAGACCCAAAAACGTTGGAGGAACCCTGGAAAGTCAGCCAGAAGGTGGCCTATTTGCTGCCTAGTGACTCAGATGGCATGATGCTCTGGCAGATCCTCAAGCCATCTCTTGGAGGCGTTGGGCTAGAACCGGGAACTGTTCGGGTTCGAGATTAGCGAAGCTGAACCGCAACATTGCCTGGTCGGTTGGCGTAAAGGCGGTGCCAGGAATGGCCAAGACGTCGTGTTCTAGGACAAGGCGGCGAACCACCTCTGAGCTGGCCAGATCGGAAAACGGATGGTGAACCCAACCAAAGAATGCTCCCGAACTGATCAGCCTAAAACCGCCAGGAGCACTGGCCATTACGTCCCGAAATCGAGTCAGGTTTTCCAGGATTCGCGCTGCTTGTTTTGGCCGCCAATCGCCGGACTGGGTAAGCCCGGCAACGACAGCCTCCTGACCAATGCGGGGTGGGCTGATCTGAACACAATCCAAGAGTTTCATGGCCTCGATCAGGAACGCCTCGCCGCCAACAATGGCCCCGACACGGTAGCCGGGAATGGCCAGATCCTTGGAGAAGCTGTGGAGAAAGACCGCATGGTCTCGCCAACTCGGGTCGTCGTAGAGCGAGTGGGGCCGATCGTTTGTTGGACGAAAATTGCGGTAGGTTTCGTCGAGGATAAGGGTGAGGTTGTGTTCGACGGCAAGGTCGTAGAACTCTCCGAGGAGTTCTGCCGGAAGGGTTGTCCCGGTCGGATTCCCTGGGGATACCAGAACAATGGCTCGGCTTCGTTCGCTAAGGAGTGCTTGAGCGTGCTCAATATCGGGGAGGCCAGTGCCCGAATCAGACTTGAGATAGCGGACCTTGACTCCATCTAACTTCAGCCACATGTCGTGATTGAAATAGTAGGGAACTGCCAGAATGACCTCATCGCCCGGTGCAGCCAACGTGGAGGAGGCCACACAGAACGCCTGGTTACACCCACCCGTTGGGAGTATCTGCTCGGGACTGATGCTGGTCTGGTAATCACGACTGAGTTCGTTGGCAAATACGCTCTTGAGTTCCGGTAGTCCGGCGGTCGGGCAGTAAAAGCCGCCAGTGGGGTCATCGGCGACAGCCTTGACCCGATCGATGACCGCGGCTGGCGGCGCATACCCCGGGGCGGCTTGTGACAGGTCGATGAGTGGACGTGACCCGCTTCGCTGGTCTAGCCAGTTGTGAGCCTCGGTGATTGGCGACGGGGTGACCGTTCTTGTCCGATCAAGGAAGAGCATCAGGGTGCCTGGTTGAGGTGACGCAGGAACACCCCAGATCGAGCTTTTGGTTCGAAATAGGTCGACTTAGGTGGCATGACGAGCCCCTCGTCGGAGGCGTCGAGCAGATCGCGAATCATGACCGGCCGCATGACACAGAGAATTTCACGGTTCAATTCGGTATCTTGTCGTAGCTCGCTGACGGTATGGACACCGGGACGGTAGCTAAGTTGCTCCCCAGACCAGGAGCCGTCAACTCCAAGTAGGGGACCAATGATGCCCCGCTGAAGCCTGACCGGATCTAGATTCTCCAAGCGGTTCTGAACTGGAGGTAGCTTCGTGTTGTCTAGGCCGCCGCTGTAGGCCGCCGTTCCATGATGGCCGTTGAAGGGGACTGTTACCAGGTAACAGAGCCCCCCGAACCAAAGTGCGATTTCATCTTGTTTGCGAGCCATCGCTTCGTTGTCGGAATCGACAACGCGTACTTCTTGGCGTTCCATCAATCGGGACAGGAAGTCAGCGGTCCCCTCGCCCAGGGACAGGATGCGATGATGGGCGCGATTGCGGAGTTCCGCTGAGGAGAATATGGCGCTCAAGATGTAATTGCTCGGCTCGTCACCAACGGCCTGCTGATGAGCGCGGGCGGCCGCCGCCCGGTGGTGGCCATCGATGAGGTAGAGAGGGGCGGGGCGGAGGAGTGCCTCAATTCTGACGCCGTATTGGGCATGAGGTACTTCCCAAACCCTCTGAATAACTCCGTCGCCGCCGGAGAATGTGAGGTCGGGGTCCTTCGCCCTCATCACGGATTCGAGGACTTGGGCGAGAGCAGGAGACTCCCGATAGGCCAAGGCGATGGGGCTGGATTGGGCGGCGACTACGGCCAGGTGGCGACTGAGATGAGTTGCTCGATCGAGTTGCACAAGTTCGTGTAGCCGCACGTTTCCGTCGGCAAAGTCTTGGGTTGCCACATTGGCGATGATTGCCGTTTGGACATGGTCAGGGGTTTCCAACTGGTAGAGGTAGAAGGATTCCGGGCGGATGGGCCCAAAGGCACCCTGTTCGAGGAGCTTGGCCAACGCGTCTGCTCCCTCCTGGAGGAGTTCTTCGTTGGTCATTTCCTGACCAGGTTCCAGGTCTTCCGGACCACGGGTTACTGCCAGATAACTAGCTGGCTTTGCCTCAAGGTGGGCGCGACGGCCCGCGGCCGTCAGTGAGTCGTGGGCTGGAGAGGGCACCTCGTTGGCGAAGGTTTCCTCAACAACTCGCAAAGCAACCGGTTTCACATCGGCCATCTAGAAACCGCCGGCTGTGCTGGTAGAGATGGCCAGCACCTCATCAATGTCAGACAGGGCGCTTAGGAAGTCATCGCTGCATTGGCCATCCACATTGATGGTAGCTACCGCGGCCTGTCCGCCACTAAAGACCTGGTTCTGCATCTGCTTGACACTCAATCCGTGAAATCGGATAACGGCCAGAACCTTGGCCAGAACGCCAACCTGGTCCAGGTGGCGAATACTGAGAATCCTGTTGCCGTGCGCCTCGTCGGCGAGGTTCACGCAGTTGGTGACCGAACCGGCGATATAGGCCGAAATAACTCCAACTGTGCCGTCAGCGACAGCCTCTTGCGCCTGGCGGGTCGAGGCGCCGATGTGGTGGGTGCCAACCACAGCCGGGTGTTGGGCGAGTCTGCTCTGGAAGGTCCCCGACGATGTTGGTGGCTCACCGATCCACACATCAAGACCGGCGCGGAAGCCACGCTGGTCCATGGCATTTATAAGGGCGTCCTCATCAATAACGTCACCCCTTGAGGTGTTGAGAACAATGGCGTTGTCGGGAAGTTTCGCGAGAAAGGCTGCATCCACCATCCCGACGGTCTCGGCCGATTTGGGCACGTGGATGGAGACAATGTCGCAGTCTGAGAGAAGTTGATCTTCGTTGTCGACAAGGCGGATTCCGATACTGCGGATTCGGGCCTGCACGGCTGGCGATCGATGATCCTTGCGAACGGCGATAACCGAAAGACCGAAGGCCTTCGCTCGTTCGGCTACGGCGAGGCCGATGTCGCCCAATCCGACAATGGCGAGGTGTTTGCCAGCCAGTCCGTCAGCCTTGGTGTAGCGAGCCTTGTCCCATATCCCTTGGCGGAGATCTGAGACGTTGTCGGCCAACCGGCGGTCAATGGCCAGAAGCAGGCCCATAGTGAGTTCGGATACCGCAATGGCGTTCTGTCCGGGCACATTGCAGACATAGATTCCGGCGGCGGAGGCCGCGTCCCGGTCGATATTGTCTGTCCCGGCACCGGCTCGGACAATGAGTGCTAGCTCGCTGGCCGACTCGATTGTTGCCCGGGTGACCTTGGTACTGCGTACAACCAAGACCTCGCTGTCTGCGATGGCGTCTGGGAGAGTGTCGGCCGTGAGACTCGGCACGATGACACATTCGTGGCCAGCTTCAGTAAGCGATCCCAGTCGGCTCTGATCGACCGAGTCGGCAAATAGAATCTTCACACTGTTCTCCTGGTTCGCGAGCCGAGCACCGGCCGAAGGGCGGGTGCTCGGGTCAGGTCAGGGTCGCAGTATGGCATTCCTTTGAGTCCGACGCCAGAGCCGATTGCTAGATCTGGGGCGCATTGCTCTTAAACAACCCCATCCAGGGCCTGATTGAGGTCATCCCACAGGTCTTCGATGTGCTCGATACCGACACTGAGGCGCATCAGGGTAGGGGGGATCCTCTCCTGTCCGGGCAGGCGATTCCGGCGCTCAATGGTGGTTTCGACTCCCCCTAAACTTGTGGCGGAGGTAATCAGGCGGAGGCGAGAAATGCGCACATCAGTAGAAACTGCTGACCCAACGGTTTCGAAGCTCAGAACAGAACCCGGACCATTCATGACAGAAGCGGCGAGGTCGTGACCGGGATGCTCGGGCAGACCGGGATAGCGAACCCTGGTCACAATCCGATGCTCACGAAGTCGGATGGCTAGTTCGAGGGCCGTTTGTTGAGACCGCTCGAGCCTGATCGGTAATGTCCGGAGCCCACGCAACGCAAGAAAGGACTCCAATGCACCCGGCGTTGCTCCTCCAAGGGTCCGGCGAAGCCGCACGGAGTCAAGGGCTTGTCTATCTCGGGAGACGACTACCCCGGACAACAAGTCGGCGTGACCACCGATGAACTTGGTCGCACTGTGCACGCTAAAGGTTGCGCCATGGTCCAATGGCCGCTGCAGCAGAGGAGTGGCGAATGTGTTGTCGACCGCACTAACTACTCCTGCGCTTGAGGCCGCCTGGCAGATGACGGGGACATTGGCTACTTCCAGGAGGGGATTCGATGGTGATTCGATCCAGACCAGATCGGCAGATTCCATCTGATTGAGCCATGCTCCAGTCTCGGCAGTTCTTAATCGAAGAACCTTCCAGCCCAATCGTTGTTCTCCGTCGGCGGCCACCATGGCGACACCCTGATAACAATCGTCAGGAATGATGACGACAGAACCAGGTTGAAGTCCGGCAAAGACGGCTGACACCGCTGCCATTCCGGAGGAGAACGAGACGGCATCGCCACCTTCGAGCCTGCCAACCGCAGCCTCGAAGGCAGCCCAAGACTCGGTGCCGTCGGCTCGGCTATAGACCCGAGTTGTGGCATGTTGGAGTCCCGCCGTTGCTTCGCCAGCCCGGAAGTTTGAGGCCACGTTGATGGGGGTGTTTAGTGGTGAGCCTCCCCCAGTTGGGCGCCCCTCGAGAACTGCCACTGACTCCGGTCGAAGACCAGCGTAGAAGCCCTCGTCTGGTTGTTTGGAAAAATTGGCCATGAGTGGACACGTTAGGGGGCAGACTGGACCGGTGACTTCATTTGAGAAATCTGACCCCACCCAATCGCACGCTTTGCTGGCCAAAGTCATCACGGTATCTGATGGGGTTGTAGCCGGTATCCGCGAGGACAAGTCCGGGGAGGCGCTCCAGGATTGTTTGACAACGGCTGGGTGGACGGTCGTTGAGCGCCTCCAAATTTCGGATGGTATCGATGAGGTGTTTGACGCTCTTGTCAAAGCGAGTGAAGGGTTCAATGGGCTTGTTGTAACCACCGGGGGTACGGGGTTTGGCCCCCGGGACTTAACCCCAGAGGGGACTGCGAAGGCGCTCGAGCGTGAGGCCCCCGGCTTGGCTGAGGCCATGCGGCTTTGCAACCCAACAGGGCTGGGGCGATTGAGTAGGGCCTTGGCTGGAACGCGGGGTGAAGCTCTCATTCTGAACACTCCCGGATCGACCAAGGGAACGGTCGAGACCATTGAAGCGGTACTTGACATTGTCCCTCATGCCATTGATCTGATGTCGGGCGGGCGGCCCCACTAATGCCAGAAATCGGTGAATTGCAACTGGGATATGTGGTTGATTTTGATGGTGAGCGTGGCCTGGGCACGGTTGCCCGCTCCGACAACTCCGGCCAGTGGAAGTTTCACTGCACCCAGATTCGTGATGGTAGTCGCCACATTGAACCCGACGCTCCGGTTTGCTTTTGGATAAGGGCCGGAGGTCCCGGGCAATGGGAGGCAGTCGCAGTGGCTTCAATCCGGGGGTCAGACGGCCGATAGGTAGTGGTGAGTGCCGAAATTCGCCCGGAGACAGATCTTTCCCTGTCCGAACGCCTTGTTTGTCTTCTTCGTGGGATCCCGCTTGCTGCCCTGGTTGTTGTGGTGGGGGCGGGAATCAGTTTGTTTGCGTGGTCGGGCTTGCGCGGGGTTGAAAACTCTCAGGCCATTGTGGACCAGCAACGGCGCTTGTTAACTCAGGGTTCGGAGTTGAGATCGGGCGCTGATGAGTTTGGCAAGGCCATTCTTCAGTTTGCTCAGGGGGTCCAAGACAGTCAGAGTTTTGAGGAAAGTTTTGCTTCCTTTGACCGGGGCAGCTTTCGACTGTTCCTTCTTGATGCGCAGGGTGCCAGAGAATGGACCTTCGAGGGGTTAGTTGAGGGAATCGATGAGAATCTCTCGGCGGCTGGGCCTGCTGACATCGAGTGGGCCGGGCGCCAATACTTGACGTTGACCCTGGCTATTCCCTCTCCCTCTCCCTCTTCCTCTCCTTCTTCTCCTGGTCCTTCTTCCCACGAGCCCAGCAAACTCAATGCCACCCCAACGCAGACCTTTGTGGGACAACTGGATATCGAACGGGTCTTTGCTGGGTTGCGCAGTACACAAACTGACCGCCCGGCATCATTCGACCTGCTGGTCGATGGGCAGCATGTCTTCTCCACTGGAGCGGCCAACGACTCCAAAACGGTGGGTGAGAGTGTGGTCTTTGTTCAAGATGATGCCCAATGGGTCCTGCAGGGGAACAGCGAGGGGCTCTACGCCAACCGAACGACTTCCTGGTTGGCTCTGTTAGCCGGGCTTGCTGTTTCGGGTATCACTGGCCTCCTACTTCTAAGTACGAGATCACATGCAATGACTGTGGGCAGATTGGAGCGGAGCGAGTATGACGCTAGTCATGACCCCCTGACCGGCCTGCTCAACCGGGCCGGAATAACCGAACGCCTGGAACGGGTTCTCGATGGGTCCGAGGCCCCGCGGCCAGGTAGTAAGGTCAGCGGCAGCGTCGGGATCTTGTTTCTTGACCTGGATCGGTTGAAGGTTATTAACGACTCTATGGGGCACCGGGCCGGCGATGAAGTCCTGGCGATTGTGGCCAAGCGATTACGGTCTATTGTTCGTGAACAGGACACGGTGGGCCGGTTCGGTGGAGATGAGTTTGTTGTTGTTTGTGATGGGATTGATGGGGTAGGGGATCTAACTGGTCTGGCCGAGCGAGCACTGGAATCACTGAAGGAGCCAGCGATGCTTAGCGATCAATCAACGAAAATGTTGAGCGGCAGTATTGGCATTTCCTACGGTCCGATTTTGGGCTCCTTGGCTGAGGATTTGCTACGAGACGCCGACTCGGCCATGCATCGGGCAAAAGCAGATGGTGGAGCACGGTTCGAGGTTTTCGATAGTGAACTTCGGGCTCAAGCTCTTGCCCGACTTGAGGTCGAGCAAGAGTTGCGCAGTGCCATCCGTCTTGGGCAACTGGTGGTCCACTACCAACCGATTGTCGATCTTGACTCTGGAGAGGTGAACCGGGTTGAGGCCCTGGTCCGATGGAATCATCCAAAGCGGGGCATGATCCCGCCAGGAGAGTTCCTCTCGGTTGCCGCCGAGTCCGGGCTGATCGTTGACGTTGGTGAGCATGTGCTTCGAGAAGCATGCCGTCAATCCGCCCTCTGGAGTCTTGCAACCGGGCGTAAGGTCATGGTCTCGGTCAACGTGGCCGAACGACAATTGCTTGATGCGGGTCTGGTCGACACGGTGCGTCGAGTGTTAAAGGAAACGGGCATCGAGCCGTCCCAACTCGAACTAGAACTTACCGAAGAACTGATTGTTGATCGTCTCGACAATAGTCTCAGCATCTTGTACGAACTGGTCAATATGGGAGTCCAGTTGGCTATCGATGACTTTGGTACGAGTCGAGCTTCGCTGGGACAACTCAAACGCCTTGACATGGTTTCGACCCTAAAAATCGACCGGGCCTTTGTTATCGACGTTGCCACTCACTCTGTTGATCGGAAAATCATCACGGCAATCGTGGCCTTGGCAGCGTCGGTTGGGATGGAAGTCGTTGCTGAAGGGGTTGAAGATCGAGATCAAGTCTGTGTGCTGAGAAGTTTGGGAGTCGACAAGATTCAGGGTTACTACTTCCAGCGGCCAGCACCCGGTGAACAGATGGCAACCATCCTCACCAAGACCTTCGCCATACCAGAACCGAGCGCCACCGAGCGAGACGGTGACTTCGCTCAGAACACTGCCAGCTAGCACTGCCAACTAGCACTGCCAGCTAGTCGTCCTGTCCTTGACTTGAGTCCTGGCCCTGGTCTTTGCTGTCTGTTGCATTCTTGAGTTGGGTTGTGCGCTGCACAAACATCAGTCGGATCTGTTGGAGGGCCTCTGTCAGCGTTTGTTCCGCCTCTCCTAGGCGACCGGTCAGGCCTTCGACGACGGCGCCGAGGGCATCGATCCCAAGCCGTGCCGCTGCCATGTCAGGCTTGTCCGCGGTCAGGTGTATGGCTGCGAGTTCATAGAGGCCGAAGGCATGGTTGGCCACCACATCGGCCACGTTGGCCTCGAGTAACTGTTGGCGAGCCTCCGAAAGGCCCTGGGCCATCACACGAGCTTGTTCCTCTTGCTCTGGCGTGAGTTCAGTCTCGTGCGCCGGGGTTGAAGGCTTCGAGGTCGTGGCTTCGCCCTCAGGTTTGGAGTCTGAGGGTGGCTGTTCAGGTTTTGGCTTGATGGGGTACTCCCCATCAGGTGTCCACAGAGTCATGTATGGAAGTTACCGCAACCTGCTAGAGTTTCCGGCTGTCTGAGAGAAAGAGGGCTCACGCCCCACCTGGCCACCCAGAATACCGGAGTGTGCCATGGTCAATACAGTCACCTGAGGTGCTGGATCTTGTACTGGCTAGTGCAAAATCCGGGCGTGAGATGGCGGTGGATCGTGGGTTTCTCTTCCTTGACGACAGTACGAAGACCAACCGAACACGATGCGCCGGACCAACATCCGCCCCGAAAGGACAAGCGCCTGCATGAGGAGTGATCAGCAATAGCTGCGCCAACTGAGCCACGGATCAACGAGAAGATCCGTGCTCGCGAAGTCCGACTGATTGCCGCCGACGGCGAACAGTTGGGAATTAAGCCAATGCCCGAAGCCCTGTCACTCGCCAGGGAACTCGAACTGGATCTTGTTGAAGTTGCAGACAAGGCCAATCCGCCCGTTGTTCGAATTATGGACTATGGGAAATACAAATATGAGGCTGCACAGCGGGCGAAGGAATCTCGCAAGAAGGCCAGCCATGTCAGTGTGAAGGAGATGAAGTATCGACCAAAGATTGGTGGTGGTGATTTCAATACCAAGACCCGAAAAGTGGAACGATTCCTCAATGAGGGTCACAAGGTCAAGATCACCATCATGTTCCGAGGCCGAGAGGTGACGCACCCAGAATTGGGACGCAAGATTCTTGACGACATCGCCGAACGCACTGATGACATAGCAAAGATTGAGGCATACCCTCGGCTCGATGGTCGCAATATGACCATGGTTCTTGGGCCGGACAACAAAAAACAAGCCAAGAAGGCTCGTGAAGAGGCGGAAGCGGCTAAGGCTGCAGCTGTCGAAGAGTCTTCTTAGCTCAGCGTTTACCTACAACTGATCTACTCACCGTCGGGCCGCTCAAGCTCGACCGTTGCAGCAGGCAAGGAGACTCCCATGCCAAAAATGAAAACTCACAAGGGCGCAAAAAAACGCTTCAAGGTCACCGGTACGGGCAAGCTTCGCCGTCGCCAACGGAACCTAAATCACTTCAACTCCAAAATGTCTTCCCGCCGCAAGCGCCGCCTGCGGGGAGAACACGAAGTGACCAATGTCGATGCACCACGAATCAAGAAACTGCTTTCCAGCTAGTCAGCCGGAAGCACCCCGTACCAGACCCCAGCTAAGAAGAATCGAAGGAAAGTGAGAGACTGATGGCAAGAGCCAAGCGCGCCGTCCACTCCAAGAAGCGCCGCCGCACAACACTTGAGCGGGCGAAGGGCTACTACGGAAACAAGAGCCGCAGCGTCCGTGCTGCCAACGAACAGGTCATGCATTCTGGTAACTATGCCTACCGTGACCGTCGGGCCCGCAAGGGTGAGTTCCGCCGCTTGTGGATCCAGCGCATCAATGCTGCATGTCGGCTCAACGGCACCACCTATAGCCGTTTCGTCAATGGCTTGAAACTGGCCGAGATCGAAGTCGATCGCAAGGTGCTCGCCGACCTCGCCGTTACCGACGCCGAGGCTTTTGCTGCGTTGGTCAAGACGGCCGAGGCTGCGGTGGCGGCCGACGCCACGAACGCCGCTTAGTTTCACTTGGTGATCGACCGGGAGCCCATTGGCTCGAAGAATCTTCGGTTGAAGCGGCTACGACGGCTTGTCCGGCAACGAAAGGCTCGCTCATCGGAGCGGGCCTTCGTTGTTGAGGGAAGGGTGTTGGTGGTCGAGGTTCTACAGTCTGGCTTGGAGGTTGAGGAGGTCTACTTTGAGGGCGAACTCGATCCACAAATAGCTGAATTGGCGTCGTTAGGTACGGTGATTGCCCGCCCGGTCTTGGATCAGGCGCTGGCCGCAGTACTCGACACCGTGAGCCCTCAAAACGTCGTTGCCGTGGTGGAAAGCCCCTCATGGAGCTTGAAGGACATTGCTAAGGATCGACCCATTTTGGTCTTGGTTGAGGTTCGAGACCCTGGCAATGTCGGAACCCTTATCCGCACCGCAGAAGCCGCAGGGTTTGGGGGAGTTGTCCTCAGTGGCGAGTCGGTCGATCCCACCAATCCCAAGGTTGTTCGAGCTGCCGCTGGCGCCTTCTTTCGGCTGCCAGTCCTGACCGTCGGTGACCCGCTGGCCCTTTTTGATGACCTTAGGAGCCAGAATCGTCCGGTGGTGGTCACCGTTGTGGACAAACCTGAGGCGGGACAGGTTGTAGCCTATGACCGACTTGACCTTCGAACCGCCGCCATCGTGCTCGGCAATGAGGCCCATGGGCTCGCGCCGGAGCTAGTCAGTGCCGCCGGTACCTTGACCACCATCCCACTCGCCGGACCAACCGAATCACTCAATGTTGCTGCTGCTGGGGCTGTTTTGTGCTTCACCAGTTGGCGACAACGCAGGACATCAACGGATCCAAAATCATGAAACTCACTGGACAAATGATCTCTCACTCAACAGGCTCACTCTGATGATCGACCGACTCCGAACCGATGCCGCCACAGTCGTTGCTGGACTGGGTGACGTTGCCAACCTTGACGGGCTGGCCGAGCTCGAGCGTGAAGCGTTCGGCAAGACCGGTTTCCTCAGTCGGGCCAAGAAGGAAATTGGCTCGCTCCCTCCCGAAGACCGCAAGGATGCCGGTCGGGCCATCAATGAGATCCGGGCGGAGGTCGAGGCCGCTTTCGACGCCCGTCGCAGCGTGCTCAAGGATGCCGCCTTGCTTGTGCGGTTCGAGGCCGAACGGCTGGACCTCACCGAGGTTTTGAACGGCGATGCTGCTGTTGGTCACGCCCATATCGTCACCCAGGCCTGGGAAGAACTGGAAGATGTCTTTGTTGGCATGGGCTTCCGTATCGCCGAGGGCCCCGAGATTGAAACCGACTGGTACAACTTCGATGCCCTCAACATCCCGCCCGGGCACCCAGCCCGAGATGGTTTCGACACCTTGTATGTGAACCATGGAGAACCGGGTCACACCGTGTTACGGACCCACACTTCGCCGGTCCAGATTCGCACGATGCTAGCCCAGGAACCACCGATCTATATTGTGGCTCCCGGACGTGTGTTTAGACGTGATACCGCCGATGCCACCCATATGCCGGTGTTTCACCAACTGGAAGGGCTGGTCGTTGATCGCAACATCTCCCTGGCCGACCTGGCCGGAACCATCGAGGCCTTCACCGAAGCCTACTTTGGCCCTGGTTTCTCCTCTCGGCTACGTCCCAACCACTTTCCCTTCACCGAACCCTCGGCCGAGTTCGACATCCAAAGACCAGACGGTTCCTGGTTGGAACTTGGGGGCTGTGGCGTCGTCCATCCCAACGTTCTTCGGGCGGGCGGCATTGATCCCGAGGAGTACTCGGGGTTTGCCTTCGGCTTTGGCATCGACCGCCTGGCCCTCATGAAGTTTGGCGTTGATGACCTGCGAGAGCTTTTCACCAACGACGTCCGCTTCCTCTCCCAGTTCTGATCGAAGGAGTTACTGATGAATGTTCTTCTCTCCTGGATGCAAGAATTCGCTCCGATCACCGGTGAGCCCGAGGAAATCGCCAGAACCATGACCGAGTTGGGCATGGTAGTTGAGTCAATCCAGATGGTTGGGCCGTCTTGGGACGGCATCATTGTGGCCAAGGTTGTGGCGCTAGATCCACACCCCGAAGCCGATCGCATCCAGTTGGTTTCTGTCGACACCGGCAGCGCTGAATTGCATGCGGCAGGCGAGGTCAGCGACGATTCGTTGCAAATCTGTTGTGGTGCCTTCAATATGGCCGTCGGCGACCTGGTGCCCTTGGCCACGCTGGGAACGACCATGCCCGGGGGCATGGAGATTGCTCGCCGCAAGCTTCGCGGCCAGTGGTCCAACGGGATGATCTGTTCTGGCCCCGAATTGGAGATCGCCGGAGAGGTCGATGCCGATGGGATCCTCGTTCTGCCTTCGGACCTGGTCGTTGGCACGCCACTGGTTGAAGCCCTTGGGGTCAGCACTGACATCATGTTTGACCTGGACATTGAGGGCAATCGCCCCGACGCCCTATCCATGATTGGTGTGGTTCGTGACCTGGCGGCCAAGCAAGGTGTTCCCTTTTCCGTGCCTGAACGCCCGGTCCCAACGGGCGACAGCGTTGCTTCGGAGCGGGCCTCGGTCACCATTGAGGCCCCGGAGTTGTGCCAGCGGTTCGGCTTTCGAGTGCTGGACAATGTCACCATTGGTGAGTCACCAGAGTGGATGGCTCAACGGCTCACGGCAGCCGGAATGCGGCCCATCAACTCCATTGTTGACATCTCCAATTACGTGATGCTGGAGCTTGGCCAGCCCAATCACACCTATGACTTGAACAAGGTGGCCGATGGTGTGCTGAGCGTCCGCATGGGTCGAGAGGGCGAGACCATCACCACCCTGGATGATGTCGAGCGCATCATTACTGAATCCGACGGTGTGATTGCCAATGCTGCGGATGAGCCCATAGGTCTGGCCGGTGTGATGGGGGGAGCATCCACCGAGATCGGCGAAGACACCACCAGTGTTCTGCTGGAAGCAGCCATTTGGGATCGGATGATCATCGCCAAAACGGTGCGCCGACTTAATCTGCGTTCGGAGGCCTCCACTCGCTATGAGCGTGGGGTCGATCCTGAGGGAGTGCAGCGGGGTCTTGATCGGTTCTGTCAACTGGCAATCGAGATCTGCGGGGCCACGGTCGCCTCCGGCACTGTTGTTGTCGACGGCAATCTTGTACCCACCCCACCGGTGCGGACCAGGCTGAGCAAGATCAACCACCTGCTTGGTACCGATCTGACCATCGAGCAAGTAGTTGGCTACTTGGACCCGATTGGTTACACGTCTTCGCCGTTGGAAGACGGTGTGCTTTCGGTGAATGTCCCGTCCTGGCGTCCCGACTCTTCCATTGAGGAGGACATTGTCGAAGAAGTTGGGCGTCACCATGGTTATGAAAAGTCGGGCAAGCGGGTGCCACGCCCAGCTCAGAATGGTGAACTGACTCTCAACCAGCTTGGCCGCCGTCGCATTCGTCGGGCATTTCTTGGGGCCGGTTACTCCGAGGCCATGCCCATGCCGTTCCTGGCTCCCGATGACTTGCTGCGTGCCGGATTGGCTGATGAGGGCATTACCTTGGCCAACCCGTTGGTGGCCGAAGAGTCGGTGCTTCGAACGTCGTTGTTGCCGGGATTGTTGAAGGCGGTTGCCTACAACCAGTCGCATCGCAATGCGGGGGTCCAGTTGTATGAGCTTGGTCGGATCTACCTTGGATCAGATCAAGAACTGCCCGATGAGCAGGAATGGGTTGCCGCTATTCGGGCCGGTGCCGACGCGGTATGTGCCACCCAGTTGTTGGATCAGCTCACGGCAACGCTCACCCTGCGTGATGTTTCGCTACGCAACGTCGAGCGGGCGGGCCTGCATCCAACTCGGAGTGCCGAAGTGGTCTTCCGTGGCCGTGTCCTGGGTGAGGTCGGCGAGATTGATCCACGGGTGCTGGAGGCCTATGAGATCGAGGGTCGAGTCGCCTGGTTGCAGCTGAACACTGCACCGATCCTGTCCGCCTTGGGTAATGCGCCGAAGTACAAGAAGGTGTCACGATTCCCCTCCAGCGATCTGGATCTGGCCTTCGTTGTCGACGACAAGGTTTCAGCCAAGGACGTGTCCCGCAATCTAGTCAAGGCCGGTGGCAAGCTGGTGCGTTCGGTCAAGCTGTTTGATGTGTTCCGGGGTGAGCAGGTAGGGGAGGGCAAGCGGTCACTGGCTTACGCCATCCGGTTGCAAGCAGCCGATCACACCCTGGAAGACGAAGAGGTCTCCAAGGCTCGCCAAGCCATGATCGACGCCGTCGCCAAGTTCCACAAGGGCGAACTGCGCTAGCACGTCGGCCCCCCGGCCCGCCGCTTCCCGGCCCTAATTTCGCCCGGGGTTCAATGTCGCGGATGCGACCCAGCAACGGGTCGCAAGCGCGACAACGAAAGCGGAGTTGGCTAGCTTTCAATGATGACAGACGTGCTCGGGCACTGATCATCGTTGGCCCCGAATGCTCGGTCTGATCCAAACACCGGCTCTTCGGCGGATGGCGACTCATTGGTCGTGGGCGGTGCGGTTGTCGAAGGTGTGGATGTCAAAGTCGTCTGCGGTCGGACCGATCCCGAAGCCGGGGACCCGGGACCGGAACACCCCACGATGAACAAGCTGGCGATAAGAGACCATTGACTCCGCATGGCACTAAGACGTCGCTGGTCGGGCCCTGGTTCCCCGGGCCGGCGAAGTTCCGACTAGGGTGGGACCAGGCCGGGCATGTCCCTGAGGTGTGGTCATTCGCCGAGCCTAGCTAGGGTCTCGGCGTGACCGATGCCGGATTTCGAGCTGACTCGCGCTTTGGAGCCGGGCTGGTTGCCGTTGGGATCGCTGCCCTGATGATGAGCTACTTCGCTGTTTCCGCTCGCCGGGTGGATGCGGTGGTGAGTGCATCATTTCCGTGCCAGGCGGAGCGAATTACCGATCTCGATGTCCTGCTCAGCCCGCAGGCTTGGGACCTGCCGAGCTCTGACCCAGACGATGTTTACCGAAGCCAGGTTTATGTGGCTTGTGTGGAGGGTGCTAGGGATCTCTTCGCTCGTGAAGGAATTGCCAATCGTGCGAACAGCCTGTACTGGCCCCTCATTCTGGTGGCCGACATGGCCGCGAGCGTCCTGGTTCTGGCCGGATGGACGTTGGCGCTGCTGAGCTGGCCGACCCGGAACCGACTTCTTGGACTTGGAGTCCTGACCCTCCTGGTGCTCATCGGCGCATCGGCCCAATGGTTCTACGCCGAGACCATCGGCATCGTCACCGTTCTCGTTGACTAGCCAAGAACCTTGCTTCCACTGCCGGTCCGAATTGGCCAGTTCTGGGAACGGCCTGGTTTTGGGCCGGGACTGGGCTTCATTGTCGCGTTAGCGACCCGGTGCTGGGTCGCAAACGCGACAACGAACATGCCGCGCAGCGCGACGCTGGGGGAGTGCAAGCGCCGTCGCCAAGTTCCACAAGGGTGAACTGCGCTAGCACGTCTGGAGCGACTGCTCGTTCTCTACAGGCTCAACGCATTTCTCAAGATTTGGTCAATCGCACGCTGGCTCACCAGATCGAGGCGACCAAGGTGGTTGACGAATCGAGAGGCCGATACGGCTCGTACTTGCTCGACCTGGAAGGCTGTGGTGACGAGGAGCCCATTTCCTTCTTCGGGCGGAACCTCGACATGGAGAGGGAGCGAACGAATCGTCGATGTGCCAGGCACAACTATGGCAATTCGCAGATTGGGATGGTGTAGTCGATCGTCGGAGACGAGGAGGGCTGGACGGCGAAAGGCTTGCTCGGGATCCTCAGGGTCGACGCCAAAGTCGACCAGCCAGAGGTCACCCCGGATGAACCGAGTCTCAGCTCGCATCCAAACCGTCCGTTGACGCTGCCTCAAGTCCGCCGCTGTCGGTGACGTAGGAGGCTGTGTCGGATGGCGTCAGCTCGTCCAATGCTCCTCGTACCGAGGACCACCATTCATCGCGACCCAGTCGGTGCACCGCATCAGTCACGACCTAACGTTGGTTGGCGCGTGTCAGGGAACACCGGTCGATCGCCTGGATCGTCTGACCAAGGTTGTCAGCCGCTATGACATTGATCCGGCAAGGTTTGGCCAGATCCGGTAACGGCCATGATGTGCCATTGAATAGATCGAGACCACGGCGGCATTGTCGCCTACTCTCCAACTATGGGACTGGATGCCGGAGCGAGAGCAGAACTGATGGTGGCTGGTGCCTCATGGGTCCAGTTCAACTCGCCAATGAGTGAGGGGCGGGCACGTCACATCGGTGAGTTCGCTTCGGGCCTCGGTTCCTCCCTACTTGACCTCGGTTGTGGGTACGGCAAGTTGGCACTGTTGGCTGGCGAGCAGCACCGCGAACTTGACGTGGTTGGAGTCGATTCTGACCGTCTCGCCATCGAACATGGACGAGCTCGGGTTACTGAGCAGGGACTGGAAGGACGAGTCCGCTTCGAAGTCGGCGATGTTGGAGAGCACTCGCTTCCGGCTGATGTGGCCCTATCAATCGGCTCGTCCCATGGGTTCGAGGGAACACAGCAGATGTTTGCTGCCATGAAGTCTCTTGGCCTCAAGGGTGCGGTGATCGGAGACATGGTGTGGACCGACTCAGCTACCTCGGTATTGGGTGAGTTATTTGGGGAGTTGCCAGTCGGTTCGGAGGGACTTGCCGCCTTGGCGTCTGAAGCTGGTTGGGTTGTTGAGGATGCCTCCGTTTCGTCCCTGGAAGAGTGGGACGACTTTGAAGGAGGCTGGATCACCGGAGTCCGGCGGGTCGGAACCGCGGAGGCGGAAACGTTCGCCGATGAGCGAGCGGCCTTGTATCAGGACTACCGGGGGATCGCTGGCTTCGGCTGGCTCTATCTGACCCAATGACTTCGGGGCGCCATGCCAGGTGGCGAGTCCCGCACCGCCCATTCGGCCCAGCCGCCTCATGTCGAAGGGTGTGATAGCTACCAGCAAGCGAAGGACGCCCTGCGAATCATCGTGAGGCATTGGATGAGGCGGGCGCCAGCCTTGCCTCCGTCGTGCCTACCGTCACGTATGTAACCGACATGGCAGACATGAACCTGGTCGCTCGGGCCCACCTCGAAGCATTCGCTGATGTGAAGCCGGCGGCAACCATTGTCCAGGTGTCTGCCCTGGATGATCCGCAACGAACCGTGGAGATTGAGGCCTACGCCATTGTCGACGAGTAGGGCTAGGGGCGGGTGTTGGCCAGTTGAAGCCTGGCTGAATCAAGGGGCGGAGTAGACCCACATCTCAATGTCTGGGGGTGACCATGACGGCCTGGTGCACACCGATGACGAGTTGGTCTACTTCGACAGCGATCTGGGCGGCTCTCATTGGCATCACTCAGGAGGCGCTGGTTGGAGGTTGCCCGAAACAGAGGTGGCGACTGCTACGAAGCTCGTGACGGCTGCCGGGATGAGAAAGAGGCCCACCGATGCCATCCCGAGCACCGCAAGGCCGAAGATGACGGCACTGGCCAAGATGGTGAACTGAGGATTTCGGCTAATCGCAGCTCCGAGAGCCAGTACCAAGGGTGGCAGGAGGAAGAGCAAGACCGTCTGCCAGCCTTCACTCTCGACCGCTGAAAGACTCGAACAGACCTCAGGCTGTCCAGCAGCTTCGAAGCAACTCTGTGCGAAGGGTAAGCGTGCCAGTCCGAACAAGGCCAACCCAAGTAATGCCACGGTCAACCACCGGAAGACATCAGCAACCCGCATCGATTAGAGCTCCATCAAGCCAGCAGTTGCCGGCTTGAATCCGCAAGCCTCGAAGTAGAACCCACGAAGTTCATCATCGAAATCGACATGCAACCACTCACACCCGGCAAGCTTGGCCTCGTCTCGGGCCGCATGGATCAGACGAACGCCGAGGCCACGATGACGAGCGGATTGCAACACCATCAGATCCTGGATCCAGGCATGGATAAAGCCATCCCACAGCACATTCACAAATCCGAGCAAGGTTCCTTCATCGGACCGTGCCGTGACCCAGCCCAGACTGTGTTCAGCCGTCAACTCAACCCAGTTCCACTCCGACTCGTCGAATACCCTGGTCTCAAATGCTTCGGCATGCAGGGCATTGATCTCCCCATTGTCGAATGGGCCACGCCACTGAAGAACAACGGTCACAGGCGCTAGTCCAGTATCGCATCGGTCGGCAAGGCGACAATGCCAGTAGCGCCAAGGGCCCGGAGATCGGCCAGATTGGCCCACAGTCGGTCGCGTTTCACCACGATATGGGCCGCCACCAGATCGTCTCGGCCAGCTAGGGGAAGGATGGTTGGCGCGGCAAGGCCGGGGAACAGGGTGCTGAGCGTGCCCACCTTGTCGGCAGCGATGTGGAGCATCACGTACTGGGTTCGCCTCGCCACCAGGGCCGCCTCAACCCGCAGCACAAGATCCTGAACCTCGGGCCCTGGGTCCTGCCTGGTCGAAAGGAGTGCCTGACAACTGTGTGGTTCAGCAATTACCCGGAGGCGGTTACGGGCCAGGCTTCCCCCAGTCTCCCGCAAATCGACAATGGCGTCGGCAAGCCCGACTGCACAGATCCCTTCCAAGGAACCTCCCATGGGAACGACATCGACGTCAATGTCTCGCCCGGCGAACCAGCGGCTCGTCCACGCCGGCAGGTGGGTGGCAACGGTCGCTCCAGCCAGGTCAGCGGCGGATCGGAAGGTGGATGATTCACGAACAGCGAGCACCAAATCAGACCGAGCAAAGTCGAGCTCGGTGGTTGGATAGCCCTCGACCTCGTTCTCCAGGGCAGTGTCGGTAGATATAAAGGCGGCATCTAGACGCCCGGCTCGAAGCCAGGCTGCGGCATCGCGCGGCCGCATCTCGATGAACTCGATCCCCGACACGTGGGCCGATGCCCCGGAGATCTTGAACTTTCCAACGCCGTAACCGGCATGGGTCAACAAGTCGAGGCATGACTCGCGAAGTCGGCCCTTGGACGGAACCGCGACGCGAACCACTTCCTGCGGACTCCTCGCAGCGTGAGTAGAGGACGACGAGGTCATGAGCGGCGCCCCTCAAGTACGCCAAGCACGTCATTGAGGCCAACTTGGGCCCCCACTAGCCCCACCAACAGATGGTACAGGAGGTCGGCGGCCTCCTCGGCAATCAGCGACGGGTCAACCGCTTGCTGGTCGAGTTCATGACAGAGTTCGAAAGCCTCTTCCATGATCTTGCGCTGGGTCAGAAACGGATCGGCCAACAGCCTTGCGGTATAGGACTCGGCCGGGTCGGCCGTGCGGCGAGACTGCAGCACCTGTTCGAGTTCGTTCAGAGTCACCGGCGAATCTTAGGCCGACAATTACTCGATGCCGTTCCAGCGGCGATCGAGGAGCTGTGATCGACCTGGAGTGGCGGATCAATCATCGAAAGAGTGGCATGATGCACAGATGACCAATACCGACACAATCAGTAGCGATGAGCGTGACCTGAACGCGGCCGACGTCGCGTGGGACCTTGAAACCCTCCTACCCGGGGACCAAAGTGCCGATGATCTTCTGGCGCTGGCCGATGAGAAGTCGGCCAAGGTTGGAGAGTATCGGGGAAGGGTCGCCTCGTTGGACGCCGCTGGCTTGGCTGAACTCATGGCGGACCTGGCGGAAATTGGAGAGTTGGTATCTCGAGCCGGGCACTACGCCATGCTCCGGTTCAGCGAAGACACCACCGACCCCGAGCGAGGGGCGGCGATGATGGGGGTAGAGGAAGCATCCACGGCAATCTCGACCAAGCTTCTATTTGTCGACTTGGAATGGGCGACCGCTGACGACGATCATGTCGGGTCCATCATTGATGATCCCGTTCTTGATCACTATCGGCATCACCTGGAGAACATGCGCCGCAATCGGCCTCACCTTCTTAGCGAGGCGGAGGAGACCATCATGACCGAGAAGTCAGTGAGTGGCGCATCGGCCTGGGTCCGCCTATTCGACGAACTGACATCGGTGATCGAGATTGAACTTGATGGTGAGACCTTGCCCCTGGAGGCCGGACTATCCCAGCTTCAACACCCAGACCGAGGTGTGCGTCAAGCAGCGGCTGAGGCCATCACCGGCGGTCTCGAACCAGGATTGCGCACCCGAGCGTTCGTGTTCAACACCCTGCTTCTGGATAAGTCCGTTGATGACCGTCTTCGCAACTTCGACACCTGGGTGTCATCCAGGAATCTGAGCAACGAAGCCTCAGATGAGTCGGTTGAGGCCCTCGTTGAAGCGGTGGTTGGGCGCTATGACATTCCTCAGCGCTGGTACAGGCTCAAGGCCCAAGTGTTGGGGCTAGACCAACTGGCTGACTATGACCGCAATGCATCGGTAGCCGAAAGCGAAAAGCGTGTCGGGTGGAAGGAGGCGACCAGTATCGTCCGCGATGCCTATGCCTCGTTTTCTCCCGAACTGGCTGGTGTTGTTGGCCGATTCATGGATGAGGGTTGGATTGACGCTCCCATTCGCGACGGTAAACGCCCGGGGGCATTTTGTGCGTACACGGTGCCCTCGCACCATCCTTATGTCCTGCTCAACTGGACTGGTCGGACTCGCGATGTGGCTACGCTGGCCCACGAGTTGGGTCATGGCGTACATGCCTATTTGGCCCGTGAGCAAGGCCTCTTTCATCAGTCAACTCCGCTCACCTTGGCCGAGACGGCGTCGGTGTTTGGTGAGACTGTGACCAACAATCGCCTTCTTTCCATGTTGGATGATCCGGGGGAGCGGTTCTCCTTGCTGGCCTCGACGCTTGAGGATTCCATCGCGACCGTGTTCCGCCAGGTCGCCATGAATCGATTCGAGAATGCCTGCCACATCGCGCGGCGCGAAGAGGGCGAGCTTTCGGTCGAGAAGTTTGGCGACCTTTGGGTCGAGACTCAGACGGACATGATGGGTGACACCGTTTCGCTTGGTGGCGGGTACCGAAGCTGGTGGAGCTACATACCACACTTTATGGGAACACCGGGATACGTCTACGCCTACGCCTATGGCCAACTGCTGGCTCTGTCGGTTTATGCCCGCTACGCCGAGCAAGGCGAGAGTTTCGTTCCCGCCTATTTGGATTTGCTGCGGGCCGGTGGTTCTCGATCACCGCAGGATTTGGCCAAGATGGTGAACTGCGACCTGGCTGATCCGGAATTTTGGGATGCTGGTCTGGTTATCGTCGACGAGCAACTGATGGCCGCAGACGAGGCAGCGAAGCAGGCTGGACGACTGGCCTAGCTAGGCACCAACTGCAGCTTCGAGCTTGGCGATCTCGGCCAAGACCCGCACGCTGGCGTCTTCCAGTTCTTCGGAGAATAGGGTCACCAGGTCAGCGACATCCATCGAAGGCTGAACGTAGTGGTCGTGCATGGGTTTTACTGTTGCTTCAAATTGGGCTGCCACCGATTCTGGTGTGCGGCCGCGCTCGGCTACGTCGCGGGCAAGTCGTCGCTGGAATCGGACCTCCTCGGGGCAGTCACGGTAGACGGTGAAGTCGAGACACGAACGGATTTCCGGAAAGGCAAGGAGAAGGATGCCCTCGACGATGATTATCGGTTTGGGATCGATGATGTGCACATCTTCGGTACGGGAGTGTCGGGTGAAGTCATAGATCGGGACCGCAATCTCGGTGCCGACCCGCAGGTCGCGCAGATGTTGGACGAATAGGTCGACATCTAGTGAGTCGGGATGATCGAAATTGACTAGAGCACGTTCGGCATCATCTAGGTGAGCCTGGTCACGGTAGTAGCTGTCGAAGGCGAATGTGGCCGAGTGCCGGTGGCCGAAGTGTTTGGCCATCATGTTGGCCAATGTGGTCTTGCCCGAACCACTTCCCCCCGAAATCCCAATCAACAAGCTCACGGAAAACAGAGCCTAACCGATCGGGGCCCTCATCGAATTACTTGCATAAGTATGCACGTCGCTGTATTATCATGCAATGCAATCGAGAGAGTCGCGCCCACACCTTCGCGTTGGCATTGTCGGAGCGTCCGGCTACACGGGTACCGAGTTGTTGCGACTGCTTGCTGGTCATCCCAATTTCGAGGTTGCGTTGGCCACCGGGGACTCAAAGGCCGGAACCCCAATCGCCGATCTGTATCCCAGTCTTGCTGGGGTGTATGGAACTCAAGAATACGACGCATTTACCCCTGAAGCGGTGGACGGTCTGGACGTCGTCTTTTGTGGGCTCCCCCATGGGGTGAGCCAGGGGGTTATCCCCTCGATACGCGGCCGGGTTGATCACATCGTTGATCTTGGTAGCGACTTCCGGCTGAAAGATGCCTCGCTCTACCCAGCCTGGTACGGCTCGGAGCATTCTTGTCCCGAACTTCTGGCCGACTTCGTTTATGGACTTCCTGAACTGTTCCGAGCCGACATCGAAGGTGCCGAACTTGTGGCCGCCACCGGTTGCAACGCCGCCGCCGCCGTTTTTGGTCTTGCCCCGCTCTTGGCCGCAGGAATGATTGAGCCAAATGGTCTGATCGTGAATCTGGTTACAGGAGTTAGTGGGGCTGGGCGGCCACCCAAGGAGAACACGACGTTCTGCACCGTCGACGAGGACATCACGGCTTATGCGCTGTTGTCTCATCGGCACACCCCAGAGATCGAACAGGCACTGCGGCAAAAGACCGGTCAGGACGCCAACATCTTGTTTACGCCGCATCTGGCCCCCCTGAATCGGGGCATTCTGGCCACCTGCTACGGACGTCCAGCCCAGGATGGACTCACGACCGATTTGGTGCTTGATGCCATGAGGGCGTTCTATGTTGACTCGCCCTTCATGGTCATTGGCGACAGAAGCCCATCGACCAAGGCGACTTTAGGGTCCAACTCTGTGCACCTCACCGCTCGGGTCGATCCCAGAACTGGCCTAGTCATGATGATCGCTACCTTGGACAATCTGATGAAGGGTGCCTCCGGCATGGCAATCCAATGCGCCAATCTGGCCGTGGGGATTCCTGAAGCGACCGGCTTGAGCAGTATCGGGGTCTACCCATGAGCGAGTTGCCTCCTTCGCCCCTCGCACCGACCACTTTCCCAGACCTTCCACCAGTCGGTGGGGTTCAGCTCGCTACCTTCGCCGCCGGCCTGCGCTACCAAAACCGGGCCGACCTGATGCTGGCCGTTCTTGATCCAGGAACCACGGTGGCGGGAACCTTCACCTCATCGCTTTGTCCGTCGGCCCCGGTCGATTGGTGCCGTCGCCATATCTCCTCTGGGCGGGCTCGCGCCGTTGTCTGCAATAGTGGCAACGCCAATGCCTTTACCGGCAAAGCGGGTGCTACTTCGGCCGAATTGACTGCTGTCACCATTGCCCAGGAACTCTCGCTCAAGCCAGAAGAGGTATTGCTGGCCTCCACCGGAGTAATTGGGGAGACCCTCGCAAATGACGCCTTGGCAGCCAGCCTTGGCCCTCTCCGCCGGAACCTCCGAGATTCCGCCCCGGAAAGTTTCGAGGCCGCGGCCAACGCCATCCGCACCACCGATACCTTCGCCAAAGGGGCGAGTCGGACGACCGAGATCGGTAGCCACACCGTCACCATTGTCGGAATAGCCAAGGGCAGCGGCATGATCGCTCCAGACATGGCCACAATGCTGAGCTTCCTGTTCACCGATGCAGCCATTGATGCCAAGGTCCTGCAGTCGATGTTGACCACCTCGGTCAATCAGTCCTACAACCGCATCACGGTTGATTCGGACACCTCCACTAGCGACACGACCCTGCTCTTTGCCACCGGTACCTGTGGTGTTCCCCCGATTCAGGACCTAGCTAGTAGCGAGGCCCACCAGTTTCAAGAAGCTTTGGATGCGGTCAATTTGGACTTGGCTCATCAGATCGTTCGCGATGGGGAGGGAGCGACCAAGTTTGTCGAGGTAGTAGTGACCGGGGCCGAATCCAATAATGCTGCTGAGATCATCGCCTTCTCGATTGCCAACTCGCCGTTGGTTAAGACGGCCATCGCCGCTGAAGATGCCAATTGGGGGCGAATTGTGATGGCCGTTGGTAAGGCGGGCCAACGGGCCGATCGGGACCGCCTGGACATCTGGATTGGGCCCGAACAATGCGCCAAGGGGGGTGTGGTGGCGCCGGGATACTCCGAGGCCGCCGCCACGGAGCACCTTCGCCAATCAGAGATACGGCTGGGAGTGGACGTAGGAATCTCGAGCGGTCTAGCCAATGGTCGAGCCACCGTATGGACCTGTGACTTAACTCATGGCTATATCGATATCAACGCTGGATACCGATCATGAACGACCCAAACACACCCGACCGAGGCTATTCGCCAGAACTGAGAACCAAAGCCCTCGTTGAGGCACTGCCGTATATCCAACAATTCCGCGGCGCCACTATTGTGGTGAAGTTTGGCGGAAATGCCATGGTCAACGACGAATTGTCTCGGACGTTTGCGGAGGACATTGTCCTGTTGCGTTCGGTCGGGCTTCGCCCAGTTGTGGTTCACGGCGGCGCCCCCCAAATTGGTGAGATGCTCGGTCGGCTCGGCAAAGAGTCCGACTTCGTTGATGGATTGCGAGTTACCGACGCCGAAACTCTTGATGTGGCCCGCATGGTGCTTGTTGGCAAGGTCGGCCGAGACATCGTCGGCGCCATCAATATCCACGGGGCCTATGCCGTGGGCATGTCCGGTGAGGATGGAGGCCTTATCGAGGCTCAACCCATACACCCTGATCTCGGCTATGTCGGCGAAATTGTTGCCGTGAACACCACCATCATCGACCGTCTCCTTGCTGAGGACGTAATCCCGGTGGTGTCCAGCATCGGCTCGGACAAGACTGGTCAGGCCTACAACATCAACGCGGATACCGTTGCCGGGGCACTGGCTGGGGCTCTTGGAGCGGAGAAGGTGATTTATCTCACCGACATTTCCGGCCTGCTCGCCGACGTGGATGACCCGAACTCCATCATCACCCGGGCGACGTTGGACGAACTTGAGATGTATACCGCAGAAGGCATTGTCGACGGCGGAATGATCCCAAAGGTGGCCGCATGTGTTTCTGCGGTCAAGGCCGGGGCCAAAAGTGCTCACATGCTGGACGGTCGAATTCCCCACGTCCTTTTGCTCGAACTATTTACCGACAGCGGTATCGGAACCATGATTTCCCGCACCTGAGGAACCCTGCGATGACAACACACAGCCCGTTCATGCCCAACTACAACGATCCCTCCGTCGAATTCGTACGGGGGGAAGGCGCCTATCTCTATGACAACCACGACAAACGTTATGTGGACTGGCTCGCTGGCATCGCCGTGTGCTCGCTTGGTCATGCCCACCCAGCCGTCGCCGAGGCTATCTGTGACCAGGCGACCAAGCTGCTACACGTATCCAACCTTTTTGGCTCGGAGAATAAGGCCGAAGTTGCCATCACTCTGGACACGCTCATCGGGGAGGGAGAATCGGCCGACGGACAGGTGTTCTTTGCTAACTCCGGGGCCGAGGCCAACGAATGCGCCATCAAGCTGGCCCGCAAGTTCGGTGGGCGAGGTCGGCACAACGTTGTAGCGGCCTTTCAGTCCTTCCACGGCCGAACCCTAGCCACTCTGGCTGCCACCGGTCAGCCGTCGAAATGGGAGGCCTTTCAACCCCTACCCGAGGGTTTCCGTCATGCTGTGTGGGCCGATCTTGAGGATCTTGAATCGAAACTAGATGAGTCCGTTGCTGCGGTTCTACTTGAGCCGGTTCAGGGGGAAGGCGGGGTTAACCCGGCCACAGTTGAGTACTTTGACGGCGTTCGCAGGCTCTGCGATGAGCGTGGCATTCTGTTCATGATCGATGAGGTGCAGGCCGGGCTGGCTCGGACCGGACGGTGGTTCGGCTTCCAGCACTTTGGCATCGAACCGGACGTGGTGACCATGGCAAAAGCCTTGGGCAACGGGATGCCAATTGGCGCCTGTTGGGCCAAACGCTCGGTAGCTGCCGCCTTCGAACCAGGAGATCACGCCACTACCTATGGTGGTGGACCCTTGGCCACCTCCGCCGCACGAGCAACCCTGGAGACCATGATCGCGATTGATGCGCCAACGATGGCCAAGACGGCAGGAAACAAGTTGTCTGAGGCGCTTCTGGGTCTTGATGTCGTGTCCGAAACTCGAGGCCTTGGTCTCCTGTTGGCGGCGGAATTGATCGATACCGATGCCAAGGCGGTAGCGGCGACCTGCCTAGAAATGGGTCTTGTGCTCAACGCAGTTACGTCAACAGCGTTGCGACTCACGCCACCAATCGTGATAACAGACGACCAGATAGCTGAGGGAATTCAAATCCTTCAAGCAGCGATTGTGGCGGTGGCAAAATGAGACACCTGCTGGAAGTCGACGATCTGACGCCGACCGAACTCACCGAGATCATCAACCTTGGCCGAAACCCGACCATCACCCACAAGGAGGTTCTCAGGGGTAAGGGAGTCGCCTGCTATTTCGAGAAGCCGTCGGCTCGAACTCGCAATTCGACCGAGATGGCCGTGGTGCAACTGGGCGGGCATCCGGTGTATATCACCGAGGCCGAGGTTGGCATCGACACTCGCGAATCGGCCGAGGATGTCACCAGGACCTTGGCCTGCTATCACACTGCGGTCTGCGCCCGAGTATTTGACCATTCAGTGCTCCAGCGGATGGCAACGGTCGACATCGTTCCTGTGGTGAACCTGCTCAGTGATGAGGCCCATCCCCTCCAGGCCGTCGCGGACGTTTTTACGATTCTCGATAGCTTCCCACCATTACAGAACGACCGCTTACTTTTGGCGGATCGCGTTATCACCTATGTCGGGGACGCCAACAATGTCGCTCGGTCCTTGGCCATCGCAGTTGGACTGTTAGGCGGAGAGTTTCGCATTGCTGCCCCCTCGGACTACCAGTTCAATGAGGTCGATCTCGACCGCTTGGCGTCGTCGAATATCACGGTCAGTCAGAGTGACCGGGTCGAGGATGTGGTGCCAGGCTCAGACGTGATCTATTCCGACACCTGGACTTCAATGGGTCAAGAGGCCGAACGCGTCGAGCGGCTTCGGGCCTTTGAAGGCTTTCAGGTTGATGAGAAGTTGTTGGCCGCCGCCGGACCGACTGCAATTTTTATGCACTGCCTACCTGCTCATCGCGGGGAGGAAGTGACCGATGGAGTATTGGACGGAAGCCAGAGCCGGATATGGGTTCAGGCAGCCCACCGGTTGACCTCAGCCCGCTCCGTTCTGGCCTGGTTGCATGGAGAACGCTGAGGTCAGATGAGTAAGGCACAACGACAGCACCGAATACGAACCCTTCTGGCCGAGGAAGCCGTAACCAGCCAATCTCAACTCATCGAGCTGCTGGCGAATGGATCAGTGGCTGCCACCCAGGCGACCGTGTCTCGTGATTTGGACGAACTTGGGGCCGTAAAGGTCCGTGTTCGGGGTGGCGCGACCATGTACGCCATCCCCGAACTGCCGAGGGAACAGATCGCCCCCGAGGACCATCTACGTAGGGTTTTGGGCGACTGGCTCGTCGACGTCGAACGCTCCGGAGACTTGGTCCTGCTTCGCACTCCACCCGGATCTGCTCATGTGGTGGCTTCCGCCCTCGACCGGTCGGGAGTCGCTGACATGTTGGGGACAGTGGCCGGAGACGACACCTTGTTGGCCATTGCCACCGAGGGCAATGGTCCCCGGCTGCTTCAAAGACTCGAAGATCTTGCCGGAATCTGAACCTCTGTCACCCACTGTCACCTTCTGTCACCCGCTGTGAACTCAATTGGAGAACCAAGATGCACGTCCCCACTGATCTCGTCACGATAGTGTGCGGCCCATGAAGGTCAACAAGGTTGTTCTTGCTTATTCTGGAGGTCTGGATACCTCCATCATTTTGCGTTGGCTTCAAGATGTCTACGACTGTGACGTCGTGACATTCACGGCTGATCTTGGTCAAGGCGGCGAGGTCGAACCGGCAAGGGCGAAAGCCAAGGCGATGGGCCTGCCGGATGAGAACATCTATATCGAGGATGTGCGCGAAGAGTTCGTTCGCGACTTCGTCTTTCCTATGTTTCGGGCCAACGCAATTTATGAGGGCGAGTATCTCCTTGGTACTTCAATCGCTCGTCCGCTCATTTCCAAACGCCTGGTTGAAATCGCCGCTGAAACTGGCGCTGACGCCATCAGTCATGGGGCTACGGGCAAGGGCAACGATCAGGTTCGGTTCGAACTCAATACCTATGCCCTAAACCCGGCGATCCAAGTGATTGCCCCGTGGCGAGAGTGGGATCTCAATAGCCGCACCCGATTGTTGGCCTACGCCAAGGAGCAGGACATCCCGATTGAGATGAAGCGGGGCACCGAATCCCCCTTTTCCATGGATGCCAACCTGCTCCACATCTCTTATGAGGGTGGACCACTTGAAGACCCGTG
>JAJRXF010000001.1 GCA_024276425.1 Actinomycetes bacterium | reverse complement strand
CACTGAGCAGGGAGCCCGGGTGAGCAAGAGTAAGGGGCGCATCGAAGTCAAGCAGCACAAGGAAACGCTCTTGTCTCACCGGTTGATTGACGTTTCCCAGGTCTGTCTGTTTGGCAATGTCCAAATCTCTACCCAGACCATTAGGGAACTCTTTCGTCGAGACATCCCCGTGTGCTGGTTCTCCTACGGAAACTGGTTCTCCGGCATTGCTCATGGGATGCCTTCGAAGAATGTCGTTCTGCGTATCGGCCAGTACGCCCAGGCCGAGAGAGGTTCTGTCGAGATTGCTTCGGAGATTGTGGCCGCCAAGATCTGGAACTCCCGCAAGATGCTCATGCGCAACTCTCGGGAGCGTTCCGAAAAGGTGGTGGGCGCTCTTCTCGCCTTGTCGAAGAAGGCAGTTTCGACGAAGTCGATCGAGAGCCTTCTTGGCATCGAGGGCAGTGCTGCTCGTCTCTATTTTGAGCAGTTCTCAACAATGGTTGCCTCGGACGGTCTTCCTGGCCAGGCCTTCTCCTTTGAAGGTCGCAATCGGCGCCCTCCACTCGACCCGGTCAACTGCCTGCTCTCGCTTTGTTACTCAATGCTGGCGAAAGATTGCACAGCGACCCTGCTTGGTGTCGGTTTCGATCCATACCTTGGGGTGTTTCATAAGCCACGGTTTGGCCGGCCGGCCCTTGCGTTGGATCTCATGGAGGAATTCCGCCCCTTGATTGCAGAGTCGGTCGTTCTGACGGTCTTGAATAACGGGGAGGTTGGTCCGAAGGACTTTGTGGTGCGATCGCTCGGTGTTTCGTTGACACCATCGGGCAGGAAATCTGTTATTGCCGCGTACGAACGGAGGTTGTCTCAAGAGATCACGCACCCCAAGTTCGGCTACAAGGTTAGCTATCGCCGAACCCTTGAGGTCCAGGCCCGAATCCTCGGTGCGGTTCTCAAGGGTGACCTGGAGCGATACGAGGGGCTCAAGACCCGATGAGTGCGAGGCGGCGCTACATCGTGTCTTACGATATTCGGGAGACGAAACGGCTGCGGCGGGTGCATCAGGTGGTAAAAGAGTTCGGGTATGCCTTTCAGTATTCGGTTTACATTTGCGACCTCACGAAGAGTGAATTGCTCGACCTTCAGTGGGCATTAAGGGAGGAGATGAACGAAAGGGTGGACAGTGTTGCCTTTATCGATCTTGGGGATCCGAACAATCGAGGAACTGACTGCATTGCGTTCATGGGTCCACCCAGTAGTGTTCCTGTTGATGGGTCGGCAAGAATTATTTGATCTGCGAGCGGTTTGGTGCGCGGACCATTGCCGGAGAGCGCTCGCTCGCTAGAGGAGAGGGGTGTGAGCGTGTTGAGGGAGACGAGTCGGAAGATTTGCAAGAGCAATCGGTCACCGCTCGCAAACGGTGGTATTGTCCCTGGTCAAGGCATCCGAATCTGGTGAGTCCTTTCCCCCTTCTCCGGAAGGGGGCTCCATTGAAGCGATCCAAACACTGACATCGGAGTGGGATTCAATCATGGTGGGGAAGCGCGTGACCAGGAGCAATCGCCGAGAGTTGTGGACTAAGGATGTTGGGTCAGCTGTCCCTCCACCGCTGGCAACCGTCATCTAGTCTGGTGATGTGCCACGAATCTATGAGGTAACCCAGGATTCTGACTTTCTCGTTATACGGCGCCTATTCGGTGAGTATCAGCGCGGGGTGGAACAGCTTTTGGACGACTCGGAGATATGTCCCTGATTTGGGGACATGGCTGACGAGCTCGTGCAGCTCGCCTCGATCTATGGAGAACCTGGGTTTCTGCTGCTGGCCACCGATGACCAGGGCGAGCGACTTGGCTGTGTTGGTTTGAGAGATCTTGGGCTCAGCAATGGTGTTCGCGTTGGGGAGATACGTCGTCTGTTTGTCCGCGCTGGATGTCGGTCTGGTGGACTTGGTGGCTCACTTCTTGAGGGTATGACAAGTCGCGCCGTCAAAGCCGGGTTTGATCGAGTGGTTTTGAACACGCTGCCGTCCATGGTCGAAGCGGTCGGCTTGTATCGGGCTCATGGGTTTGAAACTTGCGATCCCTATGTGGAGAGCCCGATTGAGGACACCTTGTACTTGTCTCTTGAGCTGCCTGGCACCTGACCCGAAGTCCCGGGGTAAAGACGCCTAGATCCCTGGCGGGGTCATCATGCAAAGATATGTCGCAGGCTTATCGGTGTTGTTGGCAATCTTGACCAGCCTGCTGCTCTCGAAATGGATGGTGTCACCACTATGGAGAATATGGGTCTCTTCGGGTGCCAGCGTGATTTCAAGGCTTCCGGATTGGATGAGTATCCACTCCTCTCGAGCCCGCTCAAGCCGAACGGCCACAAACTCTTCCCCCGGCTGAAACTCTCGCTGGAAGGGCAGGAGCTGCCAGTCACGAAACGGGGTCAATAGCTCGACGTCAACTCCCATCTTGGAGAAGGGTACGGTCGGACGTTCATTGGCTCGGATGACCGGGTCGCCGTCGCTGGTACTGAGCAGGTGAAAAAGTGGAGTCCGCAAAACTTCGGCGATGCGGCTGAGTGATTTCAATGAGGGGGATACTCGGTCATTCTCGACCTGGGAAAGAAACCCACTGGTAAGCTCGGTCTGGTCAGCGACTTGACGAAGAGTCAGCCCCAACTCGTTCCGTCGCCGTCGGACTTCGCTACCCACTCGAATGTCGGTCACCCAGGGATTATACGGCCATTGGCCTCCGCTGCCTAGCAGGACTAAACTCTGGTAAGTTTTACCAAACTCGTGGTCTACCGTAAGTAGGCCGCTCCGAACCAGAAATCTCGGACTCGCACCGAACTCCGAGTGACTTCCAAGGGAGAATAGCGTGCCGAGTGTTCTAGCGTACCACCGGCCTACCAGCCTCGTCGAGGCCGGAGAGCTGCTGAAAGACGTTAATCGATGGGCGCTTGGAGGCGGCACTATTGTTGTGCCCGAAGCGCGTAAGCATCGTGAGGTTGGTATTGAGGTTGTCGACCTCCAGGGGCTCGGCCTCGATCAAATCTCAAACGAGGAAGGTGTGATGCGCATCGGTTCCATGGTTCGCCTTAGCGACCTGGTCGCCAACACCGCTGCCCCTGAACTTGTTCGAAACGCCGCCCGGCGAGAGCTTCCTTCTGCCCTTCGGAATGCGGCCACGATTGGTGGCACGGTGGCCGAAGCAGAGTCGGAAAGCCTTCTGGTTGCTGCCCTCCTGGTGCATGAGGCCGAGGTTCGGTTGCACGACCAGCCCAGCCTCTCTTTGGACCAATACCTCACTGGCGAACGCGATGGACTGGTGACGGCGATAACTGTCAAAACGGCTGGGAGGGGAGCGATAAGCTCGACTGGGCGGACCCCCGCCGACGTTCCCATTGTTGCGGCGGTTGCGCTATCAACTGGTGGCGTGACCCGGTTGGCTCTGACTGGAGTTGGGGCCACACCAAGCCTGGTTGATCCGGTCGATCCATTGGCCAATCTCGATCCGCCGGAAGACTTTCGTGGAACAAGCGAATACAGGCGGCATCTGGCCAAAGTGCTCTCCGCCCGGGCGGTACTGGCGGCAGCCGGTGGGGAGTCGAACGCATGAACATCACCCTGACTCTCAATGGCCAAGAAACCCAACTGGAGGTCGAACCATTCGAAACGCTGCTGGCCGCACTACGCAGCCACGGCATGGTCAGCGTTCGCTACGGCTCCGATACCGGTGAAACCGGCGCCAGCGCGGTCCTTGTTGATGGGCGCCTCGTTAACACCGATTGCATGTTGGCAGCCCAGGCCGACGGCCATGAGGTAATGACTCTTGAGGCCCTCAACCAGGCCGAGATGCACCCCATCCAGGCCGCGTTTGTCGCTACGGGGGCACTGCAGTCCGGGTACTCGGCCCCGGCCATGATCCTCGGGACGCTTGCTCTTCTGAAGGACAACCCCTCTCCATCGGAGTTCCAGGTCCGAGACATGTTGTCTGGAATTTTGGACCGAGAGACGGCCTATGTGAAACCAGTGGAAGCCATCCTGCGGGCAGCGACTCTCATGAGGGGCGAAAACCCCGAACCATTCCAGACGATGATTGTCGATCCCCTCACCGATGGTAAGAGCCCGGCCGAGGTCGACCCGAACGATCGGCCACCCCAGGCCCCCCCAGCGATTCCCCGCATTGTCCCTTCCGATGATGTCCCCGACATGTCGGTCGTCGGCAAGGCAGAGATCAAGGTCGATGCCATCAAACTGGTGAAGGGCAACCCAGCCTTCACCGATGATTTCGAAGCCCGCGGCCAACTGGTGGCCAAGGTGCTGCGAAGTCCGCACGCCCACGCCAATATCGTTGACATTGATGATTCGGCTGCGGTGGCCCTGCCCGGTGTGCACGCCGTAATCCACTACAAGAACCTGCCCCGGATCAAGTACGCCTCGGGTGGTCAAAGCTGGCCCAACCCCCACCCCTATGATCAGGTGAGTTTTGACAACAAGGTCCGCCACGTTGGTGACCGGGTGGCTGCTGTGGCCGCCGAAACCCTCGACATCGCCGAGGAGGCCTTGCGGCTCATCAGGGTGGACTATGAGGTCTTGCCCGCCGTGTTTGATGAGCTGGACGCCATCGCCGATGGCGCCCCCATTATCCACGATGAGGCCGACACCGAGGGCATCCACAACCGCGATCGCAACATCGTGGTTCATATCGGAGCCCAACGTGGCGATGTTGAGGACCGCTTGGCCCAAGCGGAGCACGTCTATGAACAAACCTTCCGAGTGCACCAGGTTCAGCCTTGTCCGATCGAGAATCATATTTCGGTTGCCTGGCTTGATTCGGACGAACGCCTGGTCGTTCGCACGGCCACCCAAGTTCCGTTCCACGTTCGGCGAATGCTGGCCCCCGTCGTTGGCATGGAGATCAAAAACATCCGGGTCATCAAGCCTCGGATCGGCGGTGGATTCGGGGCCAAACAAGAGATGTTGATTGAAGACATCGTGGCCCACCTGGCCATCAAAACCCGTCGCCCGGTCAAGTTAGAACTGACACGGGAGGAAGAGTTCATGTCTTCGCGTACCCGTCACCCTCAGACCATCACCTACACGACCGGGGTCGATGCCGATGGGAACCTGCTTGCTCAGGACATGCGTCTAATCGGCAACACTGGCCCGTTTGGAACCCACGCTTCGACCGTGCAGACAGTGGCTGGCCTGCGGGGGCTCACCTCCTACAACGCGAAGTCCAAACGGTTCGACTGCGACGTTGCGTACGCCAATATTCCCGTCCCCGGGGCTTACCGCGGCTATGGGGCGCCCCAGGCCGAGTTCGCCCTCGAAGCTCACATGGAGGACATCGCCCATGACCTGGATCGGGACCCTATTGAGTTCAAGCGCCAGAACTGGGTCAAGGTTGGTGATGAACTTGATATAGCCCCCCACCTCGGTGAACGAGCGGTGGCCGAGGGTGAGATGGATGAGTACCCCAAGGTGATGACCAGCGGCATCGACGAGTGTGTAGCCCAGGGTCAGCGTTCCATTGGCTGGCACCGTCGCAATGACCCAAGCTGGACTTCTCCCTCGGATCGACCAAACATCCGCCGCGGGCTCGGCTTTGCCTTTTGTATGCACGGCACCTCCATTCCCTTCCTGGATATGGGTGGCTGCAGTATCAAGCTCAATGATGACGGCTCGTTCAACATGTTGATTGGTGCCACAGACCTCGGAACCGGGGCCGACACCGTCATCGGCCAGATCGCGGCCGAAGTTCTTGGAGTGCCGCTGGACGACATCAAGGTGTATTCATCCGACACCGACATCACCCCGTTCGACACCGGGGCTTATGCCTCATCCACCACCTACATTTCTGGTACTGCGGCCAAGCTGGCAGCGGAGAAAGTTCGTAAGCGGATCAAGGAACGCGCAGCCATGCTTCTCGACGTTGAGGTGCCCTGCACGATCGAGCTTCGGGACAAGAAGGCGTGGTCGGCCGATGGCCGATCGGTCACCCTGGAAGAGATCGCGTTGGACTCATTGCATTGGCAGGACCAGGAACAGATCATGGACACCGCCTCCTACGTTTCCCCCGACTGTCCGCCACCATTCGCGGCCCAGTTCGCCGAGATCGAGGTTGATATCGAGACCGGCGAGGTGACCGTCGTGAAGCTAGTAATGGCTGTGGACTGTGGCGTCGCCATCAACCCCGTCACCGCGTCGGGTCAGGTTGAGGGCGGCATGATGCAGGCCCTTGGCTACGCCCACTGCGAAGAGTACGCCCTGGATGAGGAGGGCCGAATGGTTAATGCCAAGCTTGGCCCCTACAAGATTTATCGAGCCGATGAGATGCCAGACACCGAGGTTTTTCTGGTGCAGACCATGGAAGACAGCGGCCCCTTCGGAGCCAAGGCCGTGGCCGAGATTCCCAAAGACGGAGTAGCCCCCGCCCTTCGCAATGCCATCCGGAATGCAACCGGCGTTGGAATCAACGACTTGCCCTTCACCCCCGAACGGGTATGGCAGGCGCTTGATGGATCGGGTGCGGTGTCACCCGATCCCACTTAGACATGTTGATCCTTCCCGGCTGGTTGGTCACCGCCGGAGATGTCGCGCCGAGGAAAGATTGGGGATTGAGGATCGTCGATGGTCTGGTGGCCGAGGTCGGGCCGTCCGCTGATTTGATAGCGGCCCATCCCGCCGACGCACAGATCCAGGCCAAGGACCGGGTTTGCCTCCCGGGTTTTGTCAACAGCCACGTACACCTCTATGGGGTTCTGGCCCACGGGATTGATGTCAAAGCGCCGCCCGATGGTTTTGAGAGTTTCCTCGAAGACTATTGGTGGCCCCAGGTCGAAGACGCCCTAGATGTCGACATGATTGCGGCCGCCACCGACTGGGTTTGTGCCGAAATGCTTCGCTCGGGAACCACCACCTTTTTTGACATCCTCGAAGCGCCCAACTCTTTGCCGGGAGCGCTACTCGTTGAGAAGGAAGTAGTCGAGCAGCGAGGCATTCGGGGACTGCTCAGCTTTGAGGCCACCGAACGGGCGGGACCAGACATTGCTCAGGCCGGTCTGGAAGAGAACGTGAATCTCATCCGAGCTTGCGAACCAGATGGTCTGGTGTCTGGACTCATGTGCTATCACACCACCTTCACCTGTTCGGGCGACTTTATAGCCAAGGCATTTGAGTTGGGTCAGGATCTGGGCGTACTCACCCACGCTCACGCCAATGAAAGTCATTTCGAAGGTGAGTGGTGTCAGAAAGAATACGGCCAGTCGACCTTTGCCTATTATCAGGGACTTGGGGTGGCCGGCCCGGACTTCCTGGCCAGCCAGTGCGTGCAACTCACCATCGAGGATCGGGAGATCATTGCTGAGAACGGTGTCCGAGTCAGTCACATGCCCCTGTCTAACTGCGAGGTCGGAGGAGGGATTGCCCCCATCCCCGAACTGTTGGAGGCTGGAGTCACGCTCGGGCTTGGCAGCGACGGATACATTAACGATTTCTATGAGGTGATGCGGGGTGCCTTCCTGTTGGCCAAGGCCCGTCGGCTCGACCCGGGGGTTCTACCGGGCGACACCGTGCTGAGGTTGGCCACCCACGGTGGAGCCCAAGCTCTTGGACTGGACCATGTTGGACGACTTGATGTTGGCTGGTCCGCCGACTTGCAACTGGTGGACGCCAACCTGCCAACCCCTCTCACCGCCCACAATCTTGTGGAACAGTTGGTGCTGTGGAGAAGCCAACAGCATGTGAGTGACGTGATGGTGGCCGGAACATGGCGCGTCCGCAACGGTGAACTCCTTGGTGCTGACCTTGGTCAGATGCGGGCCAGGGTTCACGAACAAGCCGAGCGTCTGTGGAGTCATTGACGATGCCCGAAGACACGATGCCCAAAAACGCGATGCCCGAAGACACGACGCCCGGCCCTCCAACTGGCCTCACTCCTGTGCCCAGTGGTACGGCGGGAATTTCCATCTTGGCCAAGCTCATGATCGATATCGAGCGCCGCCGACCGGTAGCCCTGGCCACCATTGTTGCCACCAACCGTTCGGTTCCCCGTCGCCCTGGCTCCAAAATGTTGATTTACGCCGACGGCAGTACTGATGGCACCGTCGGTGGTGGCGAGATGGAATCCAGGGTGACCGCCCAAGGCGTAGCAGCCTTAGCCGATGGCCAGACTCGTCGCCTGTCCTACTCTTTAGTCGATGCCGCCGCCGGTGACCCCGGCGTTTGTGGTGGCGAGGTCGAGATCTTTCTGGAGCCCCACATGCCCCAAACCACGCTATACGTACTCGGGATTGGCCATGTTGGTCAGGCCGTGGTTGAGCTGGCCCGCTGGTTGGGTTATCGAGTGGCAGCCTGGGATGATCGGCCCGAACTGGCGGACTCGGTCCGCGAATCTGTCGGTGTTCAAGGGTCCGGCATCGAGGTGATGAGCGGCAGCATCCAGGAGGCCCTTGAGGTCACGCCCATTGATGCCAACACCCTGGTGGTGATGACCACTCGCAATGTGAGCCTCGACGTCGAGATTTTGCCCCCACTCCTTGCTAGCCCCGCCCCCTTTATTGGCATTATGGGAAGCACCCGACGCTGGGAAATCACCAGGCAGAAACTGGCCGACGCCGGACAGAGTGAGGCCAACCTCAACCGAGTCCATTCTCCCATTGGTATTGATGTTCAGGCCGAGACCCCGACCGAGATAGCGGTATCCATCCTGGCTGAAGTAATCCAACATCTAGCCAATCGTCCCGCCAACCTCAAATCCTGATATGAGGGCGGCGCCAACTAAGCCTCGCGGTATCTGCCTCATTCGAGGTGGTGGCGACCTGGCTACTGGCGTGGCTTGGCGGCTTAGCCGATCAGGTTTTGCTGTGGTGGTGACCGAATTAGCTCAACCCATGGCTGTGCGTCGCACCGTTGCCTTGTCGACCGCTATCGACGATGGGGTGATCTCGATCGAAGGCATGGTTGGTCGGCGAACCGATTCCTTTCACGACGCCTTAACGGTGGCCCTCCAAGGGGTCGCTAAGGGAGAGGTGGCCGTTCTTGTGTCACCCAAGCTTGAGGCCGGGGTTGCGGACCAGATCGATGTGATCATCGACGCGCGCTTGGCTAAACGCAATATCGACACCACGATGACCGATGCCCCCTTGGTTGTTGCCCTCGGCCCTGGCTTCGAAGCCGGATCCGATTGTCACTGTGTGATCGAAACCAAGCGCGGCTCACGCCTTGGTCGGGCCATCTGGAGTGGATCAGCGGCGCCTGACACTGGCATTCCCGAACAGGTCGAGGGGCGTGGTAGCGAGCGAGTGCTGCGATCTCCATCGTTGGGTCCGGTGCGGTGGTTGGCGTCCATTGGCGACCTAGTGGTTGAAGGCCAAGAGCTTGGCGGGGTTGGCGACCAGGCGGTTCTCACCCCCTTTGATGGTGTCCTACGGGGTTTGATTCGAGAGGGCCAGGTGGTTGAGGCTGGAGACAAGATCGGCGACGTTGACCCCCGCTCCGATGCCAGCTTCGATCAGATTTCAGACAAGGCCCTGGCCGTTGGCGGGGGAGTACTTGAGGCGGTGCTGTGGTGGCAGACCCGATTGAGTTAGGTCAACTGGGCGGCCAGCTTGGCCTCGGCGAACATGAACACATTGCCCTGGTTGGCGGTGGGGGTAAAACCACCCTGCTCCATGCTCTGGGTCGACAGCTTGGTGGACGGATCATCTTGACGACAACGACTCGAATGGCTCGAGATCAAGATGGCGGCTTCGACGTTGTTTCGTTGGAGGATGACCCGGTCGCTCAGTCGGCGCAGGGTCCGGTGTTGGTGTGGGGACAGACAGAGGGGTCCAAGGTCCGAGGGGTCAGTACTGATCAATGCGACCGGTGGTTTGACCGAGTCGATCATGTTGTGGTCGAAGCTGATGGATCACGCCAGCTTCCGTTCAAGGCACCTGCACCCACTGAGCCCATCGTGCCCAGATCCGTGACTCGGATGATCTCGGTGGTTGGTGCTGACGCTCTTGGACGAGTCATCTCCGATCAGTGCCACCGGCCCCTGCGAGTAGCGGCACTCGCTGGCTGTCACCCCTATGAACGGCTCACTCCAGCGCACGCGGCCACGGTTCTCCTGCACCCGAGAGGTGCCCGCCAGGCCCTTCCACCGGGGGCCAGTTTGTCGGTCGTGATCACCAAGGTCGACGCGACCAATCGCAGGCTCGTTGAGGAGTTGGTTGAGGAGCTAGGGAGTCGAGAGGCTGCGACACAGACCACGTCCATTAAAGCGTCCATTGACGCGTCCCATTAAACAGACCGTGTCTAGAAAGATGCGTGCTAGTAATCAGTCCAGATCGAGTTATCGGAAGGTTCGTCATGGAGATTGAAGGCAAGACTGCGCTCATTACCGGAAGTGCCAAGCGGGTTGGTCGGGTCACCGCGCTGACCCTGGCCAAGGCCGGAGCGAACGTGATTATCAACTACAACCACTCCGCGGAGGATGCGGCAGCAACGGCGTCGGAGGCCGAGGCTCTCGGCGTTGGGGCCCTGCCGGTGGCAGCCGACATCGGCCGCTATGACCAGGTGCAGTCGATGGTGCAAGCTGCGACCGATCGGTTTGGAGGAATCGACATCCTGGTCAACAACGCCTCTATCTTCCTCAACGATCCCTTTCCCACCACCGATCTAACCGCGTGGAACCAGACCATCAACACTGTGGTCAACGGAACCTTCTATGTCACCAACCTCGTTGCTCCCTCCATGCTTGAACGCGGTGCCGGGGCCATTGTGAGCGTCAGCGACCTGTCCTCTCACGAAGCATGGCCCGGCTTTTTGGCCCACTCCGTCGGCAAGTCGGCCATCATTGCCATGACCCGCCAGTTTGCGCTGGAACTGGCCCCAACAATTCGAGCCAATGCGGTGATCTTCGGCCCGGCCCTTCGCCCACACGACTACGACGACGCTCGCTATCAGCGAGTTGCCGACTCCACCCTCGCTCATCGCTGGGGCACACCCGAGGAGATGTCCCACGGGGTCAAATACCTGATCGAGGCCGACTATGTCACCGGAGAAACCCTGGTCATTGATGGCGGTCAACGGCTCGGCCATCGCCAGTCCGAGGCGGGCTAAGAGCGACCAAGAAACGGAGTTCCGATGGTCAAGATAGGCATCCACATCGTTCCCCTCATGTCAGCCACTGACGTGATAGCCATCGCGCTTGAGGCCGAGCGAATTGGCTATGACTATTGTCTGGTGGCGGACGAGGGGTTCCACCCCGACATCTATGTCTGCCTCGGAGCTCTTGCTCGGGAGACGGAGCGAATCCGTTTGGGACCGGTCACCAACGGCTACACCCGCCACCCGGCGGTGACCGCTGCGGCCATGGCCACCCTGAATGAGCTCTCCAACGGTCGCGCTTTCATCACCCTCGTGGCTGGTGGCTCGATGGTGCTCAACCCGATGGGGATCGAACGGGCGAAGCCCTATCGGGTTCTTCGAGACACCATCCAGGTTATGAAGGCGTTGTGGTCGGGGGAGGCCGTGAGTTGGGAGGGAGATACTCACCGGCTGGTCGATGCCAGCCTGGCAATGGGAGCCCAATCCATCCCCATATGGGTCAGCAGTCGCGGACCCTTACTGCTGCGGTTGGCTGGTCGCGAGGCCGACGGCGTGCTTCTTACGGTCAAGCCCGACCTTGATGCCGCCTTTGCTCTGGCAACCGAAGGGATGAGCTCGGTCGAGCGGGAGGTAGCTCCGGAACGAATCTACCTTGGGCGAATCTGCTACACCCCGGAAATGTTTGCCGAGCAACGCCAAACCATGCCCTACATTTTGAAAGACTCCCCGGTCCGAGTTCTTGAATCACTTGGCTTCTCGGCTGCGGAGATCGACCGGATTGCCAGCACATCGGATGCCTCGCAACTGATCGATCTCATGAGTGACGACCTGCTGGCCCACTACCAGATCCATGGCTCGGCTCAGGAGTGTTCCGACCAGATTCAGGCCCTGGTTTCGGGGCAGAATCTAGATAGCATCATGGTCGACGTGCTGTCGCAGGACCTCGATGAGAACTTCGAACTGTTAGACACCACCTACAACATAATTACGGATGGCCGGCCCTAACTGGCGCTGGCACGCCGACTGGAACCATGGAGAATTCTCATGTCAACCATCCGTCGTCTGAATAACATCTTTGCCCCCGATGGGCGAGCCGTCATCGTCGCACTAGACCACGGGCTGCTTGATGGTCCGATCGAAGGTTTCACCGATCCTGGGGAGACCATCGCCAAGGTCATTGCTGGTGGCGCTGATGCCATCCTGACCTCCTATGGAATCGCAGAAAAGTACCAAGAAGAGCTCAGTCGGGTCGGTCTAATCCTGCGTGCTGACGGTGCGGCCACCAACCTTGGCACTCCGAGCGATGGCTCTGCCAGCACACCCTTCTTCGGCGTCGAGGACGCGCTCCGCCTTGGGGCTGATGCCCTTGTGGTCACGGCAATGCCGGGTTGTGAAAAAGAAGAACCGACCCTAACCAACCTGGCGCACATGACCCGCGAAGCTCACCAATGGGGCATGCCGGTTCTTGGTGAGATGGTTCCTGGAGGCTTTGATGGTCCACCGGAGACTCGCGGAACCGAAGCGGTCGCCTTTGCTGCCCGGCTTGGGGCCGAACTCGGGGCCGACTTCATCAAGGCGCCCTACGCCGAGAACTATGGTGAGGTCACGGCCAAAACGTTCGCTCCTGTTGTCATCCTTGGGGGTTCCAAGGGTGACGAGCGGGAGATGTTGGCCAACATTGCTTCGGCCATCAAGGCCGGTGGAGCCGGCGTCGCCATCGGCCGCAATGTCTTCCAGTGTGAGAACCCAACGGCCATGACCGCGGCCATCGTCGCCATTGTCCACGGTGGGGTCAGCGTGGATGTGGCGTCTTCCATTGCCACGGGAGAGTGAGAGCCGCACTAGGCCTCGATGTCGGGACAACCTCGGTCAAGGCGATTGCGCTCTCCGAGGATGGACGACGTGTCGGTCAGGGCTCGTCGCGCCCCCTGACCATGAGATCTCCCGAGGCTGGTTGGGCGGTTCAATCCAGCGCCGAGTTACGTCAGGCGATTGTCGAATGCTTGGGGACAACGGTGTCGTCGTTACCGGAAGAGTTCGACATTGTTTCCTTAGCGGCCGCGGTCCAGAGCGGATCGTTGGTGACCGTGGCCAGCGATGGCGAACCATCCGAGGATTTCATCACCTGGATGGATACCAGATCAACCGATCTGGTTGACTCCTGGCTCCGAGACGGCACGAGCACGACTATTCGTGAGGTGTCCGGATGGACGGTTCACCCCGGCCAGGCTTTGTCCAACGCGGCCTGGCTGCGGACTCATCGGCCGGCTGAATGGGCCGAGGTCAGTCGGATTGCCTCGGTCGATGACATGGTCGTGCATTGGCTCACCGGAAGATGGGCAACGAACCCCTCGAATGCGGCAGGCACGGCCATGATTGATCTGGCCACCGGTCAATGGAATCCGAGCCTGACTCGACTGGCGGGGCTTGAACCGAAACAGCTATCTGATCTTGTTCCCAGCGGCACACCCATTGGGCAACTGAGTCCAAGAATGGCCGGGGAACTCACGATGAGCGACGATGTCCTTGTCATAAGCGGCGGTCACGATCAAGCATGCACTGCCCTAGCCCTCGGCGTTTCCGAGCCGGGTCGGGCGCTGCTCGCTGGTGGAACAGCCTGGGTACTGACCACCGTCGTGGCTCCATCTGCCACTACCGAGGTGGGGCCGGAGATGAATGTGAGTTTCCACGTCGTGCCTGAGCTTCGTACCGCGTCCAGCTATCTCGGTGGCATGGGCGCATGCATGGAGTGGTGGCTGGAGCAAATGTTGGGTCGCGGCGAAACTAGGGATGTGTTGGACCGTTTCGCTGTCCTGGACCGGTCCTTGGCTGGCGTGGCAACGACCAGAACCAGCCCCTACTTTTATCCGGTTCGAGATCGTTCAGCGACCCGGCCAGGGGCTGGGGTCTTTCTGAACGAACGGGCCAACACCAGCGACGGAGATCGGGCCCGATCGATCATGGAGTATGCAGCCTTCAAGGTTAGAACTGCGATCGAATCGTTGGCCGCTGACCAGCGCCCCACAAGCCTGACCATGGTTGGCGGGGCAACACAATCGCCCGGCTGGGCCAACCTCGTCGCTGATGTTACGGGTCTAATGGTGGCCGAGACGGCCGAGCAAAGCCTGCCTGCACTTGGGGCCGCAGCCCTGGCCGGTGTTGGTGCGGGTCTGTACGTAGATCTCAACTCAGCGATCAAGTCCTTCCGTACCTCCCACCAGGCACGACACCCCAACCCTTCGAGTGCCGAGTTGTATCGGTTCCGCTATCAGGCTCACCTTGAGCAGGAGGCTCAGCAATGACACGCCCAACCGTGGCCATCACCATCGGCAAGCAGAACTACCGGCGAATGTTCTCGACCAAGGCACTGGAGGATTTGGCCAGTTTTGCTGAGATCATCCATGCCGGTGACGAGCCAGCAAACAAGGATGAACTTCTCGCGCTCCTGGCCAAGGCCGATGCCTGTATCACCTCTTGGGGAGTACACCAACTGGATGCTGAGGTGGTCCAGGCCGCTCCACGCCTGAGGGCAATGGCTCACATGGGTAGCAGCGTGAAGCGGTTTGTGTCCGAGGAGTTTTGGAGGCGCGAGATCCATCTGACCAGTGCGGGAATAACCCTGGCTCGGGACGTCGCCGAGACCACCTTGGGCCTCATGATTGTTGGTCGCAAGCGGGTCTTTCCCCTGAGCCAGCATCTACGTCAGGGCGGTTGGCGGGACTCCCCAACCTGGGACAGATGGGACTCGAGAGAGCTCACCCGCTCAACCGTGGGGATTATCGGTGCATCCAATGTGGGGCGCCACGTCATCTCCTTGCTCGCTCCTTTCGAGGTGGAAATCTTGGTGGCCGATCCATTCCTTGACGACGTCGAAGCAGCCGACCTTGGCGTAACCAAAGTTGACCTGGACGAGTTGTTGCGTCGCTCGGACACCGTTTCGCTCCACTGCCCCGCCAATGAGGCAACCCATCACATTCTCAACGCCGAGGCTTTCGCCCTAATGAAAGATGACGCCTTGGTGATCAACACCGCCCGGGGTGAGCTCGTTGATGAATCGGCCCTCATTTCGGAGCTATCCAAGGGGCGGTTCTTTGCCTTCCTTGATGTCAGCGACCCGGAGCCGCCGGCGCCCGACAGTCCACTCCGGTCGCTTGACAACGTCGTCCTCACCCCCCATACCGCCGGTTGCATTGAAAACTGCAACCGGATGGGGGAGTTGGCCGTAGAGGAGCTTCGTCGATTCTTTGACGGTGAGGAGTCTGTCTATGCCATCACCAAGGATATGTACAACCGCATTTCCTAAGCGGCCGCGGCTTAGGAAAGGATAAGACCACCGTCGACCTCGATGGATTGGCCGGTGATGTAGCGCGCATCTTCTGAGGCGAGAAAGGCGATGAGACCAGCAATCTCCCACGGCTGAGCCAGTCGCTTAAGGGCCGTGTCGTTGGCTCTCATATTCAGCCATTCGTCCGCGGTCATATCCATCGTGGCGCCAATTTCTGCTGCCACCGACTTGACCATGGCCGTCACGGTGTTGCCGGGACAGACCGCATTGGCGGTAACTCCACTAGGGCCCAGTTCCATGGCAACCGAACGTGTGATACCGATCACACCGCTCTTAGTGGCCGAGTACTCCGCCGAGTATGGCCAACTTGTCTTTGCGGCCATGGAGGCGATGTTGATGATAGAGCCGGACTCCTGGTCGACCATAACTGGTGCGACCAACTTGTTCGAGAGCAGGACTCCGGTCAGATTGACCGCTTCGATATCGTGCCAGCGGTCCATAGGAATCTCGGTAAGAGGGGAGCCAACGTAGATTCCGGCACTAGTGACGAGGACATCAATTCGCTGGTGTTCCTTAATTACCTGGGCAAAGGCACGTACTTGAGACTCCTCGGACCGGACGTCGCACTGGATAGCTCGTGCAGTTCCCCCTTCGATATTGATGGCGGCAACCGTTGACTCATTGCCTTCGAAATTGTTGTCGAGACCGACAACGATGGCGCCCTCCGAAGCAAAGCGCTCCATGGTGGCGGCGCCGATTCCGGTGGCCGATCCAGTGATGACCACTACCTGATCCCTGAACCTGCGCACGGTGGCACTACTGGTCAGGGTCGCACTCTTGGCGGTTACCTGCATGACGTTTCCTTCCAGTAGCGAGGGTTCATACCTCTGGAGAAGCCTCGAGCTGCCGTCAACTTCAACAGCAATTCAGTTCAAAAGTATTACTGCTGGTCCGTTCAGTATTGGAAAGCATTGTATATGCAGACTAATCGGCTGGTTGGTTTCGAGTTGGGTTATGACGAGAAGTAGAGTCGTAACGATGGCTGAGACCATCCGATGTCAAACGGCGCCACGGGGGATGCAATGAACGACCTATGCCTGAACATAGCTCCGGCCTGTTCCGAACTTGGGCTGACCCAACAGGGTTCGCTAAGGACCAGCAGGACCTTCAAGGGAGCGGTCGAGGGGCGAATGGTCACTGTCAGCTGCGGTCGGCGTAGCCGTTCTCGTTATGCCGGCGATGTTCGATTGAGGGTGTATGACGGGCATCGGCTCGAGATCCTTGTGGAGTCAGCGGTGCCAACCAGATTGGTGCTCGGTGATGAGCGGCGAGGAGGAGTCTTGGCCGACTCGATCAACAAGAAGCTGGGGGCGGAGCGAGTGGAAGGCCTTGCCCCCAGCCTGCAGCACCTCGCGGTCTGGGCCTCCGAGCCGGACTGGATCCGACGAGCCGTTGCCGATCTGGAGGTTTCTAATCTGTTGCTCTACCTTCTGCCGATCCAAGGCCCACAAGCCAATGCCAAGGTCACTATGGGTCCAGACATGCTTTCCTTCCACCTGAAGACCACTGGCTTCACTCCAACCGAGGTTGACTATTGGCTCGAGTCGGTGCTGCGCCTGGTCAAGGCCCTAGAAGGGGCACCAGCCCCGACCAAGGTCGAACAACTCAATCGAGTCGAAAAGATGGGACGCAAGAACCCCTACCAGATGGTTGGACTCCTCTTTGGAGCTGTCATCTTTGCCGGGTTCATCTTTATCGCTGTGCTGGTTGGTCTCGCCGTCTTAGCGACGACCTTGAGCTAGCCACAACGGCCTGTCTAACTGAGCCGGTTGTCAACGAGGTAGCCGCGCAGAGTCGTCTCCAATTGAACGGCATGGTTGACGCTGAACCCACTGCCTAGCCCCGTTGGGATCACGAACTTGACCGGTGAGGTACCGACAGGGTCGGTGGCGGCCGGATCTAGGTCCAAAACAAGGGTCCAAATGGTATTGTAGTGGCTTCCATTGGTGGTGTGTAAATGGTGTTGGCTGGACACCACCGTTAGGAGCGCGATGAGTGCCGGTGTAAGCATGGAGAAGACAACTGCGCTTGGGCCATTCTTCCACTGGGTGGCCAGGATGAGTGCGATCACGCCGACAAT
>JAJRXF010000053.1 GCA_024276425.1 Actinomycetes bacterium | reverse complement strand
CCTGACGACGCACCCCGGCTACTGCTTGCACCAGCCTGACTACTCGATGCAACTGAGGATCAATGCTCTTGCCTAAAGCGTGCCTACTTGCCCAGCAAACCGAACGGGCAGATCACTTCTAACACCAGTCCACGGTAGGGAACAAGCCATGCCTACAACGTGCCTACAGACATGGAGTCATCGAAGGATTCGAGAGAGGGAGCCAGTGGCAAATTCGCAGTCGTATTCACTGACTGTCCTCACTAGCCGATCAGCTTTACAAACTCTTTACAGAGAGACCGGCAGATCCATCACGATCGGAGTTTGAGTAGTCAAACACAGGCGAAAATCTACTATACAATGACTTTACAACGGCTCAGCATACGAACAGTGGAGTAGGCAATGAGCAAACCACAGAATCCATTTACTCCGACGTTTGGGGCCGTGCCACCCGTGGTGGTTGGACGCAGGAGCGTCCTCAACGAAATCAAGGAGGCCTACACCGCTCCGGCAGGGAACGGGTATTCCAGTGTCTCCCTCATCGCTCACAGGGGAGCGGGCAAGACCGTTCTGTTGAATGAGATCCAGGACCTGGCCACCGATGCGGGTTGGCTTGTTATCCAAGAAGACGCAGGCGACGACACGGGTCTGCTCCAGGAGCGGCTTGTGCTTGGGCTTCAAGACTTCATTGATTCACGCACTGACCATTCCAGCCGTCGGATTACGGGCGGCTCAGCGTCGATCCTTGGTGTTGGTGTCGGGATCAGCACAACGGTTCCAAATGCTCCAGCAGCACCACCGAACCTGCGTCGAACCTTGGAAGCAGTGTTTCGAATGGGTGATGATGCTCCAGTGGGAGTCTTGTTGAGTGTTGATGAGGTGCATAAAGCCACCGAAGGAGAGATCGCCACCTTGGGTAACGCGGTGCAGCATCTACGTCGGAACGCGCAACCCGTCGCTACCGCCTTGGCTGGCCTTCCGGTTTTGGAAAGCAACCAGCCAACGTTCCTGGCTCGCTGCACACCAATTGAAATTTCAATGTTGTCCGACACTGACATTGAACTGGGTTTGGTTCGCACCGCACTAGTAGCGGGGATCACCTTTGCCGACGAAGCATTGAAATCAGCCGTTGAGGCGTCGGCGGGGTATCCGTACATGATGCAGTTGGTGGGTTGGCATTCTTGTGGCTCAGCCATAGCCCGTGACAGCAGCGTCATCTCTCCTGAAGACGTTTCAGACACTTTGGGGGCGGCACACAAGAGACTGAAGTCGTCGGTGTTGTCGCGTGTTGGTTATGCCCTGACAGATGCTGAGCGCGTGTTCTTGGCGGCGATGGCTCTGGATGAAGGACCAACCAAGACCAAGGTGTTGCAGCAACGCTTGGGGCAGTCGCGTCAATTCGTGAATGACTATCGGGTGAGGTTGTTGGATTCTGGTTTGATTTGCCAGGTAGAGCGCGGGGTCTACGATTTCGTGATTCCCGGCCACCGGGCCGAGATGCGCGGCAGCGAGGAATATCAGGTATTCCAAGACATCGAAGCCGAACGGGCATCGCGGATCAAGAACCGTCCCAGCCCAGGCCATGGCCTGGAACGGTGAACCATGGGCGACATGGTGACACCATCAAAGGAATCTTTGCGGCCTAGAGCGAATCCGTTCCGTCCGGGTTTTGGTACGCGACTGGATGTCGTGTCTGTAGCGCCTAAAGGAGAGAACTGATTACTTGGCCTGGTGGCTGGTGATCCATGGTTGCCACATGACTATGACTGCGTCCGGGAGCACAAGGTCGTCCCATGCTTGAAGGAGTAGGACAGGGTTGATGTAGGTTTCGACGTCTTCGGTGGTTCCTTCGGTCAGGACGAT
>JAJRXF010000052.1 GCA_024276425.1 Actinomycetes bacterium | reverse complement strand
AGCTACGGGAAATGGGTGCGCTTCACTATTCTCGACGGGCCGAGAACAGCTAAATCCAGCCTGAGTCCAGCCTGAATTTCGGTCCATCTTGGCGGCCACTGCTCTAGTTGGCGATGGTCATCGCGGCGATGTCATCTGGGGCGGGAGGGAATTCCATTTGTAGTGATTCCAGGGTTTGAACGATGACCTCAGAGATGGCGATGTTGCGGTACCACTTGCGATTGGCCGGTATGACATACCACGGCGAATCCTCGGTACTGGTGCGTTCAATCGCTGCTTCGAAGGCCTTCTGGTAGTCGCCCCAGCGTTCACGGTGAACCAGATCGCCACTATCGAACTTCCAGTTCTTCTCGGGACGGTCCAGCCGCTCCTGGAGACGCTGACCTTGCTCTTCCTTGGAGATGTGAAGGAAGAATTTGATAATAGTCGTTCCTTCATCCACCAGCATCTGCTCAAAGTTGACGATGTGGTCGTACCGCTTTTTCCAACGATCCTTCTCCACGAGATCCATCACTCGCACAACCAAGACATCCTCATAGTGGCTGCGATTGAAAATGGTCAGCTGACCGTTGGCCGGCACATGCTGGTGAATCCGCCACAGATAGTCGTGGGCCCGCTCGTTCGATGTCGGAGCCTTGAAGGCGGCGACCTTCACTCCGCTGGGATTCACCCCTTCAAACACATGCTTGATCGTGCCGTCCTTGCCTCCGGCGTCCATCGCTTGGATGACGACGAGAATCCGATGCTTCCCCTCGGCATAGAGGAGTTCTTGAAGGCTTTCTAGTCGTTCGTTCAACTCAAGAACCCGAGCCTTGCCTGCTTCCTTATTGGAAACGTCCCCGGACTGCTTATCGGACCACTGAGGGGTGGAGTCGGGATCGATCGTTGAGAGGTCGACGGATGTTCCTGGTTTAACGCGCAGTGCGTTGATATCGAAGGCCATGACCAATTGTCGCACAATCTCATGGCCTGGCATGCACTGGGTCCGGGATCTCGGACGACCGAGGAGAGCACAGTCGGGCACATGGCGAGTCCGCAGATAGTGTGCCAACAATGATTGTTGCCGAACTGGAGGTCTGCCATTCTCGGGCGATCGCTCCGACCAGGCGAATCGCACTCGGGGGCCGCAACTTGCCGATCGCTCCCTCCCCCGGGGCCGGTGGTCTGTTGCTTGCTGGAATTGTCGCCAATACTGCTAGTCGGATCGATCCCGAGCTACGAGAGGGTCTTTTTCACCTGATCGAGCAACTGGCCGCCGGTGAAAGGGTGGTGCAGCCACGCCTACGTCATCGATACCAGGCCGATCGAGTCGGATTGCTCAGTAGCGTGCATCGTCTGGTTGGCCATGACGGTCGATTGGAGTTCGTCTTCGCCGACGAAACCGGACGACCCATTCAACAGTCTTTGGCCGCGGTGTATGCCGCTGCTTCGCTTCCCTCCGAGGCTCAAGGACCCGTCTTCGACGCCATCATGCAAGCTCTGCTTTGGGTCGGAGACGTCGACCGGCGTTTCATGAGTCAGATCATGGGTGGAAGAGTGGCGAGCATGGCGGAGTTGTGCGCGTGGAATGATCCGGTTGCGTGGGCCAGGGATGTGCTGGGAATCGGCAAATCCGAGGCTGAGGGCTCAAGCAAAAGGCTGGTACAACGACGCTTTCGTTGGCTGGTTCGTGAGGCTCACCCCGACCACGGCGGCCTAACCGAGGAGGCGGCAAAACGTATCGCCGACCTGGCCGAGGCTCGCCGAATTCTGCTGTCTGAGTGAAGACACAGAAAGAAGACACAGAAAGAAGACACAGAAAGAAGACACAGAAAGAAGACACAGAAAGAATCAACTTTGGCCTCAGCCGAAATGGTGAGCCAACAAGTGGGAGGAGACCCGATGAAGGGACTGGTGCTGTTTCATGGAGCAGGAGGCGATCGAAATCACCGACTGTTTCTCGCCCTCGAGCGCGCCCTCCCCATTCCGGTGGCACGATGCAATTTTGCTTACCGGGACAAGGATCCGGGAAGACGACCCCCGGACCGAATGCCCAAGCTGATCGAGTCGGTTCGCCAACACTGTGAAAGGTTGGCTAAGGAGTGGGGGATAGAACAAGATGAAATGGTTCTGGGTGGGCGCTCCTTGGGTGGTCGAGCATGTTCCATCGCTGTGGCCAATGGTCTGCCGGCCGCTGGCCTGATCCTGTTGAGCTATCCGTTGCACCCGGCCAAGAAGCCACAGGAGTTGAGGGTCGAGCACTTTCCCAAGCTGGACCTTCCGGTGTTGTTGGTTCAGGGATCCAGCGATCCGCTGGGGAAAGAGCCGGAGTTCGCCCAGTACTTGCCCATGATTCCCGGCGAGGTCAACCAGGTTTGGTTGGAACGCACGGGTCATGACCCGGTTGGCAAACATGATCCAACTGTGGTGGCAGCGGTCGCCGATTGGCTAGGACGGTGAGCGCTTCGTCTCTAACCGACTAGGTGGGTTTCGGACGAGGCGAATCGAGTGGAGAGTCGCCAGGATTAAACTTCTCAAGCTCTTGGGACGCTGTTTCCGGGTACTTGTTTGAAACGAGGAATGCGACCAGCAGGGGAGCCCACAGCACCATGAGCAGGGCCTGACCGATACTTCCCCAGCGGTCACTTAGCCAACCGACGAGGATAAGGCCGGTTGCGCTACCGGTGACGGCGATGACATCGAGCCAGCCACCAATCTTTGCTCTGGCCCGGGTGGGGAAAAGTTCGGTCTGGTAACCCCTCAGTGCGGTGTAGGACGCCCCAAGCAGCCAGACGCTGAGCAGGGAACTAATCCAAAGTGCTGGACCGCTCTTGTAGTAGGAAATTAGGGCCATTGTTGCGCCGAGGGCCATCCCCATGCTGCCGATCCGCTTGCGTCCGTATCGGTCTGCGAAATATCCAGCAGCAAGGAACACGAGACCGACTGGGGTGGAAATGAGGAGGCGAAAGACGCTGATCTTGGTGGCCGAAAACCCCCGTTCACCCAGCAAGTACTGATTCTGGAGTTGGGAGGCCGGAGATAGGAACAGGGCCCCACAGAAGGAGGACACAGCCAAGAGCGCGAAACGTCGATAGTTCACCGTTCCCGAGGAGTGATGTTCTATCGCGACATCGAAACGCCGGGTCTCTGGCAGGTTCTTGGCCACCCACCAAAGGACCGGCAAGAACATCAGTGAGAGCGCATAGACTATTCGCCAACTCCCGGTCGAAATGTCGGCTGTTGGAAGCACGACAAGGACAAGGGCGGCACCAAAGCCGGTGGCCATAGCCATCAGGGCGACGCTAAGAGAGCGCACCCCGGCTGGCACTTCTTCGGTTACCGCCAGGGTTAGGAGGGTCAAAAGCCCGGTTCCAAACCCACGGGCGAGTGCCTGGCTAACACCGAGGGACAACATGTTGGTAGAAAGTGCGCCGCTGGCGGTAAACAAGATGGCGGCGAGGGCGAAGCTCAGAAGTAGTGGACGACGTCCGGATCTATCCGCCCGGCCGATCAGCAGAGCCGACAGGACCACGCCTATCCGGAGGGCTGCAAGAGTCGTTGCTTGAAGGGAGTTGCTGGCTTCGAACTCCTTGGAGGCAAAGGAGATGGTTTGGCTGATGATGACGCCGAGATAGCCCGCAACGACATTCAGGACAGCTAAAACCGAAACCAGGGTGGTGCTCCTCGAAGTCAGAACCTCTCGAGGCCACCAGGCTCGCCGGCGTGGGGCACGATCGACTTCGACGAGTCCGCGTCGCATGAGTGGGGTGAATATTGGTCGCCAAACGGGCATGGCAAGCCGAAACTCTGTGACCTCTTCGACCAGCAGCATGCCCTCAGAAGCCGGTGAGGTCTGAACCGTTCGTCGGTATCGCTGAAACGGGCCTTCCCCCTGGACGAACACCCCAGGAGACTCCTGGTGTTCAACCAGGAAGTCGACTCGAGGCTCCAGGAGTCCTTCGGCCTCTTCCCGGCTCAGTGTTTGACGGAAACGAGCCTCGGTCACGGACCGCTAGAATCAGTAATCTGCTGTTCGGGTAGGTTGGCGCCGATGTGGGAGCCCTTCGCAGTGTCAGCCAGTTGCTTATTGACACGCCGGTTGGCTAGCCACAAGAGGACCCCGATGGAAGCAAGGGGAACGCCGACTAGGAGAATTTCATCCCATCCGCCCTGGTGGGCGAAAACCGGGAATGTTTTGGGCCATGGTGACGCTGAAGAGGGTAGAGCCCCCAGGATCGCATCGAACATGGTGTGAAGGGTAGGGCGATACGGTGTTCATGGACGAGCATGATCCAAGAAAGAACAATGACTGACCAACAACTGAACGAATCGGCGCTGGAACCCAGGCTGCTTGAGGAGTCGAGCGACTTTTATCAGAACGTGTCCAAGGTCATTGGGATCATGCGGCCAGCTATCCAGGCCGACGAGGGAGACATCTTCTTACGCGGTGTCACCGAGGATGGTCAGGTCTCTGTCGAGTTGACTGGTGCCTGTGTAACGTGCCCGGCTTCGACAGCCACCATGAAGGACGGAATCGAACGCATTCTGAAAAAGCGGGTCGAAGGAGTGACCAGTGTCCGCCACGTTGGTGAGGAGCTTGTGGGAGCCGAAGAGGGAACGTTGGTTTCGCTCACAGGCTCAACCAAGGTTTCCCCCTTCGCTCCAAAAGAATCAGATCTTCCTTAGTCTGACTAGCGCTTACCCAATAGGTCGCGAATCTCCGTCAGCACATCAACCTCGCTTGGGCCGTCGTCTTCGGCCTCCGGCTCAACGGTCTTGTTATAGGCCTTGACCAGCATGAAGATGACAAGGGCGATCAGGATGAAACTGAGGACTAGCGTGAGCCAAGCCCCGTATTCGATGGCAGGCTCTTGCATGACGACCGTGCCGTCCTCAAGGGTCACCTCTTGGCTTCCGCCGAGTCCGATCTTGAAGGCACCGAAATCGGGCTGGCCAAAGATACGTGCCACGATTGGCATGATTAGGAAATCGACCATACCTTGCACCACTGGGGCGAAGGCCAAAGCCAAAATGAGTCCAACGGCGGCTTCAAAAACGCCGCCCTTGTTTACAAAATCTTTGAATTCTTTAATCATGTTCTTACCTCCAAGATAAGGGTCTGCTTGCAAGTAGTGATCGCCGCAATCGCATAAGTATGGACGGCGAGGTCTTGCATTGCTCTAAGACGGTTAAATTGCCCAGATGGTCGCGCCAAACGAAGCTTGCTATCGACATCCAGATCGCCAGGCTGCTGTCGGCTGTCAACGATGTGACCGACCAATTTGTACCGAATGCATGCACCCAGCCTCGGTTGGGTTCCACTGTCCAGAGTGCGCCAAGTCCGGAGCGCAAAAGGTCTACACCACTCGGTCCATCCAGGCTGGCACGCCTTTCACATACGCCGTCCTGGCTAGCATCGTCTTCGTATTCGTGGTCCAAACGACGCTTGGACCTGCTTTCGATCAGGACTACCTGCTTTGGGGTCCCGGTGTTGCAAGCAACGGTCAGTACTGGCGCATTGTTACCGGAGCATTCCTGCACGGAGGCTTGCTTCACCTTCTATTCAACTGCTACTTCATCTACAACTTCGGGCGATATCTGGAGTCGGGCCTGGGGTGGCTTCGTACCGCGCTGGTTTACTTTGCTGGCCTTATGGGCGGATCGGCGGCGGTTCTGCTCTTCGACTGGAGTGTTCCTACGTTGGGGGCCTCCGGAGCAGCCCTCGGTATGGCTGGTGGAGCGGTGGTCATCATGTCATCTCGGGGTCAGCCCATTATGCAGTCACCACTAAGCCGCCTGCTCCTGTTGAACCTTGCTATTCCCTTCTTCCTCGGGGGAATTTCGTTCTGGGGTCACCTTGGTGGGATCGTGGGCGGTGGACTTGTTGGGGCCGTCCTTGGGTATCTTCCTCGACGGTTCAACCAGCCACAGTCCGTGGTTTTGGCGGTGTCGGTCTCAGTTGTTGTGGTGTTGGGTGCCCTGGCCTATTATGCCGGAACTCTCGGACCATTCTTGTCCTAGTCGAGCACGAAAGCAGCCAGAATTGGCACGACGAGTTAGACCCACAGATGGTCTGGCGGATCTAGTCTTTGAGCCTCTCATAGACCGAGATTGCCAGTTCCCCGGAAGCTTCAAAGGGGTCTTGAGCCCATGTGGCATACCGCTCGACGAGTTGTAGGCGAGTTTGATCGACTAGTTCGTCCAGTTGTGTTGGCGTAGTCCAGCGGAGAAACCAGGGGCGCATCTTGATCCCGCAACTGGTGATGTCGACATGTTGGCCGGTGATGGTCTGGGCGTCGGCGTCTACCGTCGTGGCCGACAAAACAAGGCGGTCCACCTCGACTCGTGACACTCCCAGAGAGGAGTCGTTGCTCGAACCAAGTCCATGTCCGGTAATGGTCTCGATCACCAGAGGAGCGCCGGGTGCGAGACAGTGGGCGATCTGGTTGAGAAAATCTTGCTGGCTTTGGGCCGATGGCAGATTGAACAAGGTATTGAAGGCACACAAGGCGGACCCAAAGCTACTGGCGGCAAACGGCAGAGCGGCCATGTCAGCGCGTACGGCGTGAACACTGCGAGGGCACTGGGCCAGCATGGAAGCCGAGGCATCGAGGCCGACCACCACCATCCCGCGCTGGATGAGTGGTTGAGCGAGACGACCGGTGCCGACGCCGACCTCCAGAACTGGCCCGCTTCTATGCCGATTGGCAAGAAAGTCGGCGGTCGCCTCGGCATCGGTGATCTGCCCGTACCACTGGTCATATACGTCGGCAAAGGATTCGCCATAGGTTTCGGGACCGAAGCTGGTCATGGTCCCGAACCCTACCGCTAGCCTTTTGATGTGGCCCACTATCTCGATCATGCAGCATCGACCCCGCTTCGGCCGGTTGCGCTTGAGGCCATGATGCCCTATCTCACCTCTGAGTACGGCAATCCATCCGGGGCCCACCGCATGGCCCGCAATGCCAACAAGGCTTTGGATGAGTCTCGCGAGGTCATGGCGGAGACGCTTGGAGCCCAGCCCGGTGAGATCGTGTTTACCGGTGGGGGAACCGAGGCCGACAATATGGCTGTCTTTGGGACCCTCCAAGCCCGACCCGGTCGCCTTGTGTGTTCTGCAGTCGAACATCACGCGGTCTTGGAACCAGTCGAATTGGTTGGTGGTTCGATTGTTCCCGTCGAGCGGTCCGGCCGTGTCAAACTTGATGCCCTGGTGGAGGCGTTAGGGCCAGACGTCAGCCTGGTCTCGATCATGCTGGCTAACAACGAGACGGGGGTCATTCAACCCTTGGCCGACATAGCCGCCCTGGTGCGCGAGCACGCCCCCAACGCGCTCCTGCACACCGACGCAGTGCAAGCCTTCTCCTGGCTCGATGTGGCTGACATCGGTTCGGTGGCAGACCTGGTTTCGGTCAGCGCCCACAAATTTGGCGGGACCCAGGGGGTTGGTGTACTCGTTGTGCGCGGCTCGGCCAACGTGTCAGCCAGGACCATTGGTGGTGGTCAGGAGCGAGGCAGGCGTAGTGGTACCCAAAACGTGGCCGGTATCGTCGCGATGGCCGCAGCGGCATCGGAGATGGTCAGCAATCGCGAACACGAGATCAAACGGGTTTCGGCCCTACGGGATCACCTGCTGGACGGAGTCTTGAGTACTGTTCCTGGATCGATCGAGACCAGCCCGCGGCGAGCCAAAACCGCCAATATCGCGCATTTGTGTTTCGAAGACATCGAAAGTGAATCGCTGCTCTTTTTGTTGGAGCGGGCCGAGGTGTACGCTTCGGCCGCGGCTTCTTGTTCCAGTGGGGCCATGGAACCTAGTCACGTACTTGGGGCCATGGGGCTCTCGCGCACTCTTGGCTTTGGGTCGCTGCGACTGTCCTTGGGTTACACCACTGCTGAGGTTGACATTGAGGCCGCGTTGGCTGCCATTCCCGCAGCCGTTAACCAACTTCGAGCTTCCGCGGATGGTCGTCATGGCTGACATTCTGGTTGCCCTGTCTGGGGGGGTCGATTCGACCGTAGCCGCTGCTCTGCTGGTTGAAGAGGGCCACAACGTAACCGGTGTAACCCTCAAGCTGTGGGGCGGCGAAACCGATTCCGGGTGTTGCTCGGTCTCCGATGTGGAAGATGCTCGCCGGGTGGCTCAACAGCTTGGGATTGATCACCATGTCTTCAACTTCGGTGACGATTTCGATCGACATGTGGTTGAACCTTACGTGGCCGACTATGCCGCCGGTAGAGTTCCCAACCCCTGCATCGAATGCAACCGACATATCAAGTTCGACAAGTTGTTTCGCCGGGCCGACGCGTTGGGGTTCGACTTGATCGCAACCGGTCACCATGCCCAGGTCCGCCGACGGGCCGACGGTGTCTACCACATTGGTCGGGGTGCCGATCCGGCCAAGGATCAGAGCTATGTGCTCCACATGTTGGCTCAGGATCAGATCCGTCGCTTACGGCTACCCGTCGGCGCATTTACCAAGGATCATGTGCGGGAACTAGCGGGTGAGCTTGGGCTACGAACGGCGAACAAGCCGGACAGTCAGGACGTGTGCTTCATCGAACGCACACCTGGACGGGGGGAGAAGGGCCGTCTGGTTTTTCTCGGGGAACGCATCCCAATTCGGAGCGCCACCATTGTCGATCAAGCAGGAACAGTCGTTGGCTCCGCGCCAAGTATCGAATTGGTGACCGTCGGTCAGCGAAAGGGTCTCGACCTCGGTGGTGCCGCCGAGCGGCGCTATGTCATCGACATCGACCATGATGCCGCCATTGTCACCGTTGGTTCATTCGAAGACACCCTTACCCGGCAAACCGAAGTTCCCGATCTGGTCTGGACCGCGGGCCCAGTTACTGGAGAACTCATCGTGCAGTGTTCGGCTCATGGAGCCCGCAAGCCGGCCAGAGTTGAGGCCGCCAAGCCAACAACAGTGCTATGGGATGAGCCTCATCAGCGGGTGGCAGTTGGCCAGTCTGTCGTACTGTATGTGGAGGACGAGGTCGTTGGCGGCGGCATCGCCGGATGAGGGATGAAGGTGATCTGAGCCAGCAAGGGTCCTCCTTGCTTCTTGGCCCAGATCAGGTTGGGCAGGCGGCACAACTGCTCCAACAGGGTGGTGTTGTGGCCTTCCCCACCGAAACTGTTTATGGCCTGGGTGCTGATGCAGCGAATGACTCGGCCGTGGCCAGAGTCTTTAGAGCCAAGGGCCGTCCGGAGGGTCATCCTCTGATCGTGCATCTTGGTGTTAGCGAAAACCTATCGAAGTGGACGACAAGCAGTGACGATCGGATGCTTGGCCTGGCCGAGGCCTTTTGGCCTGGCCCCCTGACGATGATCGTGCCCCGAACCAATAGGGTGTCTTCCTTGGCCACAGGAGGGCGTGACACGGTCGGTCTTCGGGTGCCAGATCACCCGGTAGCTCAAGAATTGCTCAGGCTGGTTGGCGGAGGTGTCGTTGGCCCTTCGGCCAACCGTTTTGGCCATGTCAGCCCAACGACTGCTGGCCATGTTCTAGCCGACCTGAGAGACAAGATTGATGCCGTTCTCGATGGGGGGTCAACCGAGATTGGTCTCGAGTCGACCATCGTGGAGATCCTGGACAGTGGACCAATAGTCCTGCTTCGCCCGGGTGGGATCCTCAGCGAACAGATTGAGACCGTTGTCGGTGAGAAGGTCATTGATGGCAGGGCTGGTGTGTCACGGGCAGCGGGAATGCTGAGTAGCCACTACTCTCCCTCGGCCCCTCTTCGGGTGGCAAACTCAAGCCAAGGTGCCGGGCCGGGAACGGTGTTTATTGTGGCCGGTCATGGGACCAAGTCCGCAAACGCGATGTCGAGAAACTTCGGCAGTCCTGGGGCGATAACCCTTCGCCTTCCTGCCGACACCCGTGGCTTTGCCCGAGGACTCTATGACGCCCTACGAGCGGCCGATGCCACCGACCCGTTGGAGATTGTAGTGATACCTCCGACATCTGGCCCGATGCTGGCGGCGATCCTTGATCGCCTGGCCAAGGCCAGCGGTCCCCGGCGCGGCAGCGGCAATGCAGGTGGTAGCCCGCTAGGCACCGGCTGATGGCGGCTCTGGTTGTGGCGGTCATAGTGATTGTGGGTGGGATCCTGGCCGTTCCCCGAATTCGCAAGTCGCCCTGGTGGAAGGCAACGCTTACGCCGTTGGCTTCCATCATCGGATCAGGCTTTTTGGTGGTAACACCTCTGCTCGCTCCAACGGTTGGCCGTTATGCTCCGCTGGCCATGGCCGGGATTGTCGTCGTGGCCTTTGGAATTGGCTCGTCAATTCGGCTGGTCATTGCCCATGGGGAGCCCCAGCTTGATGGGGGTAGCTCCCTTGTTCGTGGGGACCTGCCGATCCCAGTTCGACTCGATCGCGTTTCCCGCCTGCTACTTGGCTTTGCCTACGTCATTTCTGTGGCCTTCTATTTGCGGTTGATGTCGTCCTTCCTGCTTGGGTCGATTACTGATCGAGCCTTTGTATTCCAGACTTTCACTACGGTGGTATTGGTTGCTATTGCCGCCGTGGGCTGGTGGCGAGGTTTGCATGGACTCGAACTGGTTGAGGAGCTCGCCGTTAGCGTGAAGCTGGCCATCATTGGGGGGTTGCTTGGTGGTTTGTTGGTGCTCAATGTTGGAGATATTGGTCTGGTAGTCGACGCCTACCGTGGGCCTGGAGTGAGCAATGATGCGTTCACCACGGCTCGAATTTTGGCGGGAATGCTGTTAGTGGTGCAGGGTTTCGAAACCTCGCGTTACCTCGGCGCTCACTATGACCGACCGACAAGGGTCAGTTCCATGCGGGCCGCCCAGTTGATCTCTGCCGCGGTCTATGTCGCATTTGTTGGGCTGTCGGTACGGGTTTTTGATGCCCTGCCCGCCCGGGTTGATGAGACGGCGATTCTTGATGCGGTGGTTGAGATCACCCCGATCCTGGTTCCGCTCCTCGTTGTTGCTGCGGTGGCCAGCCAGTTGAGTGCCGCGGTCGCTGATACTGCTGGCGGCGGCGAAATGCTCACCGGGGCCATGAAGTCGGCGTCGGCCAGCCGCCTGGGATTCTTGTTTGTGACGGCGGGGGCGATTGGTGTGGTTTGGTCCGTTGATGTCTTCTCCATCGTGAGTCTGGCATCCCGGGCGTTTGCTGCGTACTACCTTGTTCAGGTGGTTCAGGCCCTACTTCTATTGCGATCGAACAAGGCCATTGCCCAACGTGGACTGAAACTCGGTCTCAATTCCGGATTGTTGTTTGGGCTTTTGTTTGTGGTCATCTTCGCTATTCCGTCCGGCTAGGTACTTTTGTGAAGGCTGGAATGCCGGGAGCCGAACGATTGTTCCTGACTTGTTCATCTCTTTGGGAGCCGAGATGTTGGTCAACATGAGTAGCTTGTTTTGATGCTGAGATCTCGCCGGGTTGTGGCTGGTGCCATCGGTGTCGCCATGTTGGTGACCGCGTCGGCATGTTCGACCTCGGGCCAGGCGAGTCCCGATGAGGGGGTTGCACAGGTCGACTTGGGCCAGCAAGATGCAACGGATTTGACCCCCTCGGCGGATTCCGTGGGCATTGAGGAACCCATCCCAGGCATTGAGCAAGACTTCGGGCCAGCGCCCGATGTGCCCTTCGGGTCCACCGCCCCGGCCTTGCTGGCCGATCTTGACGCTCTGGCCGGTGTCTTAGACGGCGGGCTTCAACCGGAACACATCCAGGCAATTGCTCGTCATGGCGATGCTCGTGTTGCCTGGTTTCTTTCTGATCTCTTACGATTCCTTCGCGGAGGGCCGCTTGTTCGAGCAGTTCTGGAGGGATTTGCCGAGCTAACCGGTGTCGAGATCTCTGAGGTCAATCCGTGGCGTGACACCACTGACTATTTGTTGGCATGGGACATTCCAGCCTTCGACGAGTACGCGACTTACAAGGGGGAGTTGTTCGTGCTAGTTGAACCTGGCTGGGCTCCGTTCTTCGAAGACGCTGCTCCGGGTAAGGACTCGGCTATTGATTGGCGGATAGTGAGTTGGGGTGGAGTGTTGATCGACGATCGTCCTCTTGGCGATCCCGACGTCTGTTTCCGTGGCTGCATTCCCGCTTTGGATGACCCCAAGACCACCGATGCTGCTGGTGGTGATTGGTATGACGATGAGGGCATAGTCTTTGGCGTTTCCCTAAACGGGGAAGCCAGGGCCTATCAAAAGAACATCATGGAAGTTCATGAGATGGTGAATGACACGCTCGGAGGTCGTCGAATTGGGCTTCCCTATTGCACGCTCTGTGGGTCGGCTCAGGCCTACCTCACTGATTCGGTCGCCGCTGGCATCGAGGTTCCGGTTCTTCGGACGACTGGCCTGTTGAGCCGATCAAACAAAGTGATGTATGACCTCAACTCCAAATCGGTATTCAATACCTTCACCGGGCAGGCCATTACCGGCCCTCTCTTTGATGCTGGCGTGGAGTTGGAACAGATCACGGTAGTGACGACCACCTGGGGTGCATGGAAACAGGATCACCCAAATACGACCATCGTCGACCAATTCGGTGGCATTGGAAGGGTGTACCCGCTTGACCCCTTGCGGGGGAGGGACGATGACGGACCGATCTTTCCCGTTGGCGATGTAGATGGCCGCTATGTTGCCAATACTCCGGTGATTGGTGTCATCAACGCCAACGGCGACCCGGTGGGGTTCGTGGTGGCCAGGGTACAAATGGCCATTGCTGCGGGTGAGACCGTCGAGGCGGACGGCGTTCGTTTGGTCCCGCAAGGAAGTGGCTTTCGAGCCACTGACCTGGATGGAAACGAACTCGTTGCTCACCAAGCCTTCTGGTTCGCGTGGACTCAGTTCAATGAGGGTGGGACTATCTGGGATGGTTGAGAGTCGTGGGAGTTGTGAGCGTTAGCGAGCAACTCGGGTTCGGCCGAAGGCCGATACGTGGACTCAGTTCAATGAGGGTGGGACTATCTGGGATGGTTGAGAGTCGTGGGAGTTGTGAGCGTTAGCGAGCAACTCGGGTTCGGCCGAAGTCTGGGCCTGAAGCTAGGATCAAGCCATGACCTTGACCTATCCGGAATTTGCCGACATTGACGGCCCTCATACTGTGCGCTCGGTAGAGGATGAGCGAATTCATCGCAAACGAATGGTGGCCATTGGCTACCGGATCTTTGGTGCCTTGCACTGGGGGCAACTGGGTGATGGCCATATCAGCGCCCGGGATCCGGAACAAAGCGATCACTTCTGGTTGCTGGACTACGGCATCCCGTTCCGTTTGGCTACCGTCGACTCGCTCATCCTGGTTTCTCCCCAAGGAACCGTGGCCGCTGGTGGCGATCCCGAATCGTTGGGAAGCCGGGGCCCGAACACCGCGGGTTACAACATCCATTCGCCGGTCCTGGCCGCCCGACCCGAAGTGGTCTCGGCTGCTCATACCCACACCGGCTACGGCACCCCCTGGTCAGCCATGGCCCAACCTTTCGCCCCCATTAGCCAGGAATCATGCCGATTCGTCTTTGATCAAGCACTATTCGACGATGAAGAATTGGAAGTGCAGTCGCCCGAAGCTGGGGCTCGGATTGCTAGGTCCCTGGGTGAGGCCAACCTGTGCATCCTTCGAAACCATGGCTTGTTGACCGTTGGCACCTCCGTTGAGGAAGCCGTCGGCCTTTTCGTTCTGGCGGAGCGGGTAGCCGAGGTCCACATCAAGGCTCCAAATGCAACACCGATCTCGGTAGACGGGGCAGAAATTGTGGCCCAGTCGCTCGGCCGCTCAACCGGGGGATTTGGTGTTTTCCAATGGCTTCAACGGGACTTGGTACCAGACCCCTCCGTTGTTGGCTAGCGCCTAGTCGCCTTCATCGGTTTCGTAAATCTCATCGGCCTCATCGACGTCTAGGAGTTGGGGGTCAGATCCGATCCGGATTCCCCTCAACCGAGCCTCGCGCAGAAGGGAGCCAGGAAGGGTTGGCGCAAAAATGAGACGATGAGCGGAGAAGGTTTGGATATCCCCCTTTGCTCGCAATGCCAGCGGCACCTTGGCCTCTAGTTGAACCATGAGGGCCAGGCCACGGGCGTTGGCGCTGAGATCCAGATAGTTGCCAATGTCCAGAGCGGCCGGGCCGAGGGCACGCACAGTTTTCCGCCGGAGGAGGATCGACTCGGCCAAAACCCAGTAGTCATGAATCACAAAGCCTGCAGGCACAAAAACCGCCCAACGGCGTGATAGTTGATGCAACGAGCGAGTCGTTTGGTTGGCAACAACCAAGCCGACGGCCAGGGCGATTGGCCCAATCACATAGTTGGCGTTGGCGATGAGAAGGGGACCAGTGACGATACCGAAAAAGCTCCCCAGCCAGGCCAGTTGGATTGGTCCCACCAAGAGTGCTCCCGGTGGGCGCAGGGCCAGTCGGCGTTCGGGTCCATAGGAGGAGCCGTTGACCATGACATCGCCAACCGGTGGGCTCAGGGCCAGCACGGTGATAATAAGACCCACTCCAATGGCACTCAGGACGGGCCAGGTCCAGGTTCGGGCCAGTAACGCCCCCAGTAAGGGTGAGACAACTGAAGCCGGGGCAATGATGCGGAACACCGTGAGGGAAACCGTCGAGGGGGCAAGGAGGGCGACCAGTCCGACAAACCAGGTGGCCCACAACATGACCTCGGCCACAGTCTGTAGTGGATTGGTGGTGTTGGCCAGAATCTCACGGAATCCAAAGCCAGACACCCCAAGGAGGACAAACCAGGCCACACGTATTGGCCACAGCCCGAGTTTCGCAAGATCCATCGGCCGTCAGTCTGCCTCGGTAACCTCTCGTTTGTGGATGCTGCTGACCGTGTTTCTGAACTTCGGGCTCTTATCGCCCACCACAATGCCCGATATCACGAGGACGATGCGCCAGAAATCCCCGATGCAGACTATGACCAACTTGTCCGGGAGCTTCTTCGGTTCGAGCAGGACCACCCGGAACTAGCCACTAGCGACTCACCGAGCATGATGGTCGGGGGTGCACCCTCGGCCACCTTCGCCACGGTCGTGCACACATCCCCAATGATGAGCCTGGACAACTCCTTTGAAGAGGCCGAACTGCGGTCCTGGGCCGCTCGGGTAGCAAAAGGTCTCGATTTGGAAGATGGCGCCGCCATTGGTTACGTCTGTGAGTTGAAGATCGATGGTATTGCCCTGTCGATGCGTTATGACGATGGGGTCCTGGTTCAAGCCGCCACCAGGGGAGATGGTCGGGCCGGTGAGGACATCACAGCCAACATTCGAACGGTCGACATCATTCCAAAGCGGCTGGATGACCAACTCTTGGCCGACAAGGGTCTGAGCGTTCCCGAAATCCTTGAGGTTCGGGGCGAGGTCTATATGCCTCTGGATGAGTTTGTCCGGTTGAACGCCGGCCAGCAGGAGGCGGGGCTGGCGTTGTACGCTAACCCTCGGAACACCACCGCTGGAAGCCTTCGCCAGAAGGACTCCACAGTTACCGCCAGCCGCAATCTGGCCTTCTGGTCCTACCAGCTTGGACAGGTCATCGGAGGACCATCGTTGGATGCCCATTCTCAGTCGCTGGACTGGCTTGAGCAATTGGGGTTCCCGGTCAATCCCGAGCGGCGTAAAGTGTCGACCATTGATGAGGTGATTACTTTCATCAACTACTGGCAAGATCATCGCCACGACCTCAACTACGAGATTGATGGAGCCGTCATCAAGGTCGACTCGCTCGCCGCTCAGCGCACGCTGGGGTCAACCGCACGGGCCCCCCGTTGGGCCATGGCTTTCAAACTTCCACCGGAGGAGAAAATGACCCTGCTCCGCAGCATCGAGGTTTCGGTTGGCCGAACGGGCCGTGCGACACCGTTCGCTGTGCTTGAGCCGGTGGTGGTCGCTGGATCCACCGTAGAGATGGCCACCCTGCACAATCAGGACATGGTCAAGCTCAAGGACGTTCGGCCGGGGGACACCGTGGTGGTTCGCAAGGCGGGTGACGTCATCCCCGAGGTCCTGGGCCCGGTCTTGTCTGAGCGGCCAGAGGGTTTGCCAGAGTGGGAGTTCCCCACCGATTGCCCAACCTGTGGCGAACCCTTCGAGCGACCGGAGGGGGAGGCCAACACCTTTTGTGTAAATCCGGTTTGCCCCGCCCGCCGACATTCCCAAATCTCCTACTTTGCGGGGCGAAGCGCCATGGACATCGAAGGCATGGGAGAGAGCCGGGTTGCGCTCTTTCTTGATGAGGGGCTCATTGCCGACTCCGGCGACCTGTATTTCATTGACTGGGACAAAGTGGCGCAACTCGAAGGGTTTGGCCAGACCTCCATCGACAACCTGCGGGCCGCAATCGAGGCCTCTAAGTCTCGCCCCCTTACCAACTTATTGATCGGTCTGGGGATCCCGCATCTTGGCCCCTCCGGTGCGGAGGGGCTGGCCAACGCCTTTGGCCACCTCGATCCCATCATGGAGGCCTCAGTGGATGAGATGGCGGCGGTCGATGGGGTTGGCCCAGTTATTGCCGCCAGCACCGTGAGCTTCTTGTCCTCAGAAAAGGGGCGTGCTCTGATGGACAAATTCCGACATGCTGGGTTGAATTTGCAAGGACCCAAGAGATCCGAGTTGGATCAGGTATTGCAAGGATTGTCGATTGTGGTGACCGGAGGATTGGAGGGATACAGCCGGGACTCAGTTGGAGAGGCCATCAAGGCTCGTGGCGGGAAAAACCCGGGTTCGGTCTCGAAGAAAACCACCGTCGTGGTCGTCGGATCCGAACCGGGGGCATCCAAGGTAACCAAGGCCGAGGCGCTTGGAATCCCCATGATCAACGAGGAGGCCTTCAATCGCCTGCTCCAAACCGGAGAATTTGCAGAAGCTATCCCAGAACTCAAAGACGAGTGAGCGATGGGCGAGGATGGTGGCCAGACTGCCTACAAGTCGAATCCACCTGGTCGCTCAATCGGGTTGCAGTTCTCTGGACCCTCTTCGTTGCGGTAGATGCAGGCGATGACCTGATTGTTGGTTGGCCGCAGAACTGTGCCAAATGGGCAGCCCTCCTCCGGTCCCCAAGTAAATTCTCCAATAGTTGCCCCGGCATCCCTGGTTTGGCCGGGAGCGGCATAGCTATTCATCTCTTCTAGTGGAATCTTCAGACCATTGATGGTCAAGATTGCGGCATAGCCGGGGATGAGATCAACCCCAACTCGCTCGCTGCAGGCAGTTCCATCACCAGCCGCGGGGAGCCAGCCCTCAACCGGGTTTACCGGAAGTTCAACCTCGCCGTTGGCCACCGAACCCCGGTCGCCACCACCGTCGGCTGCGGTTCCACGCAAGACAGCGGCACCCGGTTGGGTAGGGGCGGAGAACATGGCACCGAGAATCAGGGCACCAAAAGCCACCCCAACCATTACGACAATGACCGTTCGTTGGCGGCCGGGTGAAATCACAGTATCCATTGTGCCCATCTCGGGGATGAAATGGTGATCAGGCAAACTTGTTTTCGCCCAAGGTCAACGATGACCTGGCGGGTACAGACCATGTCGGAATCAGTGATCGTAACCAGAGCTTGGCAGTTCGAGAGGGCGGGTACTCCGGTGTTTGCTTCTCAATCACTACCATTCGAGAGGTGACTGCCCGACCTCCAGATCAGATTGGCGTTAAATCGCCCGCCAATCCGGCGAACGACCCCGAGATTGGTCGCGTCATTGGTGGTCGCTATCGACTAATCGTCCCGCTCGGTACCGGGGCATCGGCCACCGTCTATCTGGCTGAGGATCAGTCACTCCGTCGTCAGGTCGCGGTCAAACTCCTTCACCCTGGCCTGGTTGGAGATCCAAAGTTCAGAAAACGCTTTCAGGCTGAAGCCCAGTCCGCAGCCCAGATGAGCCACCCTCATCTGATGGCGGTCCACGATTGGGGCGATGATGAGGAGGCTTACCTCGTTACCGAGCTGCTTCCGGGGGGCAGTCTCCGTCAGATGATCGATGATGGGTACCGCCTGTCCCCCTCTCAGGCCCTCGTTGTCGGCTTGCATGCGGCAGAGGGGCTAGCTCATGCTCACGAGCGCGGCTTTGTCCACCGCGACATCAAGCCTGCCAACCTGCTTTTCGGTTCTGATGGCCGCCTTCGAGTAGCCGACTTTGGCATCGCCCGGGCAATTGCGGAAGCGGCGTGGACCGAGCCGGAGGGGTCTCTTATCGGCACGGCCCGCTATGCCCCACCCGAGCAGGGGGCTGGCAAGAATGTTGATGGGCGGGCCGATGTGTATTCCCTGGCTCTTACCCTTATTGAGGGGGTAACCGGCCTGGTCCCACTCATCGAGCCAACGCCGCTGGCTACTATGTTGACCCGCCAGGACACCGATGTCCCTCGTATCCCCGAACTTGGCCCCTTGGCCGACATTGTTGAGGCTGCTGGTCGGGTCGATCCCGATCAACGACCAACAAGTGCCGAGTTCATAGCGGCGCTTAATGCCGCTGCTGTCTCCTTACCTAGACCCAAACGACTCCCACTGGTTGGCCTTCAGGCAAGGGCCGAGGAGATAACCGACTCAACAAGCCAAAGTTCCAGGGGTGCAACGGATCCGATGCCAACGGCAAATCTCGATCCAGACACCGGCGTTGTCGACCTCCGCGACCCTGATTCGCAGGATCCGGCTGACAATCTCGCGAAGCCAGGTAGCGCGAAGCCAGGTAGCGCGAATGACAGCCACTGGGCGGACGAGGTCAGCCCAGGCTTGGTCGATGATGGAGGCACAGGCTGGGCTGATGATGGTGGCGAGGAGGATTCATTGGATTCGGTGGACCGTCAACGTCGCTGGCCGTGGTTGGTCATGGTTGCACTCTTGGCTGTGAGTGCCGTTGGCATCATCCGCTACGCAACATCTGAAGCCGTGGACCCATCCCCCGAACCGATCGCTGTTGTGACTCATCCCGTTGGAACCTTTGTCGGATCAACGGTGGAGGAGGCCGAGCGCGACATTTCGCTGGCCAACTGGACATCTGTCGTGTTCGAGCGACGACAGGACGACTCGGTGCCCGGCGAGGTTCTTGAGCAGACCCCGGCACCGGGTTTCGAGTTGGAAGAGGGGCTAGAGGTTACGCTGTGGGTTTCGCTCGGTCCAGAACTGCGGGTCGTTCCCACCGTAACCGGACTGCCATTGGCTGAGGCTAATGCCGCTCTCAAAGCCGACGATCTGATCATCGGATCGGTGGGCAACGCCTATGACGAGGACGTGCCGCGCGGAGCAGTCGTTTCGGCATCAGTTGAACCCGGGACAGAGCTCGAGTTTGGATCGCGGGTTGACATTGTGCTCAGTGATGGCCCGGTTCCTCGGGAGGTGCCGAGCTTGGTCGGACTGAGTCCGGAGCAGGCTACCGCGGTCTTAGCCGAGGCTGGCCTGGTTTATGCCCAATCCGAAGAAGGAGAGTTCTCCGAAACTGTGCCCGAAGGCCTGATTATCTCGGCCAACTATCAGCCGGGAGAACTAGTCGAGCGAGATTCGGCTGTCACCGCGGTGCTGTCCAGAGGTTTGCCGTTTATCCAGATTCCTGATCTCAAAGGAAAAACGGGAGCAGAGGCTGCCACGGTGCTGGAGAATCTTGGATTCAGAGTCGTATCGATCATCGGGTCACCCAACAAACAGGTCATCGAAACCGATCCACCCTTGGGTGAATTCCACCGCAAAGGAAGTGGGATCACCATCTTTGCCCGGTCCTAACCCGGATCTTGTTCGGCTCCGGTGTCAGTTATGGCGTCCAGGCGTCTAACGAACTCGATGATCTCGGGGCTGGGTTCCCCCGGTTGGAGCATCATCAGTTGGGTCACATCCCCTTCGGCCAGGATCTTGCCAGCAAAGAATGCCTGCATGAGGGCACCCTGGTCTCGGGTCACAAACGCGGCGTGGGCTGTCTCGTAGTCGACGGTGAGAGTGAGTTCAGGGGTCTCCAGATGACCCTTCTCGATAACGAGGCTGCCACCTGAGCTATCGATATGTCCCCGAAGCTCACCCCCGGATCGATGGGGTATTTGGGTCACAATCACATTCAGTTTGACCACGGCCGGTGGCGGTCCGATTGATCCGGCGAACTCCTCACGCAGATCACGGGCCGCCTGGATCCATTCATCGGACAAGAAGAGGTGGGATTGGTCGCTCACGGGTCTCAAACTTAGCGGCTTGGTGCGATAGGTTGATCCGGTGTCTAAATCACGTGCCCAATCTCTCAGCCGGGATGAGGTGGCCAAAGTTGCCTCCCTTGCCCTTCTCGAATTAACCGACGAAGAGCTTGCCACCTTCACCGAACAACTTGGGGCGGTGTTGGCCCACGCCAAGGACATCGAGGCCCTCGACGTGGGGGATGTTGAGCCAACCAGCCACCCCTATCCCTTGGTGAACATTTTCCGGACTGACGTTGTCTAAGATGTGGATGTTCATGATGCTGTTCTGGCCGCCGCCCCCCACGCGGAGACCGGCCAGTTCCGGGTGCCTCCAGCCCTTGGGGAGGAGCCAGGATGAGCAACCACAATCGTTATGAAAGCAGTCGTTATGGCAATGCAGAGCACTCCGATGCTCTAAGTATTGCCAACGCAGTCAAGTCAGGTGAAACCTCAGCGGTGGCTGTTGTCGACCAACATCTGGCGGCAATCGACGCTGGCGAAGCTGAAATCCATGCCTTCAACCTGGTGTTGGCCGATGAGGCTTTGGCTGCGGCGGCCAAGATTGATCAGCAGGTGATTGCGGGTGAGGATGTGGGTCCCCTGGCTGGGGTTCCCGTTGCCATCAAAGACAATATGTGCACCCAGGGAGTGCCAACGACCTGCTCCTCCAAGATGCTGGTCGGCTGGAAACCGCCCTACAACGCCACCGTGGTCGAACGCCTGGCCGCCGCTGGTGCAATTCTCATCGGCAAAACCAACATGGACGAGTTCGCCATGGGCTCATCGACAGAGAACTCGGCCTTCGGTGTGACCAAAAACCCACTGGACACCAGTAAGGTTCCAGGAGGATCATCGGGAGGCTCGGCCGCTGCGGTGGCCGCGGGTTTTGCTCCGTTGGCTCTTGGTTCCGATACGGGTGGATCGATCCGCCAACCGGCCGCACTCTGTGGCGTCGTTGGCATGAAGCCAACCTATGGGGCCATTAGCCGCTACGGGCTCATTGCTTTTGCCAGCTCACTCGATCAGATCGGACCCTTTAGCCATACCGTTGCGGATTCGGCCGCTTTGTTCGAGGTGATCGGCGGTCACGATCCCCGAGACTCGACTTCTATTCCCACCCCGGTTGCCTCGGTCAGCGCAGGCCTCAAGTCGGGCGTTGATGGCTTACGGGTTGGCATCATCACCGAACTCATGGGTACCGGTGACCTGGATGGGTTCGAGCCCGAGGTTCTGGCCCAAACCCGAGCAGCGGCCGAAGCGTTGGAGGCGGCGGGGGCGTCCGTGGCCGAAGTTTCGGTCCCCTCGGTCATCTACGGCTTGTCCGCCTACTACCAGATCGCTCCGGCCGAAGCATCGTCCAACCTCGCCCGCTATGACGGTGTTCGCTACGGCGTACGCCAGGAAGGGTCAGGCAATACCGCATCCATGATGATGGCCACCCGCACTACTGGTTTTGGTGACGAGGTCAAACGCCGCATCATGTTGGGCACCTACGCCCTTTCCGCTGGCTACTACGATGCCTTCTACGGCAAGGCCCAGCGGGTACGCACCCTCATGATCAATGACCTAGCCAAGGCCTATGCCGACTTCGACGTCCTACTAACCCCAACGTCGCCCTGTGTGGCCTTCGACATCGGGGCAACCAGCGACCCCCTCACGATGTACCTCAACGACGTTTGCACCATCCCCTCGAACCTGGCCGGACACCCATCGATTTCGGTGCCCTATGGCACGGGCCAGGGAGGTCTACCGGTCGGGGTCCAGGTGCTGGCACCACTTCAAGGCGAAGCAGTCATGTTCCAGGTCGCAGCCGAACTTGAACGATCGGTCAGCGCGGCCGAGGCAGTCGCCCAGAACGGAGCCCAGTCATGAACGCGACCAACAAAGTCATTTCCCAGCCAATTACACAGCCTGTTTCGTCTACCACACTGGATGCCTGGACGGTCGACACCCAGGTACCACGGGAAGAAACCGATCTGTCTAGCGACTGGGAAATGGTTATTGGCCTTGAGGTTCACGCCGAATTGGCGACCGAGACCAAAATGTTCTCTCCAGGGCGCAATCAGTTCGGAAGCGAGCCAAACACCAATATCCATCCGGTCTGCCTCGGGCTTCCGGGGACATTGCCGGTGGTTAACGGCAAAGCGGTCGAACTCTCGATCCGTCTTGGGCTGGCATTGAACTGCACCGTGCAGCGCTGCATCTTTGCCCGCAAGAACTACTTCTACCCTGACATGCCCAAGGACTATCAGATCTCCCAGTATGACCGACCACTGAATATCAGCGGTTGGCTTGAGCTCCCGAATGGTCACCGGATTGGCATCGAGCGGGCCCACATGGAAGAGGACACCGGCAAGTCGACCCATGTTGGTACCTCCGGGCGAATACATGATGCTGGCTATTCCTTAGTTGATTACAACCGGGCCGGCGTCCCCCTGATCGAGATTGTCTCGCATCCTGATGTTCGTGGTCCAGAGGAAGCAAAAGCGTATGTGGCCGAGTTGCAGTCAATCTTGATTGCGATTGGGGCCAGCGACGGAAAGTTTGAAGAAGGCTCGATGCGAGTCGACGCCAACATTTCGGTTCGCCCGGCCGGAAGCGATGAGCTTCGGACTCGCTGTGAGGTGAAGAACGTCAACTCGCTACGGTCCTTGGGCCGGGCCATCATGTATGAGGCCAAACGTCATGTCGAGTTGTACGAGAGTGGGGACAAGCCCCGCCAGGAGACTCGACATTGGGACGAAGAGGGTGGACGAACCCGCCCAGGACGTTCGAAGGAACAGGCCGAGGACTACCGGTACTTTGATGACCCAGATCTCGTTCCCGTTGACCCATCACCAGAGTGGATCGAGCAGATTCGGGCTGCTCTGCCTGCCCTTCCCCGAGACCGCAGGCTCGCTCTAGTGGGTTCGGGAGCCGCCGCCGGGGCGGCGGCCATTGCAGTTGAACGTGACCTGGATGGCTTGGCTTTGGCCGCGATTGCGGCCGGAGCCGATGCTGGCCGAGTGCTCACGCACGTCGAGCACAACCTTGCGGTTGAGGGTGCCAACAAACTTGACGCCAACAACTTTGCTGCCATGGTCAAGATGGAAACCGGTGGTGAACTGACAGCAACTCAGGCCAAACAGGTTCTGGCCGAGATGGTCACGAGTGGCAAGGCTCCGGCCGACATAGCGACCGAGCGCGGCTTTGAGGCTATGGACTCCGGGGCGCTTGAGGCCACCCTGGACGAAATTATTGCCGCCAACCCGGCCGAGTGGGAACGCTTCTGCTCTGAGGACCCGAAGGCAAAGGGCAAAATGCAGGGCTTCTTCACTGGTCAGGTTATGAAGGCGACCAGGGGTCAGGCTGATGGCAAGGCCGTTGCCCAACTCTTGGCCAAGAAGTCTTCGTGATGGCCCACTGAGGTTGGCAGGGTCGAGATGAGTCTTGAGGTAGCAACCCCACGAACCGAGGCAGAGATGGCCGCCCATCGGCGGGCTATTGCCACTGCCTTTGGACAGATACCGGGGACCGATGATCAGACCATGATCGACCAGCAGCGGGCCTTGGTTGAACAAGCCCACACGGTGGCAGTCCTGGACACGGGCGAGATCATTGGAGGTCTATCGGGAGCCGAGTTTGATCTCACGCTTCCCGGTGGGGCATCGGTCAGGGCGGCCGGGGTTGCCGGGGTTGGCCTTAATCCGGCTCGGACCGGGCGAGGTGGTCTGCGAGCCATGATGGAAGAACACCTTCGCCGCTGCGTCAGCCGTGGTCTGGCAGCTTCGACGCTTTGGGCATCAGAATCAGGGCTCTATGGGCGGTTCGGATATGGGCCAGCTACCACTTTGGCCATCCATGAATTGACGGTGGAGGGTGCTCAGTTTAGGACGCCTCCTGGCAGCGGCGGCCGGAGTGACATCATCTTTGACCGGGAACAGGCGCGCCGACTGGTGACCGAAATCTATGGAAGGTATGTCGGCCAGACCCCGGGAGCCACGAGCCGCTCGGAGGCCTGGTGGGACATGGTCTTCTCCTCGCCAGATGGTTGGCTTTCGCCCGGCCCACGGCTCGCTTTGATCCACTGGAACGATCGTGGTCAGCCCGATGGCTATGCCCTATACAAGGTTGTTGATCCACATGGTGGAGACAGTTGGATCTGCGACGGGGTGGTGTCGGTCCGAGAGTTCGTTGGGCTCAGTATTGAAGCAGAACGCGCCCTCGTCGACTTCCTCAAGGCAGTTCCACTTTGTCGACGTATTCGCTTTGACATGACACCGGTTGCATTTCCGCTTCGACATCATCTGGCTGACCCGCGTCGACTTCATCAGATCGAGGCTCACGACGGTCTGTGGGTGCGGCCTCTTGACGTTCCGCAGCTTCTTGGTGCGCGCCGCTACCAAACCTCTGGTCAGGTCAAGTTGGAGATCGCAGATCCCCTTTTCCCCGCCCAGCGAGGACCGTGGGAATTGCAGGTCCATGATGGGTCAGCCACGATAACGCCGACCTCGTCCGCCGATGTGATGCTTACACCGGGCCAACTGGGGGCCACTTTGCTTGGCGATACCAGAGTGGGTGAGTTGGTTGACGCCGGCCAGATTGAGGGTGATCAAGCGGCCCAAGAACAGTTGGACATCTTGCTAGTGACCCGACGTAAGCCCTTTTCGTTCTCGAAGTTCTGAGCGATTGGTGTGATCAACCGTCGGTGGTCGAAGAGCGATATTTCTCCCCGGTAAACCTTTCTGTTCCCTCCGGCGTCTGAAAGGGTGATGAAGGTGGCAATTCTTGACCGAAGGCGGGAACCGGAGATGCCCTCCACCCCCGACCTACCTGAACTGTACGAGCAGTACTACCGCTCGTTGGTCAAGCTGGCGTCCATGTATGTGGACGATCGGGAAACGGCTGAAGAGGTCACCCAAGATGCCTTCGTAAAACTACTGAGTGGAAAGTACCGGATCGAACCAGGCAAGGAAGGCCCGTATCTTCGGTCAATCGTTCTCAATGGGGCCCGATCTCAACTGAGGAAGCGTCGGGTTCGTCGAGCAAAAATTCCCGAACCACCGGGACTAGTGGCGGCGGCCGAGATCGGCGGAGTCGGTGCCAGCGAGCGTGATGACATGCTGGCCTCGCTGCGAACTCTTCCCGAGAAGCAGGCCTCCGTGCTGATTCTTCGCTACTACCTCGATCTTTCCGAGGCCGAGATAGCCGAAACCCTCAATATTGCTCGTGGATCGGTGAAGTCCCACGCTCATCGTGGTCTCGCCAAGCTGGCAAAGCTGTTGGAGAACTCCAAATGAACGAATTTCTTAGTCGCAAGATGAAAGATTCTCTCATCAACGAACCAGACCCCATGATTGAAGCGAAGCTCCGAAGGACCATGCGGGACCAGGCAGACCGGTTCGAACCAAGGCCCGAGGCCTATGTCAAGCTGCAGCAGCGGCTCAACACCCAGCGGGCGGACTACCGAACTGGACGCGGCTCCAAGCAGCGGACGATGGCCCTCGCCGCCGGCCTTCTCCTCGTGGTCGGCATGGTCGGGTATTTCGGTCTCCGAGGTGACGGACAACAAGTGGTCACCGACATGGCGGCAACCCCCGGCCAGACTCCGGAGGCAACTCAGGTCTCTGAGAAGGAAGCTCCGATCGCGGAGTCCGCGGTCGATGATGTGCCATTGGCTGTGGGTGACTTTCCTGTGGCACCGAATTTGACGGCTGGTCCACTGGCACCAACCCCGACTGACGCAGCTCTCAGTTTCTTGGAACTGGTGCGCATCTCCAACTTTGCTGAGATCCGTCCCGAGGGGACAACGGTTGCGGTTTTCGCTCAGGATTCTGCTGGTGAAGTTGGGAACCTCGTAACGACCCTGGACCTGGCGGTCCGGATGAACGCCGCGGGAGAACCCCAGTATCTGGTCACTGGCGCCACTAGCGACGCCGTCACGATCGGGGATCTGGGTGATTCGTGGATTACAGAACCGACGATCGAGCTTTCGACTATTGGAACCGGGAGTTTTTCGGGCCAGGCCAACCTTCGACTCTATTCATCAAACGATGGTGTCCTGCTCGATGCCCAAGCCGTTCAAGTCGGGGACACAACCACGATCAGCAATATCCCCGTCATGGGTCATGATTTTGGGTGGGTGGTCGTGCAAGCCGGAAACGTCGGATCTAGTTCGATCGGTGAGTTCTCCGCCACTCCGGTGTTCTTCAAAGCCCCGCTTAGTTCGGTGGAATACGCCGTGGCCCACATACCCGTCGATGACTTCGAACAGGGGCTCGTTATGCGATCCTCGCCCTCCATTGACGCCGAGGTGCTGGGAGTTCTTGCGCCGGGCGAGGGGGGAATTTATCGTCGAGGTAAGGTTCCGAGTTCCCTAACTGGGCCCTATGACTGGTGGGCGATCGAGACCGAGAACGGGACCCGAGGCTGGGTGAATGCGCGCTACTTGGTTCGCACTAGCATGGTTTCGGAACTGGAGCTTCGCCAGGTGGCGGAGGCTTTCCTGCTGGCGGTCCGCGATCCGAACGTCAAGATTGATGGTTCGCTATGGCCGGACCCGCGACGCAAACCCGTTCAGGTCGGCTGGATTCGCGGTTTGCGGAATGTGTCTGGCCAGGACTTGGCTAGTTCGGCATGGTGGAACGACGAAACCCAAGAATGGAAGATGGATCCGGCCTACACCGACACGGTTCGCACCAGCCTGCGGACATTCCTGGGCATCCCCGATGAGGTAGAACTGGACCTCGACGGGCAATTCCAGAGTCCCTACCCTCTGGATCAGGCTGCGATCGACTCGAATTTTGCCCGTCTCGCCCGGGTGTCCATTCGTCCGGCAGGCTCCGAGTTTGACAGCGTCGACCGAGTGGTCACGCTTTATGTCGAGCAAACTCCGGATGGTCCAGTCATTGTTGGCATTTCCGTCTGGATCTGGAGCCCGTAGCGATTCGCCCAGAATGGTCGCTAGATTACTGCATGTCCTTCCCCGGTTGATTTCGATCCCGGAGGAATGTCATGTCCAGTATCTCGTTTCGCAATCTTGTGCGGACCCGCCGAGCAGTCCGAGGAGTGATTGCCTTCGCCGTCCTTGCCTTGGTCGCACTCCCCTTTGTGGCATGGGGCGGTGCCACACCGTTGGGCGAACAAGACCCGCCACTCCGAAAGTTGGAACCGGCACCTGCCCCGGTCCAACCGGCCCAAGCGATCTCCGGACCGGAGGATCTTTCTTCGGGCGATCCTTGCCGCACCAGTTTCGACCCGCAGCAGTTTCAGGCAAGCCAGACTGACCCTAGCCCAACGCGTCTTGTCCTCGATGCAGTTGTGATCGCTCAGCTAGACGACCAGAGGTGCGGACCGCGGGAGCCAGAGGCCATAATCTGTCGTGCCCTATGGCTACTTCAGGTCCTGGATCCGGTGGCACTTGGCCTGGATTCGCTGATTGATGATGGAGAGCGGAACGAGGCCGCGTCAGCGTTGCAGTGGGCTTTGACGGAGGCAATCGAGAGTCCGGGCATGGCCCAAGACCCCCTGGGTCAGGCTCTGGCCCAGCTCCGTGCGATATCGCGCTCCTTGACTAGTGGAATGCAAGAGATCGACCAGAGCCAAGACGAAGTCGCCCGGCTCGTAACAGCCCGCGCCCATCCCGACATTCTCGAACCCCTTTCTGTCATGCAGGACCGATGCCTTCAGATTCCCTAGTCGGCGCCAACAACCAACCATTGGTCGCGGTGCCAACGGTGTCTCAGAGTGATCAGACGAACCAGCATGAATGCCCCGATCGCCAACCAGAGCCAACCGACCCCACCTCCAGTGGCCACCACTGCCCAGGCCATAGCGGCGAAAGTTCCAGCGGCGAAGACCATGGATCTCGCGAGATAGTCAAAGTCACCAGCCCCGATCAAAATTCCGTCGAGGGCAAAGACCACCCCGTTAAGCGGCTGTTGTAGGGCTAGATATATGAGTAGGAAGGCAACGACCTTGGCCACACCAACATCTCCGGTGAACAGATTGGATAGCGGGCCACGAAGGAGGAGCACGATGGCGCCCATGACCGCTCCCACCGCGAAGTCGATTTCGATCATGCGTCGAGTGGCGGCTTTGGCCTTGACGACATCCCCAATACCGAGCCATCTACCGGTTAGAGCCTGTCCCGCGATGGCGACTGCATCAAGAGCTAGCGTCAGCGTAATCCAGATACCGGTGGCCACCTGGTGAGCAGCGAGCTCGACGACCCCGATAGAGGCCGCCACCACGGTGGCCAGGCTGAAGCTGCCCCGCAGACAAATCCCTCGAACCAGTAAAGCCTTACCGCTGCGAAGAAGATGACGCATTGCCCCAAAATCGGGACCCCAGGGCGCACCTTGAGCCTTGGACCACGAGCCAACCAGCCAGACCGCCACTAGCCCGACGGCTACCTGCACGAGTACGGTGGAAAGGGCCGAGGCTCCAACCCCATATCCCAGAAGAATAATGAGCACAAACTCGATGGCTAGATTGGCGAGCGCTCCCGCCACTGCCAACAGCAAGGGTGTGCGAGTGTTTTGGCGGCCATGAAAGCATCCGTTAGCTGCCATGGTCACAATCAAGAATGGGAACCCGGCCAGGCTAATGTAGAGGTAGGTCTTGGCCGCTTGCAGAACGTTGGGGTCGTCGCTTAAGAGGCCGAGTATGGAATTGCCGGTAACGGCGATGGCGGCGATCGAAACTGTGCCGAGGAGGCCGCCGAGCAAGATCGCCTGCCAGGAACGGTGGGCTGCATCGGTGGTCTGTCCGGCGCTTAGTAGACGGGCCACCGGACCCGTTGTTCCATAGGCCAGGAAGATTAGGACCGAGTGCAGGGTGAGGAGAATGGTTGTAGCCAGGGCCAACCCAGCGAGTTCGCTTGTTCCGAGGTGGCCAACAAACGCGGTGTCGGCCAGAACGTAGAGAGGTTCGGCCACTAGGGTGCCCAGGGCCGGGATCGCCAGGGCAGCGATATCCCGGTCATAGGGGCTGCGAAGCTGCATTCACCGCACCCTAGGCGCCCAACGTCGTTAGGCCACATCCATGCGGTTAAGCCGCCAGGTGGTCAAGACCACAAAGCCGATGGCGAACAAGCTGCAGGCAAGAATGGACGCCGTCACCGAGTGCAGCCCATTCACGGGTTGAGCCTCAGAAACTCGTATCGCAAGATCGGTGGCGTAGGAGTGAATCGAGAGTCGACTCAGGCCAGGAAACAAGCCGGATAGCAAACCCTCCCAGATAAATATGTAAAGCAAACCCCAGAGCACTGACTTCTTCACTATGACTCCGGCGAAGGAGAATAGGCCGCAGTAGGCGATCGAGGCCACTCCGCTCGCCAAGGCTATGGCGAGACCAACCTTGAGCGAACCCGCTCCTAGCCAACCAGCTAAGCCCAGGGGGATGCTGGTCGCGGGCAGGGTGATGGCAACAGCGGCCGTCCAGGCCGACCAGGCGATTTGCCAGCGAGGTGACGGTCGATGCCAAAGATACACCAGCGTTTCGTCCTCGACCAGGTCGCCAAGGGTTGAGCTGGCCAAGACCAGAGCGACAATCGGGACGGACAATCCGAGTCCGAGAACCGACAACACATCAAGAGTGACGGACACCCGGTCGGGGCCCTCGGACGAGCTGGCCGTAGCCAAGGTAATCACGATCAGCAGGACACTAAAGCCGCCGATCAGAAACATTCGGCCACTGGTCAATTGATGCCGAAAGAAAAGGCGGAACAAGATCTGGAATTTCTTCACCGTCCACCTCCAGTCAAATAGCGGAAAACGCTTTCCAGGTCATCATCTAGTGGGGTGACCTCTTCTAGACGAGAGTTCGACATCTGGCAGATCTTGGCCACCACCCGGCGGAACCTGATAATGCTGTTAGTGGTGACCTCCAGTGTCTTGTCATCAACAATGGTGCAGCTGACGACAGCTCCAGAGCGCAATAGTTCGGCCCCCACAAGCCGGAGGTTGGTGGCGCCCACTCGGACTCGAAGGGGCTGATTGTCCATCAGGTTACGGATGTCTCGGAAGTCGCCCTGAGCAGCGAGTCGGCCCTTGGCAATAACAATGACGTGGGACCCGAACCGCTCGACTTCCTCAAGCACATGGCTGGAAATGAGGACAGTCTTGCCCATTGCTCCAAGCTTCTGGAAGAGCTCGACCATATGGCGGCGTTGACGTGGGTCTAGACCGTTGAGCGGTTCGTCCATCATGAAGACCGTCGGGTCGTGAACCAGGGCTTGGGCGATCTTGACTCGCTGGCGCATCCCCTTGGAAAAGGTGCCGACCGTGCGGCCAAGCTCGGGATCCATTTCGACAATATCTAGGGCCCAGCGCGCCCGTCCCTCCGGGTCTTCGATGTCGCTAAGGATTGCCGCCATCTTGACTACATTCAGTGCAATCTCTCGTTCGAAAACACCGTCTTGTTGGGGGACGAGGCCTATGCGGCCACGAGCATCGGTATCGGTCCTCGGGTTTCCCCCGGCCACCCAGATTTCGCCTCCTGTCGGCTTTACCTGGCCCGAAAGCATGCGCAGCATCGTTGACTTGCCTGCACCGTTGGGGCCGAGCAGGGCGGTTACACCTGGCTGGACGGCAAAGGTGACTCCACTAACAGCTACCAAGTCGCCAAAGGATTTCGAAACCGTATTGGCCACGATGGTGGCATCGGGTGGGGGCCACAGTGTTGGCGGGGGCAGACTGATCGACGGGTTTGGCGCGGGCTCCTGACTCCCAACCGGAGGTTGGCTGGGTGGCCCCTGGTTCGGTCGCGGTGGCTGGGTCATCGCCGGACCAAGAGGGTTCGGTAGCGGCTCCACACAAAGGCAAGACTGGCCAGAACCCAGCCAAAAAAGGCGAGCCACAGTGACCAGGTTGGGTTCTCGGAATAGGTCCAGAAGCCCTCGTCGTTGTGGATCCGGTGAATGAGTTGTAGTGGTAGGGAGACCAGGCTGAACAGCCGAATAGCAGGCGACAGGTCAGACTCTTCGACCAGCAAACCAGTCACGATGCCTGAGGCGATCAGAACCCCGATGATGGTGGCGGTGGCCGTTCCCCACCGGTCCGTGGTCGCCGAGATCGCGAGCCCAATGGAGGTGAGAAAAATGCCAAGGACCAGGGAGGACAAGATGATTTTGGCGAAGGTCTCGACCCAGTTTGTGAACCCGTCAGGCCCCACACCCTGCAGGCTGTAGCCAAGGAGGACGATGAGCGGTGGCCCAAGAGTGACCGTGAGGAGAAGAATAACCGCGGTGATGGCTTTGCCTAGGAGGTAGGTAGGACGGTTGAGAGGCGAGGCCAGATATACCCCAAGTAGACCGGTTCGCCGGTCGGTACACAGGAGTTGGGGCACCATGAACGCCACCATAAGAACGACAGCGATACTGATGACTCCGTCGTAGTATCCGTAGTAGTTGGCTTCGTCAGCGGTGACTTCGCCAAGCAGCACGACGATCCCGAGGATGACGATTGCTGGTAAGTAGCTGATGGCGATCGTGAGGATCGGAATGATCTTGTGTCTGGCCTTTCGTCCGAGTCCAAGAGTGGCGCGCAGTGAGGCGATGACGAGCGAACGTAGTGCGCCTCGAAGCCCGGTTCGAGGACCGCTGTAGGTTCGGTATCCCTGATCGAAGATTTGGGCGTCGGTCATCCGAGTTGCTCCAAGAAAACGTCTTCCAGACTCAGAGAACGCGGGCCTAGCCGGACAATGCCAATGTCACCAGTGACACACGCGTCGCGGGTGATGTCGAACACGGTTTCATCCGTTCCCTCTACCGTGATCCGACGGCGGTTGGCCGCGGCTTGGAGGCCGTGGGCTCGAAGGTAGGTCAGGACCCACTCGACCTGCTCGTCGTTGGCGTCAAGTTCCAAAACGACACCGGTGCTGTCGGTATTTCTCAGCTCATCGAGCTTGCCAGCAGCCAGTGTGACACCATTGCCAATAATCACCACGCTGTCACAAATCTTCTCCACCTCGTCCAACAGATGTGAGGACAAGATCACATTGATCCCGATCTCGGACGACACATGGCGGATGAGGTCGAGCATGGCGTCGCGTTGAACCGGGTCGAGGCCATCGGTTGGTTCATCCAAGAGGATCAGATTCGGGTCATGCGCAATAGCTTGGGCTAGCTTCACTCGTTGTCGTTGGCCGGTACTCATTGTGCCCATTGAGCGGAATCGCTCTTCGCCAAGATCGACGAGCCACAGAGCATCACTGGCACGGGTGGCCGCCTCATCCTTTGGGAGGCCGTGAAGCTCGGCGACATGGCGAACAAATTCGACCGCCGGCATATCCGGGGGAAGGGTGTGGTGCTCCGGTGCGTAACCCAGGCGTTCCCTGACTGCTGGACCGGCCGTCCACGGATTGTGACCGAGGACTTCGAGGGTGCCGCTTGTTGGCGCGTGCAGCCCAATAATCATGCCTAGCATGGTGGTTTTGCCGGCCCCATTTGCCCCAAGTAGGCCAGTTATCCCTTGCTCGATCTCGAAACTCACGTCGCTGAGGGCTGAGAATTGGCCGTAGGTCTTGGAGATATTGAGGGCGGACACAAGCGGCACCGGGACAGTCTGGCAGCTGGGGTTCTCATGTGGGTGGCAGTCGGGCACAATGATCGACCCCATGGCTTCCAAGAAGCTCCGTTTGCGACCCTGGCAGCGTCGGGCTCTCGACATTTTCGAGTCCCACGACAAGCCCGACTTTCTTGCCGTTGCCACTCCTGGAGCGGGCAAGACTACGTTCGCGCTGACGGCTGCTCGCCTCAGCATGCCCCGTCTGTTTGGTCGATTGATCGTGGTTGCGCCCACCAGACATCTCAAGGAACAGTGGGCCGATGCCGCCGAGCAGTTCAATCTTCACCTCGATTCAGATTGGACCCCCTCCGATGGCCTTCCCGGTGATGTGCACGGAGTTGTCACCACCTACCAACAGGTCGGCGCTTCGCCCCAGACGATCCGTCCAATGGCGGACAACGGCTTTGTTATCTTGGACGAGATCCACCATGCGGGAGAGGAACGAAGTTGGGGTGATGGGGTAAAGGATGCCTTTGCTGGGGCCTGCCACCGCTTGGCGTTGTCTGGCACCCCATTTCGCAGTGACACCCGTTCTATTCCTTTCGTTGAGTACGACAATGACCAAGTCGTGCCTAACGTCGAATACGGCTATGGGGATGCCATGGATGATGGGAGAGTTGTGCGTCCAGTTTTCTTTCCTCGGTTCGGAGGCCACATGGAATGGATGGCTCCCGATGGGGCCGAATTGTCCGCCACCTTTGATGATCCACTTGCCCGCACCCAAGCAAACCAGCGGCTCCGAACCGCCCTCAGTTTGGAGGGTGAGTGGGTGCCCAGCGTGATTGGCCATGCCCATCAGGAGCTACTGAAGATCCGCCGAACTCACCCCGAAGCGGGAGGCCTAGTGATCGCTATCGATCAGGCCCATGCATGGGGAATCGCCGAACTGCTTCAAACCCGCTTCCGGGTCAACGCTATGGTGGCAGTTTCTGAGGACCCTCAGGCCTCGGACAAAATCGCCCGCTTTGCTGGTGGCAACTCGCCGTGGATTGTCGCTGTTCGCATGATTTCAGAGGGAGTGGACATCCCCCGGCTACGGGTTGCCGTGTATGCCACGACGACGACAACTGAGCTCTTCTTTCGTCAGGCAGTCGGGCGTATTGTTCGCTACACCCCCGGTCGAGGTCATCAGCGGGCCTACATGTTCATGCCCGACGATGTGCGTTTGCGCTCCTATGGGATTGCCATCGCGGAGTCGCGTCGCCACAGTCTGAAGAAGAAGGAGTCGCCAGACGCGGCCTTCGATCAGGACGAAACCGCCCTGGATCCGTTGGACGACCAAAGCGAACAGATGTCATTGTTCACAGTGCTGTCCTCGACCGAAACTGGTCTTCAGGAAGTCGAAGACATATTTGCCGATCCGTCAGAGGACGTCGAATTCAACTCAGTGGCCCAAGAATCAGAGGTCAATGAGTTGGCCGATCCCGCGTTGGAGATCGACCTGGCTGCGCTTCCCCCCGCCGCGCTGGGGACTTTTCTTGGCCGCCGAGACCGGCGGGAGCGTGATCGTTTGCGCGAACTCAACGCCGAGTTGGCTCGTGACCTTTCAGCAAAGACGGGCAAGAATCATGCCGCCATTAACTTTGAACTGAATCGGCTGTCGGGAGTGTCGAAGGTCTCGACCGCAACCGTCGACCAACTTGCCAGACGGGCAAAGACAGCACAGGAGTGGCTGGGACGGGACGCCAAGCTCCGTCACATGCGACGCTTTGTGTAGCCGGATCGCCTTTAGCTTCGTGGGGTAGTCGTCGCTCTCGGACCAATGGTTTTGGCTAGAAACTCTCGGCATCGCTGCCAGGCCAATTCGGCGGCTTGGGGATTGTGCTGGTCACCAGACTCAAAGAACCAGTGCTTGGCTCCTTCGTAGAGGTGAAAGTCTGTGGGGTTTTCTCCCAGCCGAATAAAGGCCTCAGTCGTCACGCGGTCTTCCTCGCTGACCAGATGATCATCGCTCGCGTAGTGGCCTTGGAAGAATGCGTTGGCATGATCGAAATCGATCGATTGAGAGCCGTAGAAGGTGATGACGGCGCCAACAACGTCGGGCAGCTTTGTCGCGAGCCACAAAGCCATCGACGCGCCCATCGAAAACCCGATGGCGGCGATCGGCTTATTGGCGTTAGCCGAGGCCGCCCGCAGCGTGTGAGCCGAAGACATGACGAGGCCTGAAAGGACGTTGGCGTCTGTTTCGGCCAAAACGACTTCGCCTTCAGCCTCGGTCATTGGGCGTTTTCCGGCCAGCAAATCTGGGGCAAGCACGGTGTACCCCTCCTTTGCCACATCCCGACAAAACTGACGAGTCCAGTCATTGAGGCCCCACCAGGAGTGAAGAACTAGAACACCTGGGCCTTCCGCTCCGCCCGGCGGGGAGACGAGGAATGCCTGCCCAGCACGGGCTGAGGTGAAGGGTGAGGACTGCTCAGACATTCGGGCACTGTAGCGGTGGACTCCGACACCGATGGACAAGCCGGATCCGCTCTTGGGGACTTTTGGTGTCTCGCGGCCTCTGATTCCCTACCATTACCCGGATGTCCGGCCCGATCCAATGGCTTCGTACCAGCTGGAGCTTTGTGTTCGCGGTGGCTAAACGTTGGTATTTTGGTGGCATTGGCGATCTCGCGGCCGGCGTCACCTTCTGGATTCTCGTAACCCTTCCTGCTGCGATCTTGGCCATGGTCTCTGGACTTGGCTCGCTTCGGGGGCTTGTCGGTGTGGACCAGAGTCAACTGATCGAAGATGGCATCGTTCGATTTGTCCAAGGAGTCTTTAGCAGCGAGACGACCGTGATATCCGATACGGTTGTCTCGCTTTTTGAACAGCGAAATGGTGGGCTACTTACCTTCTCCTTGGCCCTCGCCTTCTGGTCGATTAGCCGTGGGTTTTCGGGCCTCATTCGCGCTCTGGATGATGTCTATGAGGTGCAGGATGGACGAGTTTGGTACTTGAATCGGCTGGTAGCGCTCGTGCTCGGGCTTGGAAGTATGTTGATTTCGGTACCGATCATCCTGCTGGAAACATATGTTTGGTCACGGGTGCAGGACGGGCCGGTTGAGCAGATTCTCCGTACCTTCCTTGCCATGTTGATCCTGGTAGCGTGGGCCTCTTTGATCTTTCACTTTGGTTCCTCCATCCATACGAAATGGCGGTGGGATTTGCCCGGAGCAATTTTCGCTGCCGGGTTCTGGTGGATTCTCACCAACATCGTTCAGTTCTACGTCCGATACTCAAGCGAGTCGAACCAGGTTCTCACAACAATTGGAGCGAGCCTCTTGGCCTTGACTTGGGTTTGGCTTTCTGCGCAGGGCCTTTTGATCGGTGCTGCGGTCAACACCGAACTCGGGTTACGCCTCGGCCTCGATCGCCAAAAGCGGCAATTGAAGATTCCCGAGGTCCTCCGCACGGGCGAGATGCGCAAGATCGTGATTGGAGGGGACAACCCGAATCCACCGTTTCCTCCCAGCCCGGGTACAAGCTGACCTTCGCATTCATGGCAGTTTGGGCGAGATCTCGTCGAAGATCCACGCGATCATCAGCTGCTGGGCGTCTTCACCGAATCGCTGGTTGACGGAGTCCAGAAAGTCAGCGGTCGACGCAGTACCACCCGTATTTGAGGAGTACCAGTCTCGAAGAAAGGCGAAGAATGCTTCGTCTCCCTCGCTTCGCCGCAGGGCCTCCAACGTCAATCCACCCCGTACGTATACGTTCTGGTCAAACAAGCGGGCAGCATCGAGTCCCTTGAGGGGCCCGAGGCGAGACGATTGGTTGTATTGGTCCAAAATAGCGAAAAAGTCTTGGCCGTTGTTCTCCATCCAATAGGCATCAGCCCAGGTGGCGAAGCCTTCGTTCAGCCAAATATCGTCCCACTCCGCAACCGACACCGCATCACCGAACCATTGATGGGCGAGCTCGTGAGCCAGAATTTGCTCGGTAAAGATGGAGTCATAGGTGACCGTGTCGACCCCAAACACGCTGAGAGTCTGATTTTCCAGGGCGAAGCCCAGGGACTCAGGTACCGCAACAATGCCATAGTTGTCGAAGGGGTATGGGCCAAAGATGCCGCTGTAAAGTTCGAGCATTGGAAACGAGGTTCGTTCAAGAATTGGTCGAAGCTCGTCGGCATCCTCGGCGTAGAGCACATTGCGAATGATCACGCCTTCGGGGCTGATGCTCTCATCGATGACGAAGTCTCCGGTGACCACGCTGGCGAGGTAGGTGGCCATGGGGTAGGGCATGGAGTAGATGAAGGTCTCCGTTCCATCGCCTGAGCGTTGGCCGATCAAGGTTCCGGAGGCCACTCCAAGCAAGCCTTGTTCAACGGTGATGGAAATCTCGAAGGTGGCTTTGTCTCCCGGATGGTCATTGTTGGGGAACCAGTTGGCGGCTCCGCGAGGTTCGCTGACCACATAGCTCCCCCAATCCTCGACTTGCCAACCGAGTTCGAAGATGTCGGCCTCGTCTTCGAGCGGCACCGGAACTCCGCTATAGAGCACTTCAACCGTCGCCTCCTCTCCCTTGACTAAGGGAAAGGCTGGAGTAATGGCGAGTTCGCGCCCGCGGTGTTCGAAGACGGCGTCTCGGCCATCGACCTGGATCCTTTCCACGGTTAGGAACTCCAGGTCGAGATTGAAGACGGTGAGATCTTGGGTTGGGACAAGGGTGATGGTGGCTTCGCCGTCAATGGCGCCCACCGCGGCATCTTGGTTGGACGTGGTGTCGATTCGAAGGCCGTAATGCTGGACGTCGTAGCCCCCGTTCCCGAGTCCATCGAAGAGCGGGTCACCAAAGCTAGCCAATGTGGAGCCTGGCAGTGCGTCGAGGCTGGTCTGGGTTTCGGCTCCAGCTTCTTCGGCCAGTTCGGATCCAACTGCCCCGGTTTCTGGTGGGACAGTCTCGCTCTCGGAGATCTCAAGCGATGAGGTGGTAGTGGGAGCGGAGGAGTTTCTTGAACTACAGGCGGCAGCGAGAAGCATCAGACCCACGACCGAGGCGAGAATACCGCCAACTAGACGAACCCGGCTGGGGGGTGGTTGTGGGGTGCAGAAGTTGGAGCGGACGCAGATTCTCACCTTGGTTATTTGAGCACCTCGGGGGCCCGAGGAGTGGTCACCGGTTCACGAACAACAAAGACAACGAGGACAAAGCCAACCGCAGTGGTACTTGCGGCCAAGGTCATGACTCCGGTGAAACCCGCTTGGGTGTATAACAGTGTTCCAACTGTGCTGCCGATTGCGCGAACCACAGTTCCGAAGCCGAGCGACAATCCGATGACTTGGGCCCGGGCTTCGGGTACCAGTTCGGCGATCAGTGGAAGGGATGAGACAAAGGCGAACTCAAAGCCGAGGAATGCTGCCCCAAGAAGTATCAATCCCGCAACCAGTGGCAGTTCGGACCAGAGGGCCAAGGTCGTCGTGCCAGCGAACAGGAGGATTGAACCGGCGAGCACCGAGTTTCGTTTTCCTAGGTTGTCGGTGACGGCGGAGGTGGTGAGTGTGCCAACAGCCTCGATAAGGCCGAAGACAATCACCACCGACCCAATACTGGCCGGGTTGAGGCCGTGGGACTCATCTAGCCAGAGGCCGTGGCTTACAAACAGCAGTTGTGAAGCCAAAGTGAGCAAGCCCAGGCTGAGTAATGTCACGACTACCCGTGGTGACAAGGTCAGTGGATACCTAGGACGGGTGGAGGGGGTCGTGGGACGGTCGACCACCTGATGGACACGAATGTTCACCAAAAGGCTGAAGATCCCAAGGCTGATGAGGACAGCTCGCCAATCGAAGCGATCGATGATCAGTCCACTCAGGGGCAGCCCAATAAGTGCGGCGGCAGCCCAGGTTAACTCCATAAGACCAAAGGCGCGTGCCCGCCGCTCATAGGAGACTTCGTCTGCTATCCAGGCGTTGAGGGCAACATCAAAGCCCACCTTGCCAATCCCCATCATGACAAAGCCGACTATGAGGCCAGCAGTGGAGAAAACGCTGAGCAGAAGCCCCACAGCGGCCATGGTTCCGGTTATGGCCATGACAGGTCCAGTACCGCGTCGATCTGCAACCCGGCCCAGGACGGGCGCACCAAGCCCGGTCATGTCTCGTACCGAGAGAAGCTGCCCCATCTGCACGATTGAGAGGCCAGTGCCACGAGCAAAACTTGGAAGGAAGGTGAACATGACCCGAACACCAACATTGGTGATCCATCGCTGAGTAATCAAGGCTGGGAGAGCCCGCCGCACCTGTGGTCGGTACCCTTGGAGGAGAGACATGTTCACTGGTGTCTAGCAGGTCCGCTGGCAATAGGCTCGGGCGTTGTGGCTGAACAAGAGACTGGCCCCCAGGCCATCGAGCGAGTCTTCATGGCTTTGCATCCTCGGGTCACGATCGATGGTTGTTTGGGGTGGGCCGATTTTCACCCCGAAGCTGAACATCGGGGGAACCCTGGGTGGCTGCATGGCGGGTTAGCAGCGACGTTGTTGGATCATGTCAGTGCACGCTTGGCTCATTCGGCTCTCGGTGGACCGGTCGTTACCGGAAAGTTGGAGATTCGCTATATCCGACCAGTGGCTCTCATGCAGGGCCCTTACCGGGTGGAGGCCAGCTACCAGCCACCAAATCCTGGTCGAGCAATCCGCTATCTCGTTCGGGTAGAGGCCTCGATTCGAGACCGCGACGGTTCTCTGGTCGAGGCCAAGTCAATGTTTGTGCCTCGACCAGAGGTTCAGGGGCACCCCAATTCATGACACAAAGGTTGCGAACTTCTCAACGGCTACCCGTTGGCTAACGACAGTGTTTGCTGGGTTGTCCTCATCAATCTTGCCAATAGCGACCCCACAAAATAGTTGGAGCTCGGAAGGCGCTCCAACAAAGTCTGTGATTGTTCGTTCCCAGTTGACCCAAGCTTCTTGGGGGCAGGTGTCTAAGCCAGCTTCGGTGGCAAGCAGCATGAAGGTTTGAACAAACATGCCGAGATCGGCCCACTGAGGTGGTCCCATCTGGCGGTCTAGAAAGCAGAAGATGGCAGCAGGGGCGCCGAAGAAGTCAAAGTTCTTGAGCATCTGGGCGAATCGGCCGTCCTTGTCGTCTCTGGCGATACCGACGGCGTCATAGAGCGCCATTCCGAGCTCGAATCGAGAGGTCCGGTAAGGCTCGCTGAGCTTCTTCGGGTAGATCTCATAGGCGGGATCTTCCATCTCGCCTTCAGCGATTGTCTGCTTGAATCTGGTCATGGCTTCATTGTTGATGACATAGATCCGCCAAGGCTGAAGATTTCCGCCCGACGGTGCTCGGGAAGCCGTGGTTAGGAGCGTTCGAATGGTTTCGTTGCTCACTGGGTCGGGAAGAAACCCCCGGACCGACTTGCGTGCCTTGACTGCGCTGGTGACATCCATGGGAGCCATGGTGCCCGATTCGCCCGCCCAAACAGAAACCAGATGGCTCAAATCTAAAACCGGGGCAGGCTAAACCGGGGCAGAGAGAAACCCGACCAGAGAGCAGGCGGCGGCATTGCAATCTGGCCGGGTTCAGTCTGGGAGTCTAGCGGGTTTCCGCTAAACCAACTCACGTAGGAGGTCAAGGCGTATGGATCCGACGGACAAAAGACTGGAGTGGAAGGCTTTGAGGTTGAAATCCTTGGCCTTTGACCGCTCGGCTCGAAGGTCCAAAATGGCCTTCTCTCCGAGCTTGTAGCTGATTGCCTGACCGGGCCACCCCAAATAGCGGGTAACTTCCGAGTCGGCCATATCCGCTGGTTGGAAGGCGATTTCCCGCAGCATTTCGGTCCCCAGTTCGTATGTCCATGCCTGGCCGGGGTGGAAATTGGTGTCGCTGGGGATGTCTATCTCGCAGTGGGAACCAATGTCGATCACGATGCGACAAGCGCGTAGGAGTTGGGATAGCAAGAGCCCCACTTGGTATTCAGGTTTTTCTAAAAAGCCGAGTTCATCCATGAGGTGTTCGGCATAAAGAGCCCACCCTTCGCCCGATCCGGGGTACCAAATCATCTGCTTGTGGAATCGGGAGAGTTCGTCACCCATGGCTACCTGCCACCCACACTGAAGGTGGTGGCCGGGAAAACCCTCGTGATAGTTGGTGGTGACGTCGGCAAACAAGGGGAAGGTTTTGTTGTGGGAGATCGGATACCAGACGCAACCAGGCCGGGAAAAATCTTCCGATGGTGGGACGTAGTAGGGAGCTAGTGAGCCTCCGGGGCTCGCCACCTTGACTTCGACGGTCGCATATCGTTCATCAACGTCGAAGTGGGTATTGTTGAGGGCCTCAAGAGCGGCCACTTGTCGAGCCTGCATAAACTCGACATAAGCATCAATGTCGGTGGCCGCTCGATCCGGATCGGACTTGAGAAGCTCGATGACAGAGGTGGTGTCCAGCGATGGATCGATCTCGGCACAGAGCGCGTCCAGCCTTGCCTGAAGGCGGGCGATTTCCTGCCAACCCCATTGGTAGGCGTCGTCGGGGTCTAGGGCGTCTCCCAAGAAACTTTCGGCCGCCGCAACATAGTTTTGGCGACCCACAACGTCTGTTTGACGGGCCCGTGGAAGGTAGGTGTCGGTGAGCCACGATGTCATCTTGGCAAACTGGTTCTTTGCTGACTGGACGGCCTGGTCGATCTCACTTCTGAGTTGGCTATTGCCGGGCCCAACATGGGTCTCGTCGAAGCGGACAAGGATTTCATTCAGAGAGGACTGATCACCAGCGACAACTCGTCCCTGCTCAATGGCAGCTTCAACTTGGCGCCGGGCGACAGGCTCGCCGGCATCAAGCCCAACTTGCAAGCTTTCGCGGTAGCCCCTTAGTCCCTCGCCTATTGAGGTCAGCCGGCTCACAATGTCCTCCCAGGCCGAAGCGCTGTCGGTGGGCACCAGGTCAAAGACGTCCCGAAAGGCTTGCCAGGGTGAGGCAATACTATTGAGATCGAAGCGGTATCGCCCCGCCTCGTAATCGGCCAGGTTCCGTTTGCATTCGCCAATGAGAACCTCTTTGGCCACATGGGACCGACGGTCATTGCTCTGGCATGCCTTTGCTTGGGTTAGAGCGTCGGCCCAGAACCTTTGCCGCATCTGGACCCCCTCAGGGGACAGGTCTGGCCAGCGGTCGTTGTACCCTTCAACCCCGGCCTCGGTGGCCAGAATCGGATCGAGGGCTGCCAACTCGTCGGTGAGGCGGTCTGACAGGACGAAAATGTCGGTCATGGGTGGAGTTTCTGGGTTAGTGAAGTTTCTGGGTTCGTGGAGTTGGCGCATAGGTTGTGGATCATGTCTCGGTTGATGTGGATGGCTGGACCGATGGCGACTCCCATGCGAACGTTACGGCAAGAAGGGCACCAATAGCACCCCCAGTGCTGGAGAGGAAGAGATCACCGATGGTGTCCTCGTAGGTCAGGGCCAGACCGGAAGTGCCCATCTTTTGCACAATGAATTCGGCCACCTCCCACCAAATGATGGCCAGCCCACCAAATCCCCATCCCAGCGCCCAAGCATTTAGCTTGCCAAGTTGAGTCCTGCCAAATCCAACGGTGATCCCCCCCATGAGAAGTACCCAGTTGAGGAAGTGCAAGACATCATCGGTTCGGTCAAAAGTGTTGTAGAAATTGAAAACATTGCCCAGGGTGTCGACCAAGAAGGGAGTGAACACCAGGATGTCTACGAGCCAAGGGTAGGTGCCGTGGCTCCCGCGTAGGCGCCAAACGAGGGGGACAACCCCCATCGGAAGGGCGTAGAAGGGTGCCCGGAAGGCCATGCCCTTTCCCGCGAATTGTTCCCAGTTTGGAAAGGCCACGGTTAAAGCTAGGGCGAGAACGAGTGCCGCTCGAAATGCCCACAGGAGCCGCGTTTGGTTCTGCTCGGTCATGCCTCGAACCTAGAGGGTCTGACCTGGTAAGAACGGGATGCGTGCAATCAGATCGGGGGCCCAAGCCAGAGTTCCCCTACCCTGTGGGCATGGCTGAACTTCGATCTCACACCACCACGCATGGCCGCAACATGGCTGGGGCTCGGTCCTTGTGGCGAGCGACCGGGATGACCGATGACGACTTTGACAAGCCGATCGTTGCCGTCGCCAACTCCTTCACTCAGTTTGTACCTGGCCATGTACACCTCAAAGACATGGGTCAGTTGGTGGCTCGAGAGATCGAGGCCGCCGGGGGGGTAGCCAAGGAGTTCAACACCATTGCAATCGACGACGGCATCGCCATGGGTCACGGAGGCATGCTGTACAGCTTGCCCAGCCGTGACCTCATTGCCGATTCAGTAGAGTACATGGTCAATGCCCACTGCGCCGATGCCCTGGTGTGCATATCCAACTGTGACAAGATCACTCCCGGCATGCTTATGGCCGCATTCCGGCTCAACATCCCCGTGGTTTTCGTCAGCGGCGGCCCAATGGAGGCGGGCAAGACTCGCTTGGCTGGCAAGGACGTCAAGGTCGATCTGATCTCGGCCATGATGTCGGCCGGTGACCGCGAGGTCAGCGACGATGACGTCGCGTCAATCGAGCGATCTGCTTGCCCGACCTGTGGGTCATGTTCTGGCATGTTCACCGCCAACTCCATGAACTGTTTGACCGAAGCACTTGGGCTCTCGTTGCCTGGCAATGGAACACTGGTAGCGACCCATTCCGATCGAGAGCAGTTGTTCCTACAAGCGGGCAGAACGATTGTCGATCTGTGCCAGCGCTACTACGACAAGGATGACGACTCGGTCCTGCCTCGCAACATTGGTTCCAAGCAAGCCTTTGAGAATGCCATGTCGTTAGACATTGCCATGGGAGGAAGCACCAACACGGTGCTTCACCTGCTGGCTGCGGCTCAAGAGGCCGAACTGGACTTCTCCATGGCCGACATTGACGCACTTTCTCGGCGATTGCCCAACATTTGCAAAGTGGCGCCATCGGTGGAGCAATACCATGTGGAAGATGTACACCGAGCGGGCGGCATTATTGCCATCATGGGTGAGCTTGATCGGGCGGGCTTGATCGACACCTCCATGCCAACCGTACATTCGGAGTCGCTGGCCGTAGCAATAGCCCAATGGGACATTGTGACCGAGACGTGCACGGCAGAGGCTAAGGAGTTCTTCCGGGCTGGCCCCGCTGGAATCCCGACCCAAACCGCGTTCAGCCAGAGCACCCGCTGGGAATCCCTCGATGATGACCGGGTCGGCGGTTGCATCCGTTCGGTTGATCACGCCTACTCAGCGGAAGGTGGCCTGGCCATCCTCTATGGGAACCTGGCCATCGATGGTTGCATTGTCAAGACGGCAGGTGTGGATGAGTCCATCTACACCTTTGCTGGCCCCGCTCGCGTGTTTGAGAGTCAGGAGGCGGCTATGGCCGGAGTGCTGGATGAGTCTCGAGTCAACGCCGGTGACGTGGTGGTTGTTCGCTATGAGGGGCCAAAGGGTGGGCCGGGGATGCAGGAAATGCTCTATCCAACCACCTACATCAAAAGCCGTGGCCTTGGCAAAGAGTGCGCCTTGTTCACAGATGGTCGTTTCTCCGGCGGTACCGCTGGCCTTTCGATTGGGCATGCCTCACCGGAGGCCGCGGCCGGAGGAGCGATCGGTCTGGTTCGGGAAGGCGACATTATCGAGATTGATATTCCCCAACGCTCTATCAACTTGGCGGTTAGCGAGGAAGAGTTGGCTTCTCGTCGGGCCGCAGAAGAGGCGAGGGGGGCGGATGCCTGGAAGCCGACGGGTCGGGATCGGCTGGTCTCCAAGGCGCTGCAGGCTTATGCCGCCATGACCACGAGTGCCGACCGAGGTGCAGTCCGCGACATCTCCCAGATCCAGTAATCCGGCGGACCCTCGATCCGATGGACCGCTGGCCGGTGGCTGAGTCGGTGCTGCAGGGCCACGGGATCGTTGGATCAGGGCCACGAAACCTCCACGACCCAGGGAGAGGTCGGGCCGTGGAGGCGGTGACTGACCGCTAGCGAATCTCGCCGGTACCTGATGCCGTAGAACCGTCGACACCAGCCAAGGCAACGTCGGTCCCGACGATGTCACCCGCGAGTACTTGGGTGTCGGAGGGTGCCGCCGCATCGGATCGGTCCTCGTCTTCGATGGTAATGAAGACCGACTCGGCGCCGTCGAAGGTGTAGAGGTGCGCCTGGTCGCTTGTGACGACGATCTCGCCGCTTTCAATATCGAAGGCTCCACCGGCCACCGGGCTGCCGTCGACTACGGACCAAACTTGGTAGTCCTTTCCGGCGCTAGCCGGGTTGAGCCCATCCAACTCGAGACTAAGCACAGACACGCCTTCATCCATGGCCATTGCGTCTTCTGTCATTGCGTCTTCGTCTGTCATTGCGTCTTCTGTCATTGCGTCTTCGTCTGCCATGGCTGCTTCAGTCGTTGGCGTTGCCGCAGCCGAGTCCGCTGCATCGTCTGCGCCGCAGGCAGCGGCCGCCAGTGCGAGCCCAGCGATCAGAGCAAGTGACTTCACCATCCGCGCCCGTGGGCCGCCGGACTTCATACGACTGAACCCCACGTTGGCCAGCTTCGCTTCGATCGGGCCTGAACCACTTGTGTGGTCGGTGGGGTCTGCGCTGCTTAGGTTCGAACTTGTCTCATTCATCGAGATACCTCGTCGTTCTCGTAGGTGTGGTCCAGATGAAATCGGCGAAAGCCTCCGAACATGTCAAAAACCGCAGGAGGTTCAGCTCATCTTCAGACCTGTGAACGATTGGAAAACTCTGGGTGATCGTGATTCCAGATTCATGATGGTGGCCTGTTCGACTGGGTTCGGCACACTGTTGACTATGAGTTTGCCTTCTAGCAGAACCACCAGGACCGAGACAGACGCCATGGAGACCTCACAACGTCAGATCAGGTCAGTGGCCGTATTGGGTTGCGGAACCATGGGTTCAGGTATTGCTGCTGTGAGTGCAGCGGCCGGTTGTCGCGTGCTTGCGCTCGATCTCACCACAGAGGAGGCCGAACGAGCCTTGCAGGCAGTCAGGGAGGAAGATCGGCACTTGGTGAAGGTCGGGACCTTTGATGCAGACCTTGAACAGATCGCCGGGTATGACTGGATCTGTGAGGCCATCATCGAGGATCTGGAGACCAAGAGGGAACTGTTTGCCAAGGTTGAACCCTTGCGCCGGGAGGGTTCCGTCGTTAGTTCCAACACCTCTGGCATTCCATTGCGGGATCTTTCCCAGGGAATGCCAGACCGCTTACGCCAAGACGTTGCCATTACACATTTCTTCAACCCCGTCCAGGTCATGAAGCTGTTCGAACTCGTCCCTGGTGAGGAAACTACGGCTGATGTCTTGGGAGCCTTCACATCCTTTGGGGCCAAGGAACTGGGTAAGGGGGTGGTCAAGGCCAAGGACACCGTCAACTTCATCGGCAATCGAATTGGCTGTTTCCTCATGTTGAGTGGCTTGCACCTGGCCAAGCCTTTCCTCTTGGAGGGAATGACGCAGGAAAGCATCGATGCCGTGTTGGGTAAGCCGGTTGGGTTGCCCCCGACCGGTCTGTACGGGCTCATTGACCTGATTGGTCTCGACATCATGGACTTGGTGGGAAAGAACCTGGACGCCAATCTGCCTGAGGGTGATATTGGACGGGCGTACACGTCTTTTCCTGAGGTCGAGCAGCGCATGCTTGAGCGGGGACAGCTTGGGCGCAAGTCCCGAGCCGCCGGTGGGTTTGGACGGGTTCAGAAACTCGAGAACGGATCGAAGAAGAAAGAGACCTTCGATCTGCTGGAGGAGGAGTGGCGGAATGCGTTGGTGCCAGCGCTTGGACCGATCCCCGATCATGTGGGCGAAATCCTGTTCGCCGATGGGCTTGAGGGAGAGCTGGCCTGGCAGATTATCGGGGGGACTCTGCGCTACGCCGCCGATCTGATTCCCGAGATCAGCGACGATGTCGTCAACATTGACCGGGCTATTCGTTGGGGATTCGCCTGGATCAAAGGGCCGTTCGAGTTGATGGACGCGGTCGGCCCGCTCCGGATCATCAACAAAATCGAGGCGGAGGGGGGCGAGGTGCCCGCCATGCTTCGTGTCCTGAGGGATGCTGGTGCTGCCAGCTTCTACCGCATCGACGGCACGGAGTTTCTTGGTCTCGATGGACAGTGGCACCTGACCGAAAAGGTCTAGTTCGATTGGTTTGACCTGGTTCTTGGTGACACTGGTTCGCTGTTTAATGGTTCGCTGCTTGCTGGTTCGCTGTTTGCCGGGTCGGGGACGACACCCGGTTGCAGGAGTAAGGCCGCGGCTTCGCTCGGCGGCAGTGGACCTGGGGGCCGGATGATCTTGTAGAGGGTGTCGTTGGGTCTTCGAAGGGTGAGCGTGCGATCGGATCCCATGGTGAGCGTCCAGCTGCCCTCATGGACCAGATGGTGCCAGTACTGATTGATTGGAACAAGGTTGTTCAGGTCGGTTGGTCCCTCGTCTGCCCAGAACTGGACATGATGCATGTGGCAGCGGTCAAACGAGTCGCCAGTGATGGCACATCCGCCATACATTGCCCGCAGCATCTTACGCTGGGCGTCAGTGGCGGAGCGGAACTCGCGCCCTACATCGAGCGGCTCACCCTTGGGTCCGATCACGATTTCGGTGATACGGGCATCGCAACAGAGGCGGGCCAGCGTTTGGGGTGGCAGTGGTGTCCCGGCCCAGGTTTCACTGATTGTTCCAGGATGGGGACCGAGGGTCAGTGTGCGTAGGTCAGTAATGACCGAAACCGAGGGGATTCGGTGGACTCCGCCGGCACGCCCACCGCTGCATGTGCTCTTTTCTGAATCGTGGTAGGAGACGCCGTCGGTGATGAGTTCATAGAGGGCCTGGGCTCGAAGGTTGTCGTTGATTTCAAGAGATTCGGATCTGGTGCCGTCTCGTTTGGCGATGGAGCGAGTTTTCCAGTCGAGGGCTTTGGTGATCTCGGCTCCTCGGGATGGATCGAAGGAGGCGTTGAGGTACTGCATGCCTTCGCCGGTGTTCAGTCCGGTACGGGCATAGCTGTTGACCTTGGCCTGGGTGGCTGTATTCATCCCGGCTTCAGAACGGATTTGTCGGATCCGTCGCCTCGTGGCCTTGGCAAAAAGGTCGGGGGACATCGTGGTTGCCTCTTGGGCGATCTCCGTGTCTGCCTGGGCCAGGGCTTGCTTTTCGTGGTCGGTGAGGTTGCGGGTGGTGTTGGTCAAGATGTCGATGTTCTCCGGTGTTGCGCTCCCGGTGGTGAGGGCATGACCGACGACAGGAAAGGACTCTGTCACGGAGGCGCGGGCAGCCTGGATGCGGGCCTGCTTGGATGAGATTTTGCCTCCGGCTTGGAGAACATCGTGCACTGGGTCGCCCCGGCCTTGCTTTTCGAGTTCGCTTGCTCGGTTGGTGACGGTTGTGATGGCGCCGACAAGCAGGCCTTCGATCGCTCGCAATAGGGCCATGGTGGGGGCGATCTCGGTACTGGAGAGGGTGGCGAGATCGGTGGGAAGGTGCTGGAGTTGTTCGTGAACTTTCGTCTTGTAGTCGAACATATGTGCCATTGTAAAGAGGGGGTGTGACATTCAATAGTAAGCGGAGGAATATAAGAAGCAAAATCAAGGATTGTTCGGTAAACCGATTGCGATGGGCTGCAGGGTTGCTACCTGATAGAGAGCTCGGTTGTTCCGCTCCTTAGGGTCTCGAAGAAGAACACTGCCGGGTCTGATGTCCGGGCAGGAGAGATAAACAAGTCATCGGTTCCCGACCAGAACGCAGCGCGTGACTAGCTAGAAACGATGGTGGGAGGAGGCGGTTCGGTTGTGGTCGTCGGGGCGACAGTTGTTGTGCCCTGGGTCGCAGGTGGGGTCGTGGTCGGTGGGTTTGTCGCGGGGGGATTGGTCGCCGGGGCTCGCGTTGTTGAGGTTGTGGCCGCCGTTGTGGATGTGGTGGGCTGAGGACGGGTTGATCGAGTAGTGCTGCTCGCACTAACAGATGCCGTTGCGTCAGTAGCTGTGGTCGCAAGCATGGTTGGTTCGGGGACCGGTGGGCTTGTTGTCTGTGCTGCCGCTGTCGTGGTTGTGGAGGCGATAAATGGGAGGGGCTCGGTTGGCTCCAGAGGGCTCAGTGTCGCAATTCCAGCCACTGCGACCGCTGCCCCAACGAGCGCAATCTTTGACGTCTGAAGGGCTGACGCCCCCGCACGACCGATCTGACCGAAGGCAATCTTCTTCTTGTCGGTTGAACTCAAGAATGCGTGCACGATTTCCGGGTCGAACTGGGTTCCGGCGCAGGCCTTGAGTTCGTTCCGGGCCTCGGCAATGCTCATTGACTTCCGATAGGACCGTTTGGCGGTGATGGCCTCGTAAGTGTCGGCGATCGCGGTGATCCGGCCGGGAACCGAGATGCTGGCCCCAGCCAGACCTAGCGGATAGCCCCCTCCATCCCACCGTTCGTGATGCTGGCCCACGGCACTCATCCAGTCTCCGAGCCAGGCTGTGAGCGGGGTGAGCATCTTGTTGCCAGCCAAGGGGTGATTCTTGAGAACCTCTCGCTCGGACTCGGTCAATTTTCCCTTCTTGACCAGAATATCTGAGGGGATCGCCAACATCCCGATGTCGTGAAGGAGTACCCCCCATGAAAGTCGTACTCGGTCCGACTCTGGCATGCCGATTTCTCGGGCAACGAGGTCAGCGCATGTCATCACTCGAGCCGAGCGACCTCGGGTACTCCGGTAGTGGACATCGAGGAGCAGAATGAGTTCGACTGCTCGGGTTGTAGCCTCGATCTCGGACTCACCTAGTCCATTTGTCCGGACGTCGCTCAGGATCTCACGAAGCCCTCCTGCGGTGCGAGCACGTAGGCCCATGGACACCCGTGAGGGTGCCTCCTCGGGAAAGGTCAGGGCCAGTTCGAGCAGGGCGGCTAGGGGAAGAGCTTGTCGTGTGTACCTGCTGGCTACCACCGCAATTGTTGCGCCAATCGGAGCTGCTTGAACAGCCCAGACACCAAAGCCAATGGTTCCGCTCGGTTGGTAGAGCATGTCGCCGACGAGGATCAAGATGACGGCAGAGAGACCAACTGGAACGACAAATATGAGGGTTCGAATAGCAGTAGCGAGGCTTCTTTTGGCTGGCCAGGAGTTCTCTTCCGGTATGAGCGCGCCCAAGTCTTGCATCATGGGTGGTGCATCGGCAGCATCCCATTTTTGCTTGAGTGGGCTGATATCTGACCAGCCCCTCTACCGAGCATTGCCTAGGAAGACGATGATCGGTCACACTGAGACTTGAAGCAAAAGGCTAGGTAGAGCGGAACGCCTTGAGTAGAATCCGCTTCACCTCGGTCGGGTTCTCGACCATCATCATATGGCCAACATTGGCCAATGAAATGACGGTTGATTCCTGGAGCCTTTCGGCCAACTCGAGTCCGGCCCTTGGTGGCGTCATCTTGTCGCTTGCCCCGATAATGACGGTGCTAGGGCATGTGACCTCTCCGGCCGCAGCCATTGCTCCCTCGTAGTTGGCACAAGCGAAAAAGTCGGTCTCGAGGACGCCAGGACGGGAGCGCTCCACCAAGGCCCGAGCACCACCGAGCATCCAGAGACCGGGAGTCGGGTGGAGCCCAACATGAGCCGGATTGCCATGGCTCCAGGCCGTCATCAGCGCAGCCGCCGCTGGAAGGTTGTCCCGTGCATCAGCCAACAGTTGGGGATGCACCGGCATGTTTGGGGCCGTCCCCAACAATGCAAGCGAGCGCACTTGTCTAGGGGTCGTGGCCGCCAACTCTAAGGCGACATAGGTGCCCATGGAGTGACCAGCCAGATGGGCTCGCTCGATACCAGCCGTTTGGAGGAACCGGCTCAGCCAGTTGGCCATTTCGGTGATCGTGGTCAAGGCCTCCCCATTGGATTGGCCGTGACCGGGAAGGTCAACAGCGAACACCCGAAAACCCCGATAGGCCAGATAACGGGTCTGCAAGAACCAGACCGAGCTATCCATGCCCGCCCCATGAATGAGAACGACGGCTTCCTGGTTGGGATCTTGTTCGGAAATGCCACCGGTGGTGGCGTGGGCCTGGAGACCGTCGACCTCGGTGATCATCGCTGGCTCACCTTCAGCGCCTGGGAGAGATCGTCGACAATGTCCATCGGATCCTCCAAACCCACTGAGACCCGGATCAGGTCATCGCTGATACCAGAGGTCTCCAACTCCTCGTTCGTCATCTGCCCATGGGTTGTCGACCCGGGGTGGATAACAAGAGTCTTAGCGTCCCCAACATTGGCCAGATGAGAAGCTAGGCGGACTGCCTCGATAAACTTGCGTCCCGCAGCGCGTCCACCCTTCACCCCGAAGCTCAGAATTGCTCCGGCTCCCCTCGGGTACAGGCGCTTGGCCAGGTCGTAGTCGGGATGACTCCGAACCCGGGGGTGCTTGATCCAGGAGACGGCATCGTTGGTCTGCAACATCTCCAGGACGGCTCCAGTATTGGAAACGTGACGGTCCATCCGAAGCGAGAGTGTCTCAACCCCCTGGAGTAGTTGGAACGCGTTGGCCGGACTCATGCAAGCACCGAAGTCTCGCAATCCCTCGGCTCTGGCTCTCGTACCCAGCGCGTTCGGCCCGTACTCCTCGGCAAACACGATGCCGTGATAGCCATCGTAGGGTTCGGTCATGGTTGGGAACTTGTCCGATGCCAGCCAGTCAAATCGACCGCCATCGACCAACACACCGCCGAGCGCAACGCCATGACCACCAAGGAACTTGGTCACCGAATGCATGACAATGTCGGCGCCGTATTCGATGGGTTTGATCAGATAGGGAGTGGAGAAGGTGGAGTCAACCATCAGTGGCAGACCAGCACGGTGAGCGACGTCGGCCACCGCCGCAATATCCAGAACCTCGATGCCGGGGTTACCGAGCGTCTCGGCAAACACCAGTTTGGTGTTTGGCTGGATGGCATCGGCGAAGGCCTGCGAATCTCGGGGATTGACAAAGGTGGTGGTGATCCCAAAGCGAGGAAGGGTGAGACTCATCATGTTGTAGGAGCCGCCGTAGAGGTTCTTTGAGGAAACGATGTGATCACCAGCGCTCAGCAGGCTGACCACCGCCAGGTGGAGGGCAGCCGTTCCACTGGCGGTACACACCGCACCGACACCTCCGTCGAGCGCGGCTAATCGCTCCTCAAGAACCGAAACTGTTGGGTTAGACAGACGGCTATAGAGGTGACCCGGCGACTCCAGATTGAAGAGGGCGGCCGCCTCGTCAGTGTCGGGAAACGAGTAGGAGGTCGTGAAGTAGATAGGTACTGCCCGGGCTCCCGTCAGCGGGTCTGGGCGCTGCCCTGCGTGCAGGCTCAGCGTGTCGAATCGTAGAAAATCAGGTTCCACCATGACTCCGAACCGTAACCTCTTCTAGGAAAGCTAACGAGTTCGAATGCGGGATAGCCGGGAACTCCTGCCATGATGCACTCATGACTGAAGAATCGTCCTCGATGACCTATCGACGCCTTGGTCGGTCTGGTTTACAACTGAGCACTCTGTCCTATGGATCGTGGGTCACCTTCAATGAAAGGAACGGCTTTGACTCGGTACTGCAATCGCTCCAGGCTGCCCGTGAAGCAGGCTGCAATTTTTTCGACAACGCAGAGGCCTACGCGGGCGGCGAGGCCGAGAAGCTCATGGGCAAGGCTTTCAAGGAGTTGGGATGGGGACGCGAGACCTATGTGGTCTCAACCAAGTTTTATTGGGGGCTGAGTGATATCCCCAACATGCACTACACCCTAAATCGGAAATATCTCAGCCAAGCCATCGACCGGTCTCTTGAGCGGTTCGGTCTCGACTTTGTCGACTTGGTGTATTGCCACCGTCCTGATGTCAACACGCCGCTAGAAGAGACGGTGTGGGCCATGCATGACATGATCGCATCGGGTAAGGCGTTGTACTGGGGAACCTCGGAATGGTCAGCGGATGAGATCCGTGGCGCCTATGCCATAGCGGAGGCTAATCATCTTCATAAGCCAGTGATGGAACAGCCCGAATACAACCTGTTCAACCGTGACAAGGTGGAAAAAGAGTACCTGCGGCTGTACACCGACATTGGCCTTGGAACCACCACCTGGAGCCCACTTGCGTCGGGTCTGCTCACCGGCAAGTACCTCGAGGGGATTCCTGAGGGGAGCCGGGCTGCGTCGGCCAATCTCCCCTTCGTCAATGAGGCCATCGCCGATGAGGCCAAGACGGCCAAGACGAGGGCACTTGTGCCCATCGCCAAGGACCTTGATTGTTCAATGGCCCAACTGGCCCTGGCCTGGTGTGCCAGCAACCCGAACGTCTCCAGTGTCATCACTGGAGCAAGTCGGGCCAGCCAAGTCACCGAGAACATGGCGGCTATCGAAGTTGTCGAGGCCCTCACCCCCGAGGTGCTCGAACGAATCGAGGCAGCAGTGGCCTAAGGGGTGAGAAGCAGGACTATCGGGGTGGCCTCTTTAGGGAGCCGTTCCGGTGTTCTTAATGTTCTCATCCGAGTTTGCAAAGGCCAAGAGCAAACCAGGAACGCTGAGGCCAGACTGGCGTTGACCAAGCCAGAAGGCCACCCCACCCTCATCTCCGGGACGCCCCAGCACGTTCTGGTACAGGGCTTCGATGAGTTCGGTATCGGTTGGGTCTTCACCGTATTTTGCCGCGTACTCCGGTAGTTCCATCCAAGTCAAGGTCAGTTCGAAGAAGGATGTTCCGCCACGATTCTGGTCAACCCAGAAGTCGAAACCGGCGGGCTCGGGGTCTCGGCCCAGAACAGCCCGGTAGAGGCGTAGAACCTGAGACTGACCGGAGTCCAGCGGCTCACTAGTTTGGGTGATCGTGATGTTTTCGGGAGAGTCGGCGAAGGCGATGATGAGATCGGGAACGCTCGTTCCTTTGCGGACTTCAGAAACCCAAAATGTGATCCCACCAGAATCACCTGGTCGCCCCAGCACGTTCTCGTACAGAAGGTTGACAAGGTCTTCTGTTGTGGGGTCCTGACCGTAGATAGAGGAGAACTCTGGCCCTGCGCTAAAGGCGGTGGCGATGCTGTTGAGGGAACGTCCTGACCGAAACTCTTCCGCCCAGAATTCGAATCCACCGCGATCGGGTTCTCGCCCGAAAACCGCCCGGTAGATTCGAAGAATCTGGTCCTCGCCTGGACCGCGGGTGACGAAGGTCGTTGGCCCGACCGGTGGTATGTCGCTCAGGCCAATTACCCGCGCCGGGCGATTGGAGTTGTCGAGGGTTCCGTTACCGAGTTGTCCCAGCACATTGCTGCCCCAGCACTTGAGTGTGTCGTCACTAAGGAGGGCGCAGGAGTGCTTGAAGCCAGAACTGATGGACGCGGCCGTACTCAGTCCGACAACAGAAACTGGGATGGCTGATTCGTTGTTGGCTCCATCGCCGAGACGACCATCAAAGTTCAATCCCCAGCACTTCACCTCACCGGTGTCTAGGCGCGCACAAGTGTGGTGGCCGCCAGCACTCATATCTACTACACCAGAGATTGCGGGCACATCGATCGGAACTTGGGAGTCGGACTGCCCCTGAACTCCAAGCTGACTTTCAGTGTTGAGGCCCCAGCACTTCACCCCTCCGGCGACCACGGCACAGGAGTGGAAACCGCCAGTGGTGATATCGGTAGCCCCGGTCAACCCGAAAACGGAGATCGGTACCAGGGAGACGCCGATAATGCCCTCACCGATTCCAACCTGTCCGGCGTGGTTGTTCCCCCAACACATGACGGTTCCGTCAGCGAGTCGGGCGCAGGAATGCGAAAATCCGAGGTCTAGTTGGACTGCGGTGCTGATCCCGGTGGCCACGACCGGAGTCGACGAAGCTTCAACGGTTCCGTCACCTAGTCGGCCATTTCCGTTGTTTCCCCAACATTTCACGGTCCCGTCGCTCAGACGAGCGCAGGCATGATCTTGCCCGACTGCCAATTCGACCGCGTTGGAGATCCCAGCCACGGCAACAGGAGTGAGGGAGGGAGTTGTTGTTCCGTCGCCAAGTTGCCCGAAGTCGTTGTTCCCCCAACAGGCAATGGTCTGGTTGGCCAACAACGCACAGGTTGACGCTCTGCTCGTTCCGATTGCGGTAGCGGTAGATATCCCGGCCACGGCAACCGGGATGGTCGAGTCGGTGTTGGTTCCATCGCCGAGTTGACCATCGGTATTCTCGCCCCAGCAGCGGATTGTGCCATCGGCCAGGTTGGCGCATGTGTGGGTTTCGCCAGCACTGATCGAGGTGAGGTCGAAGTTGGCGAAGGCTGTTGGCGCCTCGGCATCCTCCGATGCATCAACGGCAACCGGTGATGCTAGAGCGATGGCCAGCAGGCCGAGTAGGAAAGCGGAGATTATCGATCTGGTGCGGCTGCGCAGCCAAGTGAAGGGTCGTCCTGGTGCAGTCATTGCTTCCTCCGTGGGTCTGTCAGAAATGACCCGCTGAGCTTAGTAGGTGGTGGAGTGCTCATCGAGAACCAAGACTATTGTCCCGATATTCATGGCCAGCACAGACCGCTGTTCAAGAAGGGCTATTCCCTCTCGTTCTTCCACTCCTGCAGGTTCTCGGCCTCGGCCCCGATGACCGTCGAATCTCCGTGACCGGTGTGGACGACGGTTTGAGGTGGCAGTGAGAACAGCCGCTCCTCGATCGACTCGAGGATGAGGTTGTAACTGGAAAAGCTCCTGCCGGTCGCTCCAGGACCTCCATTGAAGAGGGTGTCGCCGGAGAAAACCATGCCGTCTTCAGGCAGATAAAGGCAACACCCGCCGGGGGAATGACCAGGCGTGTGAAGAACGGTGAGTTGGGTGTTTCCGACCTGGATGGTCCCGCCGTCGGCCAGGGCGTCGTCGACGCGACGGTCCGGGTAGATCGTCTCCCAAAGCATGGTGTCGTCCGGATGCAGCAGGATTGGTGCGCCCGTTTCGTCGGCTAGGTCGGCGGCGGCATTGATATGGTCGTTGTGCCCGTGGGTGCAGATTATGGCCGACAGCTTGCGACCACCCAGCCCTTCCAGGATGGGTCGATAATCGTGGGCCGCGTCGATGACAACCGCCTCGCTGTCATCCCCAATGATCCAAACGTTGTTCTCTACTTCGAAGTCTCCGCCATCAAGGCTGAAGATCCCGGAGGTGGTGATGTGATCGAGGCGAGCCATGGTCTCTCGCTCCCTAAAGAACGACGACGGAACGTAGTACGCCGCCGCCTTCCATTTTTCGAAATGCTTCCTCGACCGCATCGAGTTCGATGGTCTCGCTGACAAATCCTTCCAGGTTGAGGCGGCCCTGAAGGTAAAGGTCGATCAGCATAGGAAAGTCGCGGCTCGGTAAACAGTCGCCGTACCAACTTGATTTCAGCGCCCCACCACGGCCGAACAGTTCGATATAGGGAAGCTCGATCTTCATCTCGGGATGGGGCACTCCGACCAGGACGACGGTCCCGGCGAGATCACGAGAGTAGAAGGCCTGCTCATAGGTTTGGGGCAGACCAATGGCTTCGATGGCCACATCCACGCCGTTGCCGTCGGTGAAGCCGCGAATCGACTCAACTGGGTCGGTCTCTAAGGAGTTTACGGTATGGGTTGCCCCAAACGATTTCGCCAGTTCCAGCTTTGCGTCGTCGATATCCACTGCAATGATCTTGCTCGCCCCAGCAATTCGAGACCCCTCAATGGCGGCGTTGCCAACCCCACCGCAGCCAAATACCGCAACGGTGTCTCCTCGGCTCACCTCTCCGGTATTGATTGCTGCGCCAATACCTGCCATGACTCCACAGCCGAGAAGTCCAGCAACCTCGGGCTTGGCGTCACGATCAACTTTGGTGCATTGCCCGGCAGCAACGAGGGTTTTTTCGCAGAAGGCACCAATACCCAAGGCTGGTGAGAGTTCGGTACCGTCCTCAAGGGTCATTTTCTGGGCGGCGTTATGGGTATTGAAGCAGTACTGCGGTTTGCCTTTGAGACAGGACCGGCATTGGCCACATACGGCACGCCAGTTGAGGATGACGTAGTCCCCAACTACGACTTGGTTGACCCCTTCGCCGATGGACTCGACGACACCGGCAGCCTCATGACCGAGTAGGAATGGGAACTCGTCATTGATTCCGCCTTCCCGATAGTGGAGATCGGTATGACAAACACCGCAGGCTTGGATGGCAACAACTGCTTCGCCCGGTCCAGGGTCGGGGATGTTGATGGTCTGCATCGAGACAGGTTCTCCCTTCGCCATCGCCACCACACCTTGAACTTGTTGTGCCATCAAAGGGCTCCCCATCTAAGCAACTGGTTGGACTTACCTAATCCACTGTTGGGAACGAACCTTAGCCAAGGGTTGAGATGTGGTCGAGTACGATCTCGACCGTCCGGTCAACGTCGTTGGGGTGGACCGCGGCCAAGATCAGATCCTCGGTCGGCCGATGCCAAGTTGGGTCATGAACTTCCGGGCGATGTACCAGCACAGTTGGTAACCCTGCTGAGCGGTAGCCTTCGACAATGACGACGTCCGCCTGGGAGAAGAACAGGTCGATGAGTTCTCCGAGTTCGGGTCGTCGGTCTTCGGTTCCCATCCATGCCAGTTGGTTTTTCCCGACGAGGATCGTTCCGGTCGCACCGGCCTGACGCATACGCCAAGAATCCTTGCCCTCGGTATCAAGTTCGATCCGGTGTGCGTCGTGTTTCACGGCGGCAACGTCGAGTCCTCTCTCGATTAAGGAGGTGATAACAAGTTCAACCAGGGCGGTCTTGCCGGTTCCCGAAGGCGCAACAAAGCTGATCGTTGGGGGGCGTTGCCCCTGTGTTGTTGGGGGGCGTTGCCCCTGTGTTGTTGGGGGGCGTTGCCCCTGTGTCGATTCTGTCATTGGCGGTTCGGTCATTGTCTTAGGTGTACCAAGTACAGGATAAAACCGGGCGGGATCCCAAACTAGGTGGTCGCGGGCTGACCAAGGGGTGTAGCCAGGAGGGACACCACCAAGGAGTCGGGAGGTGCTGGTGGCTTGAGCCGCCGTAGCTGGTGGCGCGCCCGAGCGTTCTTAACCAGAACAAACGGGGCCCTTAGCGCCCCAGGCAATCCCCACCATCCTGCCCACATGGTCCGTAGCTGCATTCTACGGCTGAAAGCGAGTCCACACAGTCGGCAAAGGGAACCGTCGAGGCGAGCTTGGTAGTGCAACGGCCCAAACGACTCCTGATGAAGCAAGGTTGTTGACCGGGCCGGCTGAGCACCGCAGAACATGCATTCATGATCGAGCGGTGGTCGGCACCAATACACCAGCTTGGCCAATTCCTCTGCCGTCCGGACCCGGTCTTGAGCAAGGCTGACCAGGAACGGTTCGTGTAGGAGCAGACGGGCTTGGCAAAGAAGTTCGATAGCACGGTCCTGGTCGCCGCGGTTAAGCCACAAACTGGAACGGTTCCAGTCTGGGTGGTACTGGATTGCCATTCGTCTGAAGGCCGCTTCAACCTGATCGACAATGATGGCTCGTCTAGCAGCTCGACTGCAGAATCGTGATTGGAGAGTCATGAAGTTGGCGAGGAACAGAGGGGCATACGGCACAAGGTTTGGTGGCTTGAGAGCAAAGGGTTCGTTGTGATGAATACGCCAACCAAGACTCGGCTTGGACCTATCTGGCGTGATGACAAGGGAAGAAATCTTTGGAATACTCGACCAGATAGCTTGGTGGCTCGGTAGATCTGAAAGCCCACAACTGGTGAGCCACATCGAAAGTTCGGGACAATCGTTCGAATCCCTGGACGGGAACGGTTCGGGAGTTCTACAGTTGTCTATTGCTGATGGGGTGAGATCACCCCATCGCTAAGAAAGGGTGACAATGGCTTTGGACGACCAGACTGGTCGAGGCCTTCGTGGCGCAGGCAGTCGCGGCTTGGGGGATTCTTCGTCCTCGACGCGCAAGGCGGAGACGACCGTCGCGCGTCGACGCGAGAGAACGGTGACCACCTGGAAGAAGGGAAAGGGCGGGAAGATGCCCTGGTCCCCAGCCAAGGTCGGTGCTTTCGCGGCCGTGCCGATGGTGGGCGCCTTGTTGATTGGCGGGACTGCGTGGGCTGTGCCCAGCATTGAGAACAAGCTGGAGCGTCAAACAATTGCCGAACTTCAGGCCGCTGGAGTTGACACGTCGAACCTGGATGTCAATTTCAGCTATCGAAACGGAACCATCACCGGATCAGTTGCCGGAATGAGCGATGGTTCCTCACTTGTGGCGAGCGGTGACAGTGATGGAGTTCGGAGTCTGCAAGCTGTTCTGGATGCTCCCGAGCCAGAGCCGGCCGAACAGCCGACGACGACGGTGCCAGCTCAAGAAGAAGTGGCGATCGAGACCGGCCCGACCGAGGTCGAAGCGATCCTCGACGGTGACCGAATTGTGTTGCGAGGTGAGGTTCTCAGCGAGGCCCACCGTCAGACGTTGGTGGAAGCGGCCGAATCCACTGGTCGTGAAGTGGTGGATGAGCTAACGGTCAGTGGCTTCGATCAAGCAACCCCGGGGGCCGATGCCCGTGTTGCCGGGTTGGCTGGTCTCTTGTCTGCGGTTGGCTCAGGGTCCACTGGGGTGGCGAGTTTAACTGACACCACACTGGGCTTCGTTGGCGAGGCCGCAAACGCCGAGGCGGCCGCCGACCTTGAGGGAGCGCTTGAATCAGCAGGTGGAGGCGTCGAAAGTTCCAGCGAGATCGTCATCTCCGCCACCGATCAAGGCGAAGTTTTGGCAGCTCGCCTGGCCGAACTGGGACCTATTCTGTTCGCCACCGATTCAGCAGCGCTCGATGCCGATGCGGTTGCTCTTCTCGATCGGGCCGTAGCTGTGTTGAGCGAGTTTGGAGACCCGCAGGTTAGGGTCGTTGGTCACACCGATTCTCGCGGTGTCGATCCGCAGAATCAGGCATTGAGTGAGCGCCGCGCGAAGTCGGTTGTCGAGTACCTGGTCGATAACGGGGTCGCCGCGGATCGGCTCACACCGTTAGGAATGGGAGAAGGCGATCCGGCGGCCGACAACGGTACGCCTCAGGGCCTTCAAGAAAACCGTCGAGTCGTCTTCCAAGTAACACGGGGATAGGGGTAAATCATGGGTTGGGTATTACTAGAGATCATCATTCCGCTGCTTCTTGCAGTGCTGGTCGGCTTGTTCCTTGGGTGGCTGCTGTGGCGTTGGCGTCGTACGAAGGAAACCTATTCGGAGTGGGAAACCAGCACCTCTACGGAGACGACGTCGCTATCGAACGAATCGGTGGAGTCGGCTGCGGCTGATAAGGCGGCTTTGGTTAGTTCGAAGGATGAGTTGGACGCGGTTCGGGAGGAGTTGGCTTCGGCTGAGGGTCGGATTGCTGAGTTGGAGGGTGAGCGCGAAAGTGATCGTGGTCGTCTGGTTGGTTTTGCTGGGCTTGCTGGTGTTGCCGGGTTGGCTGCGGGTAAGTCGGGTGGTGGGTCTGGTGAGGTTGATGCTGAGTTGGTGAAGGCTCGTTTGGTTGAGTTGGAGGATGAGTCGAAGTCGAAGGCGTTGGCGGCTGAGGAGTCGGCGAAGGCTGCGGCTGATGCGAATGCTCGGGTTGAGCGGCTTCAGGCTGAGTTGGATGAGCGGGTGTCGAGGCTTGATGCCTTGGAGATTGATTTGCGTGAGGCGGAGGCCAGGGTGGCTGATGCGGAGAAGTCGGTGGAGTCGGCTGCGGCATCGAGCTTTGTTATCAAGGGCAATGTTGATTCGATGTTGTATCACCGGCCGGATTCTCGCAACTATGGAGCAACAGGCGCGGAGGCACTCTTCGAATCAGAAGCATCGGCACAGGTCGCAGGATTCAAGCTGGCCCCGACCCATCCGGAATCAAGCACCGGTTCCACTGACGTCCTGGGTAGTACCTCGGGAGATAGCGGGGGTGGCGAGCCCAGGGATGGCATCCAAGTCATCGCCGACTCAGCCTTGGCTGAGGGTGCGGAGTTGCGTCCTTATGGTGATGGTTCGCATGGGCCGTTGGTGAATAGGCGTGAGCAGCCGGTTGGGTTTCCGATTAAGGGCAATGTTGATTCGATGTTGTATCACCGGCCGGATTCTCGCAACTATGGAGCAACAGGCGCGGAGGCACTCT
>JAJRXF010000051.1 GCA_024276425.1 Actinomycetes bacterium | reverse complement strand
GATGACGCTAGACGCCAGATGAGGTCGATGAGTTCATCGAAAGCCTGAGTGATTCTTTGCTGTTGATGAGGCGCTTCGACCGGATCCACACGTTCAACGGCCATCCCGAAGTCGTCGGCGTCGACTGGTAAGCAGGTTTCCCACAAGATGGCCAGAACCAGCACCCAGTCCGGCACCTGGCCATGTCGAAGCACCGCACATGTATAGGTTCTTAATCGGAGTCCGGTAGCGGCTCCACCCAGGAAATGGACGAAGGACAAAGTTCTGCATGATGTGGTGGCTGCCGGCGAGTGAGTCACCACCGACAAGATTCGCGTTCGTTGCCTCCAAATCTTGAGGCGAGAGAACGTAACGGTCTAAGATCTTCGAACGGAGGCCAGGCGCATATTCCTCCAGTTGGGTCATGACTCGGTCTGCCACTGTGTCCTTGATCAACGACCAATCAGTGCCCGTTATCTGTTGTGCCGCGTCGCCGGAAATCTCTGCCGGGAACATTCTGGCTTGAACCCAAAGGACATGCTTACCCGCCGGTGCTCGACTTGGATCAATCACAGTGGGTTGGCCGACCACGAGCATCGGTCTCTGCGGTATAAGACCAGCCATTGCCTGGTTGTAGGCCAGGTCCATGTCCTCAAGATGAGGGCCGATGTGGACGTAGGCATATTGTTGTGCCTCAGCCCGAGTCCAAGGCGGGAGATCCGACAAAGCAAGGTGGATCATCAGGGTTCCCGGCCCGTACCGAAATCTCTGCACGTGGGTGCGGAACCGCTTGTCCAAATGACTCTTGCCAACCAGATCCTCAAATAGATGAGTGGGGGTAAGATTGGCAATGATCCCTCCCGCTGCTTCATGACGGGTCTGTCCACATATGACTGCGGTAGCTTGGCCACCTTCAACAACGATCCGATCGACCCGGCTGCTACACCGAAGCCGCCCACCAAGCTCATGAAGCAGCCCGACCATGGCATCAATCATCGTCTTCGCTCCGCCTGTGCCGATGACAAGACCGTTGGCCTGGCTCGCCATTGTCTCAAGGAATGGGAAAAGTGCGCCTCCAGACACACTCGGAGCAAAATCTAGGTGCATCCCCCAGGCCGCCACCAGTGACTGGGCCTCCGGGCTTTCGAAGTTGTCGCCGACGAATTCGCGCGGTGATTGAGCAACAAGCTTTCCCAGTTCAAAGGGCCAGGACCGCCCAAGCGCTCGACTCGCCGCCAGGAGTTTCTTGGCTGCCGCGGCCGACGGCAGGGGCACACCAAGTAAAGGGAACAAATGTGGGGCAACCCGGTCAAACTCTGACCTCATCACCCGAAACGAATCGGCATCACTATCTGAATACGTGCGTATCGAGTCAAGCGTCTCCTCCAAGTCGGTACTTACACCGATGTAACCACCGCCTGGAAAAAGAGAACAGACCGGTTTCGTTGACTGGGAGACGGCAAAGCCATGAGATTTAAGTCGGTCTTCGTATTTGGCGAAGAAGGCAGAACCCACGAAGAGATTCAGGTTGGTCGCCATAAGGTCATGGCGAAATCCGGGCAGGGTCACTTCCTCGGTCTTGACGGCACCTCCGGGCTCGGAGTTGCTCTCCAATACCGTTACCTTTTGGCCAGCATCTGCCAAGATGATCGCAGCTGCTAGCCCGTTGTGACCTGCACCGATCACAACCAACTCACGATCGGCGGCCTTAGTGGTTTGATGTCTCATGGACTGGTAGTCCTTTTGGTTGGGTGGCGTCACCTCAGAGCAGATGCGACCAAGTACCCTGAAGCACCGCCGAGCCCCGGGCCCGGATGGGTTGATGCGCCAATGTGGTAAAGCGATTTCACTGGCGTCGAATGATTCTTCGTCATGGCCGAGGGTCGCCACAAAAGGCTTTGATCAAGCGTGCACGCCCCGGAATATGGATCGCCCCCGACAAGATTAGGATTAAGAGCCTCCAATTGCTGTGGAGAAAGAACCTTCCGACCGACGATGATGGACCGTAGATCAGGCAGGTGGAGAACAAGGCGATCTTCGATCCGGTCGGCGTATCGTTCGGCAATTTCACTCGTCCACGAGCCGTCGCCCACATCGATTTCGCCGGCTGCATCCCCCAGAATTGTTCGAGGCAACTCTTGCAGCTGAATCCACAAGATGGCACCCCCCATAGGCGCACGGGTCGGGTCCAGTACGGTCGGTTGACCAACGACGATCGTGGCCTCGGCTGGAAGGAGGCCGCGGATTGCCTCATTGACTGCCCGCGAGACGCCGTTCAAACCAGGCGTGAGATGGATCATTGCGGTTTGTGCAAGGTCGTTGTTGGCCCAAGTGGGTGGTCGCTCGAGAGCGTAGTGAATCTGCATTGCTGCGCGCCCGTAGCGAAATTGTTTGGCATTCTGGACGAGTGCTGGAGGGGAATCGTCCGCCGAGAGGAGGTTGCCATAGAGTTGCTGTGGCGTCACGTTACATACCACGGCTCGCTTAGCGTCGAATCGACGTCCGTCAGCGGTAACCACACCCTGGGCGCGACCTCGACCGGTGAGGACTTTGACGACACGCGTGCCCGTCATGGTGGTACCCTCATTGGCCGATATGACTCTAGAGAAGGCCTCAACAATCTTGTGAGAACCTCCAACGACAACCGGGAGGCCTCCAGTCGCGACCGATCCAATAATGACCTTGCCCATCAGTCCTGAATTCGCATCATCAGGGCCGAGACCAGCGTGTAGCACCCATGGGGCGATGAGGGCTCGAAGGACTTCTGAGTCAAACGCTCTTTCGAGCCAGCTACGGCAGCTTTCAAGTGCCGACCCTGCGAATTCGATTGTGCCTCCAAGCCGTCGGGCACGGAGTTCTTTGGCCAACAAACCAATTGTCGAGCGATGACGGAGATCACCCCCGATTAGTCCGAAGGTCAAATTTGCGTCGTTGCTGAAGAAGCTATCGAGAGCCTGGGTAAACGCAAAGCCATCGCCCTTGGCCAGCGCTTCCATACGTTTGTGATTTGTGGAGGAATCTGTTGAAAGCACCAGCGACTCACCGCCCGGCAAGATGACCCCAGTGGGTGTTTCGGTGTTAGCGAACTCAAGACCTTCGCGATGCAGATCATCAGCAAGTTCTGCGTAAGCAGGTCCGCCGACGAACAGCGGATACCAGCTGGACAGCACATCATGGTGATACCCGGGAAATAGTTCCTCAGTGCGAATGCAGCCGCCCAACTGATCATTGCCCTCAATCAACGCCACCTTGGCATCGGACTTGGCCAGCATGGCCGCACAGACCAGTGAGTTGATTCCACTTCCTACGATGATTACATCAAAATTGCTCATGGTATTTTGTCCCTTAGCCGGGTCTTAGCCTTGCGCGTAGACTGTCGCAGTGGCTGCCTGTAACGCGGTTCCGTCCTCATCAGCGAGGGCGGCAGATATCAACCGGGAGAGGGTGGCCTTTGCGTCATCTCTACCCTGAATTTCGCGGGCGATATCGATAAGCAAATCGAAGTTCTTCCTGCCACGCGCGTAAGTCTCGCCGTATCCTTTTCGTACCCTCTGACATTCGATGATCTCTACAGCGAGGGCAGGGTTGCCGTTGTCAACAGCTTCAATCACGAGGTCCAGCCATGAATCGATCTCGCCCTGCTCGCGATGCCAACGCAACGAACGCGGCCGCATGGGTCGCAGTCGGGCCATAGACCAAAGCAAAGTATAGCCAACTACTGAGGTAGTGTTCAGCACAATTCCTTTTGCGGTTAACCTTCCTACTACTCGCTCGAACGACTTCGACTTCGCCAATCGACCACCAATCCCAACAGGAAGGGAGTCGCAGATCTCTTCGGCTTGAGGATGTAGAAACTCCCGGACTTGAATGAGCTGTTTCGGCCCAGCTTTTGCCTCTTCTCGAATCCCTTCGATCCGTTTGGTTCGGATTTTCTGAAGTGCAACATGACTCGTATCCTGGTAACACATCCATAGTGCGACATTGCGGGCAGATTCGATTGTGAGCGTTGCCCCGTCGGAGCGGGCAGGATCCACAGCAGCGATACGGGCGACCCGATCTAGATAGCGATTGGCGTAGTCTGCATCTTGGTATACGGCTGTTCTCTCTACTCCATGTAACAACATCGAGCGAGCAGCCGCAGGAAACTCCGAAGCAACTCGTTCAGCTTGGGCGCCAAGGCTCGGGCCTACCAATCGAGCAGGATCGCTTAGGGCCAAGGCGTAACGTTCCTTCTCTGCCGCTTCGCTAGCCTTCTCAGCACGCGTCTTGGTCGGTCGCGGGCCAATTTCGACGCTGACCGAATCGACTCTCGTTTGTTTGGCTTGCTTATCGACTGTTGGCAACTGTGGAGGGGCTTTGGCGGCGTCAAACCCCAGGGCGAACGCCGCAAGCGAGGCCTCTACCCCCTTGCTTGACTCACGAACCGCATTCTCGAACTGGACCCGCTCGAAGGGCAGAGCGTCAGCGCCAGCAAGACCACCGAATAGAGCTGCGCTGATCACACTGTTGGTGCCTCGCGAAAGCTCTTCGAAATCAGCTCCAATAAAGCGCTTTGAACCAAGCTGGGCCGCGGCCAATAGTAGAGCCGAGTCCACTCGGCCATCTCCTGGCGACATCTTTTCGGTCATCGTGTAGACCCGGCTTGTTGAAGTAATGAGCACGGTGCGATCGGGCGTGCAAAAACCGCGTTGTACCGCTCTACCAGCCTCCATCAGCTCCGATGCGATGACAATATCGACCTCGCCGGGAGCCGGGAATACACTCAGCACGGGCTCGGCGCCACTCTCCGACCGGTGTTTATCCATCGGATAGAGTTCAACGTAGTACACCGTTGTTCCGGTTCTTTGGGCTACACCGGCTACCGATGTGCTCTGGGCTATGTACCCGTTGGCCTCACCCAGAGAGACGATCCAGTCGGCGAGAACGCCGCCACCTTCGCCACCCATTGCCAGAATGGCGATGGTGATAGGCCTTTGTCCGTCATACCAACCTGCCATCAGATCTGCCTTTCGAAAGCGGCCGCTCGGTTCTCAATCCGCTTCGAAAGGCGAGAGATCAACCAAGACCGAGCACGAGTTCTGACCCGATCGGTAAACCCCGGGTTGTAAACCACATCTGTCCGATAGAAGGAAGGGCACAAAGCAGCTGCGTGGGCATTAGCCCCGCACACTCCACATCCCACACAACTATCGGTCACCGTAGCAACGGGGTCCGTTCGCATTGGGTCCGGATTTGGCTTTATCGTTAAGGACGGACAGCCCGAAATCCGCACACAGGCGTGATCACCAGTACAGGTGTCGGCATCAACGCCGAAACGCTCTCGTACAACTCGGTCGCCTGCCTTGAGAGCCTGCTGAAACTCGGGTTTGACCCGACGCTGACGGTTAAGCTGACACTCGCTCTGAGCAATGACAACCTTAGGGCCAACCTCTTTCGTCGTTAGGGCCTCGATGAAGGTGTCCCGGAGTTCAGCCACTTTGTAGGTATTGGGAACGGTTTTAGCCCACTTTACTCCGACACCTCGGACTGCCTTCTCAATTGAATGTTTCGTTGACCGGATAGGATTGTTGTTTCCTGATGAAAGCAAATCCTGGCCTCCGGTGGCGGCGCTGTAGTCGTTGTCAACTACCACGAGTAACTGGTCCGTGTCGTTAAAGACAGCGTTGCCAACCCCGCTGGTCAAGCCGTTGTGCCAGAACCCGCCATCACCCATGATCGCGATGGTGCGCCGATCAGCATTCCTGGAGTTCAGTGCCGCTGCGCCGGCTGAGCCGAGCCCATAACCCATGGTGGTCGCACCAATGTCAAATGGTGCATTAATAGAGAAGAGATGGCAGCCAATATCCGCACTGACATGGTGTTCTCCTGTCTCACGCTCGGCGAGCTTCAGAGCGCTAAAGATTGGACGTTCCGGGCAGCCAATGCAGAATCCGGGTGGTCTTGGCTCAACAGCTGAAGTGCTGTCTCGTGCTGCAAAAGGACTATCGGGGTGATCATCGGGCAGCAATAGGTTGGGCTTATGTGTTGTCGAGTCGGGGAGATAGGTGTCGAGGAAGGCCGACAACCCATGAGTAACAACACTTGTGGTGTATTCACCCATCTCGGCCAGGAGATCCTTGCCATGGATTTGACACGTTACGTTGGAGCGTCGAAGGATCGTGTTCACGTTCTGCTCGATATAGTCGGGCTGGCCTTCCTCTACCATCAAGACCGCCCGTTTGGTTTTGCAGAAGTCGATGATCTCTGAGTCAATAACCGGGTAGGCCACGTTCATTACATAAACAGGGATGTCGGTGTCTCCATAGGGGTCCGAATGGCCAAGTAGCTCCATGGCCCGGTTCATCGTGTTGTACAAGCCACCCTGCACGATGATGCCAATATCTGCCGTGCCCTCACCGAGTACTTCGTTCAGACCACGGTCCCGAATGAAGTCAACGGCTGCTGGCCATCGTTGAGTCAGCTTTTCTTGCTCATGCAAGAAGCTGGCGGGTGGAAGTACAACACGGCTGAGATCGCGGACCGGATTATCGATCGCCTCGGTCACTGTCATCGAGGGGCGTACGTTGTCTCGAGCGACAAAGCTCCCATGGAGGTGGCATGAACGAAGACGGAGCTCCAACATCACAGGTGTGTTGCTTGCTTCGGATAACTCAAAGCCGACTTCTACCGCGTCAACGATCGCTGTCATGTTTGGACGAGGGTCCATGAGCCACATCTGTGATTTCATGGCAAAGGCGTGGGAACGCTCTTGCATGATGCTTGACCCCTCGCCGTAATCCTCCCCTAGTATTATCAGCGCTCCGCCCTTGACGCCCCCGCTCGAAAGATCTGCCAACGCGTCTGAGGCCACATTCAGCCCTACCGTGGATTTGAAGGTGACTGCACCCCTAATCGGATAGTGCACCGAAGCCGCAAGCATGGCAGCCGCAGTGGCTTCCGATGCGCTGTTCTCGAAGTAAATATCGAGATCCTCAAGGATGTCATGAGCATCCCCAAGCACATCCATGAGATGAGATATCGGCGCACCCTGGTACCCCCCGATGTAGGCGACCCCTGACTGTAGCAATGCCTTGGTTACAGCCAGGATCCCTTCGCCACTGACTACGGCCCCATCGCCAAGTTTCAGTTTCAACACTTCAGCAGCGAACGAGCGCTCTGCCATCGGTGACCTCCCCTAAACCTTTGAGTAACGCTAGCCTATATACGTGAATTTTGGCGATCGCAAATTCGACGAGCGTCGTCCGATGGGTCTGAAGGATGAAGATCGACATTGCCTGTCCGAGAATTTCATCCTTCGACCATCGCCAGAACTCTGACCGGAGAACCGGATCCACCTACAATCTTGAGTGGAGACGCCAAGACGACGGTCCCGGTTGGCGGCAGCCGGTCTAAGTTCATCAGTTGCGCAAGACCGAACTTTCCGTTGCCAAGAAGGAATGAGTGACAGGGAAACGCCGGATCGAAGGAATGCGCGGCACCAGCATCGGTTCCCACAGTCTCGACCCCTATCCCTTGAAGCGGGGACTCTTCTGCAATCCAGCGAGCACATTCAGGTGACATGCCTGGGCTGGCTGGACCGGTCTCGGTGTTGTTGATCATCTCGGCTTGGGTGACACGCGACGACCAGCCAGTTCGACAGAGCAACCATCCTCCGGCTGGGAACGGACCGTGCTCGTCCTCAAACGCTGTCAGGTGATGTCGCTCGATCAGATAATTCGGATCCTTAGCCACCTGATCAGCAACATCGATCACTACTGCCGGTGCGACGAATGCCTCGATTGGAACCGAACCAATATCCGCCTTGTCCTTGCCAGTGATCCAGTGGTTTGGGGCATCGAAGTGGGTTCCCGTATGCTCACCGGTCCGAAAGTTGTTCCAGTACCAAGCTGGGCCACGGTCGTCGTATCGACTGATCTCTTCAAGTTCGAAGCGAGCAGTCTGACCAAACTCGGGCGGGAGTTCCAACAAGGGTGTCTGGTCCGTCAGCGGCGTCGTTAGGTCAATCATTTGGATCTGGCCGCTCGATAAGCCAGCGGTCAGATCAGCAAGAATAGTCATCAAGTATTCCTTTGTAGTCAGTGTGAGCCTCTGAAGTCAGTGTGAGCCTCGATGCTAGTCGAGTCCGCAATCTCGACAAATTGAGTGATCGAAGACTCCCTCGACACACTCTTGGCAAGGCGCGTGCACGGATTCAGCGGACCAACATCATTAAATCGAGTCCGAATCGTGATAGTACGCTATGCTTGCGATCGTCACAACGGCGCGATAGCTTTGCGCCACTAAACATTTGGGGGTAAAGGTGAAGTTAATCAGGCAGTTGATGTCACGATGGTTGGTGGTTCTGACAGCGCTAGCGGTTACCGCAGCGGCGTGTAGTAGTACTTCGGATTCGGAGCCAGCGGCCGACTCGGACGCAGCGGACACAACACAAGCCGAAACCGAGAGCACCCAACCAGCCGAGTCTGCCGAGGAGACCGAGGGCCCGATCCTTATTGGGGCGGCTCTAGACCTGACGTCAAATATGGCCCCATTCGATGGACCAGCCCTTGCCGCCGCTCAAATTGCGATAGACCAGATAAACGAAGCAGGTGGTGTAAACGGCCGGCAGCTCCAGCTGGAGTTCATCGATACAGCGCTTGACCCTGACCAGACCAAACAAGCGGCTGTCGATCTCCTAGCCCAAGGGGCAGAGATCCTGGTCACGACTTGCGATGTCGACTTCGCTACCCCAGCTGTTCAAGAAGGAATCAACGCCGGTGTGCTTACCGTAGCGCCTTGCATTGGTACTGACCAGATGGGCCCAGCACGCTTCGGTGATGCTGGTCAGCTGGCATTTACCTTCGGCAACCTGGCCCAAGACGAAGGGGCTGTGCTGGCGGAGTGGGCCTTTGATCAAGGTTGGACTACCGCAATCGTTGTTCCTGACAACCTGCTCGCCTATTTCCAGGATGTATGTGGTGCCTTCACAAGTCGATGGGAAGAACTCGGTGGGACTGTCGTTGCCACTGAAGGCTTTGCCTCCTTTGATGGCTCAGTCTCAAATATTCCAACAGCGGTAGGCAACGCTGGTGAAGCTGATGTAATCGCTCTCTGCACCTTCCCTCCAGATATTGGTACCGCGGTCGGTGGTATCCGCGATCTGGGCAACGACACACCTATCGTGAGTCCATGGTCTGGCGACGGAACCTTCTGGAGCGCCCCTGACCTGACCGGCTTCACATTCTCGACTTTCGCCTCGGTATTTGGCGACGATCCAAATGCTGATGTTCAGGCAATGATTGCTGAAATGGACTCCCGAGGTTCCAACCCGGCCACGGGCGGCTTTATCACTGGTGCCGCCATGATCGAATCTCTCGCTGCCGGCATCGAGGCCACAGGCGGAACAGACGGAATGGCCTTAGCCAGCTACTTCGAAGGACTGTCGGGGCTCGAGACCATCTCTGGCGAGATACGCTTTTCGACAGATCTGCACACCGTGTTTGGGCGTGAATACCGCATCATGACTTTTGAGAACGGAACTCCTGTCTTTCAGGAGTTGCGATCAGCGACTTCGCCAGCCGAAATCGGCTAATTGGCCTTCGGTTTGCCCATGATTGATCCATTGCCGTGTCTTGAGGCTAGAAGCGTTAGTCGATCATTTGAGGGGGTACAAGCTCTTCGTGAAGTGTCGCTGAGGCTGGAGCTTCACGAAGTAGTTGGATTGCTTGGACCGAATGGAGCGGGGAAATCTACTCTCATCAACTTGTTGACCGGATTTGACCGTCCGACCGAGGGCAAAATCTTGCTCAACCAAGTTGAAATTAATTCATGGTCCCCTGCCCGGCGCGGCCGTGCTGGACTCGGCCGCACCTTCCAGCATGGTCACTCTTTCGCTGGCCTCACCGTGGCCGAAAACATCGAAGTGTCCGCCTTGGGGATGGGAGTCAAGCCGGCGGTCGCTCGAAGTCAGGCAGATGAGCTAATGAAACTCTTGCGTCTTTCCCATCGACGTTCGAATCTTGCTTGCAGTCTTCCCCACGGTGAAGAGCGCCTCTTAGGCGTCGCCCGGGCACTTGCTACAACGCCTCAATTCTTGTTGCTCGACGAGCCAGCGGCTGGTCTCAACGAGGACGAGGCTCAAGAGTTTGGAACCGTAATTCGCATGGTCAACGAAGAACGGAACCTTGGGGTCCTTCTTATCGATCACAACATTGGGCTGGTGTTCGATGTCTGTGATCGTATTCACGTTCTCGATCAGGGAATGACCCTCGCCACCGGCAGTTCTAAGGAAGTGAGTGAAAACCCAGAAGTAATTACCTCGTACCTGGGGCAAACATGACCACACCAGTATTGTCGGTCGAGGATCTCTGGGTTCGCTACGGAACAGTACCCGCCGTACGCGGGATCAGTTTCGATGTCTTTCCAGGGGAAGTCATCGCTATTCTTGGTCCGAATGGTGCCGGAAAGACTTCAACCCTGTCAGCGGTCATGGGTCGACTTGGGCGTCAACAGGGAACAATTGAGTTTCAGGGTGAGTCTATCGCTGGCTTGTCACCCGACAAGGTGGCGAGATGCGGGATGGCCCTCGTGCCTGAGGGACGCCACATCTTTGGCGATCTCACCGTTAGTGAGAATCTACAGTTGGGGATGGTCAGTCGGACCACTCAGCAGGGATCGGACGAGGATCTCGGTTGGGCACTTGATTTGTTCCCAATCCTCGATGACTTCATGGGGCGACAAGCCGGATTGTTATCGGGGGGCCAACAACAGCAATTGGCAATCGCTCGCGCCCTGGTTGCGAATCCCGAATTGATACTGCTGGATGAACCATCATTAGGTTTGGCCCCTTCGATAATCGACATCGTCTTTAAGGCTCTCGATAGCATTCGTGACCGCGGCCGGACCATAGTCATCGTCGAGCAGCGAGCGGTGCGAACCGCCGCGTTCGCCGATCGGAGCTTCGTGATCGCAAACGGTGAGATACGTCTGACTTTCAACCGAAGTGACGAAGGTCTGCCGGAGGACATTGCCAGTGTGTACTTCGGAGCCCAAGAAAGTAGCGATGGGGACTCGGCGTCGTGACGTATCTTCAATATCTGATTGATGCAACAGCGATTGGCTCGTTGTATGCCTTGGTTGCATTAGGAATTGGTCTGATCTTTGGCGTCATGCGGCTGGTCAACTTCGCCCACGGAGAACTCCTCATGGCCGGGGGGTATTCGCTGTATGTCACGCAAGCATGGCCGACAGTTCTGTCTGTGTTCATGGCATTTGTCGTCGTCATCGTTCTGGCATTGGTCCTAGAACGCCTAGCATTCAGACCCTTGCGAGGAGCCAGTCCGGCCACAATGCTCGTGATGACCTTCGCTATTAGCTTCTTGCTGAGGGCGATAGCCCAAAAGAAGTGGAGTACTCAGGGTAAGGCAGTCAACCAGCTGTCGGCCTTGAACAAGGCCTTCGCTCTCGGTTCGCTAAATATTCGCTGGGTGACCGTAGTGGCCATCATTGTTTCGTCCTCTCTATTGATAGCAACCCAAGCCTTCCTAACTCATACAAGTCTTGGGCTTCAGATGCGCGCGGCCGCTAGTGATTTTGGCACCGCCCAAGTCTTGGGTGTTCGTGCTGACCGGGTAGTGGTAGGAACATTCGTTCTCTCTGGAGTACTGGCTACAGCAGCCATGCTCTTGTTCTCGGTTCAGCGACCAGTAATCACTCCAGACTGGGGACTTCAGATCGGCCTTGTTGCTTTGGTGGGAGTTGTGATCGGCGGCTTGGATCGGCTGGGTCCTGCGACACTCGGTGGATTCTTTGTGGGATTCGCCAATAGCTGGTTGGCCAACCTCCTCCCCTCGGACAAGCGGATCTTTCTTGACTCGGCCCTCTACGGCCTTGTGATCCTCGTGCTATTGATCCGGCCCGCTGGTCTCTTCCAACGTCGTATGATTGCCGAGCGAGTCTGATGCGGGTTCAAGAGCGATTCTCCGAGCTTTCTGGTCTGCTCCTGGTCATTCTTGCCGTGGCCCTAGGTCAACTGCTATTCAGCGACACGATCGGGCCGCAGTTTCAACTGGCGATGGTGACCACATCGATCGCCGTGAGTCTCCACACCTTTAGCGGGAACAGCGGAGTGATTAGCTTCGGCCACATCAGCTTCGTTGCGGTCGGAGCCTTCTCTGCCGGACTGATGAGCTTGGCCCCGGAGCAGAAGTCCAATATTTTCCCGGAGTTGTTTCCCCTTATCAAAGACCAACAAATTGGTAACTTGTGGTCGCTGGCACTAGCCGCGGCCCTCGGTGCCATCTTTGCAGCCATTGTCGGCATTCCCTTGATGCGGCTGAACGGCCTTGCCGCTGGCATCGCCACTCTGGCCGTCCTTGGAATGACACGAAACGTCCTGCGAAACTGGACGAGTATCGGGCCCGGCGCAAAGACGCTGCCTGGAATTTCCGAGACTACCGGAGCTGTTCAGGCGACTGTCGGGCTCCTTCTTACCGTCGCTGTTGGTCTCGCCTATCAACAGAGTCGATTCGGTCGCCGTCTGCGAGCGACACGCGAGGATCCTGCTGCATCACAGTCAATTGGAATCAGCATCTACGGTGAGCGACTCCTCGCCTTTGTGATCAGCGGGGGCCTCGGGGGATTTGCTGGTGGGCTATATGTCCATTATCTGGGCTCTATCACAACCGAACAAGTCTACCTCGAACTGACATTCCTAACCTTAGCGATGGTCGTGCTGGGCGGTCTTGGCAGCATGTGGGGCGCGGTGCTGGGTGGCCTCCTCATCAGCGGCTTCAGTTCATTCTTAATCGAAGCACAGAAGGGGCTAGGACTCCTTGGACGTGAGATAAAAATACCAAGCGGAAGCCGCGACATTCTCATCGGTATCCTGATGGTAGTAATCCTCCTCGTTCGCCCAGACGGCTTGTCAAAGGGTGGTGAGCTGCGAATCAGAAGTAGACGCTCGGCGGATTCCTAACGGCACTGTTGCATCTAGCCGAGACACGGAGCGACCAGACCGGCAATGGTGACGCTGATTGTCAGATGAGATCGACGAGTTCATCGAAAGCCTGGACGATTCTGAGATGTTGATGAGGTGCTTCGACTCCGAGTTCGTAGTGTCCTCGCCGTAGATTCTGGATGAATGCATGGCCACGAATCACAACCGAAGCGGTCCGATTAGTTTTCAACCCCCACATTGGTCTCAACCGGGACTTCAGCCTCCCGTGGTCACACTCGACCCGGTTGTTGGCATATTGCTCCGTTTGCTCCGTATTGTGGGATGCCCTCGGGAGTTGTTCTTCGATCACCGTTTCCTGGGCTTGGGCGAGATCGGTTACGACTTCAACTGGTTCGTCGTGAGCAAGCAGGGCGGTCTTGAAGAAGGTACGTGCGGCCGGGATATTGCGGCGTTTGGAAACGTAGATGTCGATTACTTGGCCGTGTTGGTCGACTGCTCGGTAGACGTATCGCCAGGTGCCTGAGACTTTGACGTAGGTTTCATCGACAAACCAGCGGTTGCCAAGGGCGTTGCGGCAAGGCCTGGCAGCGTCGGTGAGGAGGGGAGTGAATTTCTGTACCCATCGGTAAATGGTGACATGGTCGACTTCGGATCCCTCGTTCGTTCAGGAGTTCCTCGACGTCTCTGTATGAGAGCCCGTATCGGAGGTACCAACGGACAGCGAGGATGATTATCTCAGGTGGGAATCTGTAGCCAGTGAAGGCTGAAAGCTCGGTGAGGGGTGGTTTTGGTCTCTTGGCATCGGTGGCGTCTTCCCGGTGACTGGGCGATGCCCTAATGCATTCAGTGCCCGTTCGTCAGGTTGATCCGATTCGCTCAGTTCAGTACTTGGGTCTGCGGCTGGAATGTTCGAAAGCGGTCACGGTTGGTGTGGTCGGACTGTGTCATGATGATCGCGTATTGGTCGAATCGCGAGAGCCGGTGTCGACGGATTGTTGTGCCGTCTTGAATCGAACTGATTGAGGACCCGAGGCCTTTGGTTGTCAACTCTTCTGAGGGTGGATGTCAACGTCGGCGACCCGATTACGCCAGGCCCGTTGACGTTGAGTACCCGGGTTTACTTCATGAGCCCTTCTCGATTGTTGGATGCCCGATGTCTACATGCTCACCTCGCGCTTCGAGATCGCAGGAGCCGGGATGGCGGCGGCTATCAGAGCGACGATGGCCCACCGGGGGTCTAGTCAGCGATCGCTCCTGGAGTCAGTGCATTGCGTAGTGCATTGCAAAACTATATGCTGACTGTATGGCCCAACTAGTCACCCGAGTAGAAGACGAACTTGCGGCTGCGGTCGATCAGCTCGTGAAGGCTGGAGTCGTGGCAAGTCGTTCCGAGGCGGTGCGCCTGGCTCTTGAACAGCTTGTCGATCGCTGTCGCCGCGAAGAGATTGGGGCGCGAATCGCGCGCGGATATCGAGAGCGTCCGCAAGACGACGTGGAGATCGCGTGGGCGGACGAGTCCTCGGTGCGGATGATTGCCGAGGAACCTTGGTGAGCGTACCGCCGACCCAGGGCGAAGTATGGTGGGCCGAAGCCGAGGACAAGCGGCGACCGGTGTTGATAGTGACACGCAGCGATGCTGTGCCAGTGCTGACGTGGATCATCGTGGCGCCGGTGACGCGCACCATTCGCCAGATTCCGACGGAGGTTCGACTCGGGACAAGCCACGGGCTCCCTGACGAGTGTGTGGCGTCGTTCGACAGTCTGCAGCCGATACGGCGGTCGTTTCTCACCCAGCGCGCCGGTGAACTCCAGATCGAGGAACTCGACGAGATCTGCCGCGCGCTCCGCGCGCTCGCGAACTGCTGAGAACCGGCGAGCCATGCCACTGCCCCAGCGAGATCCATTCGCTCTCGGCTTGTGGAGTTATCCTTTCCTCAGGAGCCCAATTCCGCGGAAACAGAGGGTTTCCTGGAGAAGCGATGTCCTTTGCTTCGAAGGTGCCAGCGCCCATTGGAAATCAAGGGGTTGGGCGGCAGTGCTCCGCGAATGTTTGGGAGCTGGTCGAGATGCGCTTTTATCAATCCGACCGACGAGCTAGTTCGGGTGAGTAGTGTGGGAGCGTCGCGGTGTCTCGCCCACTCGTGGGCACCGAGGTAGAGGTCGTCATCGATCCACGCAGTTGGCCGAGCTCGACCTCGACGTCGTCAAGTACCTGTCCGGTCATCTCGATGTTCTTGACCGTGAGGAGTTCGACCAGAATCTGCGCCTGTTCGGCTACCCGGAAGACGTCGTGCAGCAGGCAGAGTCGACCTAAGGCGAAGTACCGGAACTTGGCAGCATCCGCCGTTGGCCTCGAAGAGAGCTCTCTGACCCTGGTCAATCACGAGCCAATTGGCTGTCCGGTGGCTGGAAGCTCCCTAGGGTCACCGGCCATCAAATCGTAAAGATTTGGTGTACCGCATCGAACGATTGTGGGGCCCTCAGTCGCTTCATCCGGTGGTGGAGCAGGAGCCAGGTTGAGAGTATGTATTCGTGAAGGCGGCCGGAAGTCGCAACATCGTGCCCTGGCACGAGGATGCGATGTACCTGCGGATGAACGGCACAGTACTCAACTTCTGGATCGCCCTCGACCCGGTGCCCATCGACTCTGCGGTCCTCTTCAAGCGGGGTTCTCACCATCGAGATGTCCCGAAGAGCCTGGCCATTCACTTCGACCAGTCAAAGGCATACGCCGACCCACTGACCCGGGACAGAGTGCCGCTCACCGACTTCGAGTCCATCGACCAGAGCTTCGAGACGGTTCGCTGGGCCGCCGAGCCCGGTGATGCCGTCGTGTTCACGCAACGTACGTTCCACGCGTCACCACCAAACAACGCGTCACACATTCGACGGGCGATCGGCTTCCTTCTGCTCGCCGACGACGTGACCTTCGATGCCGATCCAGGGACGAGTGACCCGCCGTTTCGGGGCGAGGGTCTTGTTGATGGGGGAGCGCCCCAGTGCGCGTCCTTTCCGCGGATCAGATAGGGCGGCAGACCTGAGCGTGGGTACCCGGCAACGACAGTTCGATGCGGCAGTCGATCGAGTGAAGCAACCTGGGTTTGTTGGAGGCCGTCCGTTACGTGCTAATGGTTTCCGCTAGACGCCGAACTAGTTGTGTTGTTGTCTGGGATTGTTGAGATTCTCATTGGTATGGCGTTGCTGGCACCGACGAAGTATCGGGTGATCGTCGGACTTATCGCCGCCGCCTTCTTCGTAGCGATCTTTCCGGGCAACATCGCTCAACTGGTTGAAGGTACTGATGCCTTCGGTTTGGACTCCGATATCTCGCGTTCTGTCAGACTCGTGTTCCAACCGGTCCTCGTTGCCTGGGCGCTTTGGTCGACTGGAAGTTGGACCGCTCTTCGAGCATTCAGCATCTCGCAGCCCGACGAAGCGGGAGGATAAATGAGCCAGTCGGCCTCTGATCTCGGACCCGGAGATGATCGTGTCGATCTTCAAGCTTGCGTCGAGGTTTCCTCGGCCCGAGATGCTGCTGTAGTCGAGGCCCTTATCGAAGGATGGCCACAAGAGGCAGATCTGCTTCCTTGGGCCGTTGTTGTTGGCCCCAGTTGCGACAGTGACTTCGACGGTTGCACTTTCATCCAAATGTGCTACATTGAAGCACATGTCTGAAGTTGGAATCCGTGCCCTCAAACAGAATGCATCAGCGGTGGTGGCCGAGGCTGCAGCCGGTGAGACGGTGACCATCACCGATCGGGGCCGCCCAGTGGCCCGGATGACATCGATCCCGAGATCACGTCTCCGAGCTCTCATCGACGAAGGCAGCGCTCGGCCCGCCCGGCGCCGACTCGGCGATCTTCCGCTCCCAGAGCCCGGGCCGGAGATCTCGCGAGCGCTCAAGGAGATGCGGGACGACGAGCGGTACTGAGGTGGCTTTCTACCTAGACACCTCGGCAATGGTGAAGCTCGTGGTCAGCGAAGCTGAAAGCGCTGCGCTTCGGTCCTGGTTGACAGATGGGGATCGAAATCTCGTCTCGTGCGATCTTGTGCGGACCGAGTTGATGCGAGCCGTGCGCAGGATTGTTCCCGATCGGGTTCTCCAGGCGCGTGCTGTTCTGGACTCGGTGACCCTCCTTGAGGTCGGATCTAGTGTGTTTGAGGAGGCGGGTCGTCTGGATCCATCTGTGTTGAGGCCCCTTGACGCGATCCATCTTGCGTCGGCGTTGGATCTGGGTGACGATCTTGAGGGTTTGGTCACCTATGACGACCGTCTGGCCGAGGCAGCCGAAGCGAACGGAGTCGCTGCCATCTCTCCAAGGTGATGGTGGTTGCCGAGAGTTTGTCGGTCCTGCATCGTCAACGGGTTCTTAGGCAGCAAGGTTGATCCAATCGCTTCGGATTTCCGACTGTCACCGGACACGATCAACCGGGTTCGGCCCGACGACCTTGAGCAGCGCCGCCTAGGGGCCCCCGGTAGGTGAGTCGGCCGGTTCGAGGGGCGTTCTATGCGGCAACGGCTGCAATCAGTGGCGGCAGGTGTGCTAGTTGAGGCGGTGGCCAGCCATGGGTGGGCGTTCGGTGACTGGTTGCAGGACGATGGTGGTGCGGACTCGGGTGACGGATTGCACCGGGTTGATCTCATCCTCGATGATGGTGTTGAGTTCGTCGGTGTCAGCGGCGCGGATCTTCAGTAGGTAGCAGTCCTCGCCCGCGATCTTGTGAAGTTCTTCTAGTCCGGTCACAGTTGATAGCGCGGTGGCGGTGTCGAAGCCATGTGAGGGTTTGGCATCGGTCACGAAGATAAAGGCCAGGAGAGGTTTGCCGAGCTGTTTCGCATCCAGTCTCACCTCGTAACCCTGGATTACGCGGTCGGCTTCGAGTTTGCGGACGCGCTCAGAGACGGCGGAAGCCGCGAGTCCAACTCGGCGGGCGATCTCGGCCTTCGATGTGGAGGCGTCGGAGAGCAGGATGGACAGGATTTCTCTATCTGTGATGTCGATCATGCGGACATATGCCTTAGTTGATGACGGTACATCTGAAGTATAGTGATAGCAGAGTTGATTAGATATGAGCGGGACGGTACTGGAGATGCACGCAGACACACTGGCGATGACCGTGGGCGACGCATCCGTACAGATCGCGTATCTGCGCCGCGCCGGACCCCTCGCACCCCTGGTGTGTCTCCACGGCTTCGGTTCGACCAAGGAGGACTACGCGGATTTGGCATTGCACCCTGCCTTTGATGGACGCGATCTGGTGATGCTGGATGCACCGGGCTTCGGCGAGTCGACGATCAATGACCCGGATGCGCTGTCGATCCCGTTGCTGGTGGATGCCGCCGTGGCCGCCTGCGATGCGCTGGGGCTCACACGCTTTCATCTGTCAGGCCACTCGATGGGCGGTCTGACGGCGCTGATCTTGGCCCACACCCACTCGGACAGAGTACTGAGCTTCATCGACATCGAGGGCAATCTGGCGCCCGAGGATTGCTTCTTGTCACGCCAGATCGTGGAGCACCCCGCCGACGGTGCCGAAGCGTTTCTCGACGCCTTCATCCAACGGGTCAGCCAACGCGACGAGTACGCCTCGAGGCTCTACGCCATCACACTCTCCATGAAGGTGAGACCCGCATCGGTGCGGCCGATCTTCAACTCCATGGTTGATCTGTCCGACAACACCTCGCTCATGGACATCATGGCCGGCCTGCGGCTTCCCCGTGTCTTCATCCACGGGGAACAGAACCGCCATCTATCCTATCTCGAGGATCTGCCGGGGATCGGGGTCGAGGTCGCCGAGATTCCCTTCGCCGGTCACTTCCCGATGTACTCCAACCCACTCGCCCTCTGGTCGGCCATGGCCGATTTCATTTCTCGTAGCGAGGCGAAGCAATGACCCCCGCAGACTTCGCCTCCTACCCCACGGGCAACCTATGCAACGCCAACCCGGCCGTCGCGCCGCTCGCCTCGCAGATCAAGCCGCTGATCCCTGGGCGGCGTGTCGCAGGCCGCGCCCGAACCGCACGCATCGTCCCGGGTCAGAACGCCGCCATCCACCGTGCCATACGCGATGCGCAACCCGGCGACATGCTCGTCGTCGACGGCGCAGCGTCGGACCGTTTCGGCCACTTCGGTGATCTCCTCGCTGAGGGTTGCCAGCAGCGAGGCATGACCGGCGGCGTCTTCGATTGCACGATCCGCGACAGCGCCGACATCGCGGCGCTCGGCTTTCAGGTGTTCGCCCGCGGGTTTCACCCCGAGGCCACCGCCAAGAACGACCCCGGTGACACCGACATCGCGGTCACAGTCGGCGGGGTCCTGGTGACACCGGGCGACATCGTGGTCGGCGACGATGACGGCGTGGTCGTCATTCCCGCCCGGATCGCAGACGAGGTACTGGACCAGGTCGCCGAGGTAGCCGCCCGAGAACAAGAAATCCGCGGCCGAATCCTTGCCGGCGAGACCACTTTCGACATCTTCGACATGGGCCGCAGCTGAACGCTTCGATCCCTCACCACGACAGGACACACCAAACATGGCCCGACCCGACAATTTCTTCAACTTCGGTGATCTGAGCGCGGGCATCACCCGCACCCTGGCCCCCGGCATCACTACACGGGTCTTCGTCGGCGAGCAGGCCATGTTCTCCGTCGTGACCTTCGACCCTCACAGCGAAGGATCGATCCACCGCCACACCGAGGAACAATGGGGCGTGATGCTGAAAGGCAACGGGATCCGCATACAAGACGGCGCGGAAGTCCCGGTCATAGAGGGAGACTTCTGGTGCACGGCCAGCGACGTTGAACATGGCTTCACGGCCGGGCCCACAGGTGCGAAGGTCCTCGACATCTTCGCACCACCGCGAGACGCCTACCGCACCACCGGAACCGGGTTCGCGACTTGAACCTATGCCAACGCAGAAACGAGGGCCGTGTCCGCCTCCCACGGGGCGTTCGAGCGGCGACGTTGCCCCCCTCCTCACGAAACCGGGTACCCGAGACGCGCGACGAATGACGAGAGAAAATCGCCCCCAGCTACTGGAGAGGATAGCGGTCCCGGTGACGCTGTGAGCTCTATCCACCCGCTCGCTGCCTGTTGAGTTAGGGTACGAGACCCCCTCCGGCACTGATAAACACCTGGTCAGAACGGCACCTAGCCGCTCAGGCCTCGACCCTGGTGGCGCTCGCCCCGAAAGCCTCGACGAGCAGGTCGGGCTCCGCTAGCGGCTTCGCGATGAACGTACCGCCGCGCCTTGGGGTGAGCTGGATGAGCTCGCAGCGGTCGGCGAAAGTCAGGTGCAGCAGGCGGGTCGTGGAGAGCTCGTCGCCATCGTACCAGCGCAGCGAGATCGAATTTAGCGGCTCGTCTGCCACCTGATCCCCCGGCGTCGGCAGAACGCTCGACTGCTTCACCGCGTGGAACAGCACCCGGCGGTTGGTCACGGTCAGGATCGTGTTGGCCAGATCGACCCGGAACCGAGGGTTGTCGAAGTCGAGCCCTCGCGAGCGGCAGTAGGGAAGCCCCAGACAGGTCCGGCCGAGGACGGGACGGTGCGGGCTGCCGGTCGGCAGGTCGGTTTGCAGCGCGACCGTCGCCTCGATGGTCTCGCCGGTGGGAAGCAGTTTGGTGAGCTTCGTGCGGATGCGGCGGTTGAGGATCATCGTCGGGCGTCCTTGTCTCGGTGAAGGGAAGTGTCGTCGACGGTACCGAAGGGGGCCTTCAGGAAACCTTCGGTACCGGGACGGCTGGCCACCCACGCTCCGATGAATCGACGGGTGTCATTGCCCCCGTTTGGGCTGGGGTTCAGCTCATCGGGGGGCCGACGAATTCAGCTTCGTAGGGTTTGATGGCTGCAGTGAGTTTGGGGACGTCGACTTCTTTGGGGTCGGGGATGCGGGTTTCGAGGGCTGGTTCGCCGGCTTCGAGGTGGAATTGCTCGAACCCGCCGGGGGTGTTGATCTCGAGGATCTTGGCGCCTTGGGGGCCGGTGATGAAGGTATGGGGGATGTCGCGGGGCAGGAAGGTGGATTCCCCGCTGTGCAGGATGGTCTCAGGTCCGTCGCCTGTGATGGCGCGGATCTGGCCCTGGATGACGTGGAGGACTTGGTCTTCGCGGTGGTGGACGTGTAGTGGGGGTGACCAGTTGGCTGGGTACCAGTGCTCCATAATCGAGATGGCGCCGCCGGAGTCGTTGGTGTCTACGAGCATCGCATGAATGCTCCTTCGAACCACACGTCTTTGGTGGTGGTCGGGTTCGTGTCTGTCATCGGTCGGTCCCTTTCGGATCGCTGTTCTTGGTCATTGGTTGGTCGTTGGTGAGTTGGGCGGTGATGGCGTTGTGGTCTAGCCAGACGTTCTCGCGGGTGATGAGGCCGGCGTCGTCGAATTCCATGACGTGGAGGATCCGGAAGCGCAGGGGGCGGTTGAGGCCGGGGATCCCCAGGGGGGAGCCGACGGCCCGGCCGATCCAGAGGCTCTCATCGGTGAGGCAGTTCTGGCCGTAGTGGCGGTGAACTGGTCGAGGCGATCTGCCCAGGCGCTCAGCGCGTCGGCGTCGGCGACCTGGAAGCAGACGTGATCGAGTCCGGTCCGGGTCGGGTTAAACGGCTCACCGGAATTGGCGGGGTGGTGATCGAGGCCCACGTTGAGTGCCATGTCGGGGCGTACCGAGCACGACGGCATAGCCGCCCTGGTCACTGTGGTGGTGGAACCACTCGACGCTGGCCTCAACGTCGCTCACGGTCAGCCCGACGTGTTGGATTCCGGCGAGACTGGCGCCGTCGATGCTTCGCTGACTTTGGTGGTGTCGGTGCTGGTCATGGGTCGGCTCCTTGCTAGTCGAGATGGCTATGAACCCTAGGGAACGGCATCTCAACGGGGAATCCCTGCGTTGGGTGTTTCTGACCCCTCTTGGTGGGGCGTCACCCCTCGATGAGAGGATACCACCAATTCCGCTTGAGCTGTAACCTTAAAGACATGACTGTGGCCGACTTCACCCGAGCTCGTGATCGTCTGCGCCGTCTCGACGGCGCCCCGGACCTCACGGCAATTCTGGAGGCGACTCAGGCTGCGCTCCATGATGTGGCGAAATTCTCGTGGAGCGCCCTGATGACCGTTGACCCCGACTCCCTGCTGCCCACCGGGGGTCTTGTCGAGGGATTCGCTGCTGAAGCGTGTGCGCCGTTCTGGGACAACGAGCTCCTCGCGCCTGGGTACAACAAGTTCACCGACCTGGCCCGCAGCACCACCTC
>JAJRXF010000050.1 GCA_024276425.1 Actinomycetes bacterium | reverse complement strand
GGCTCGTCGTAGGGCCTCGTGGATTGCGTAGAGCCGGTCGGTGCGATTCATCGTCTGCTCACATTGAAGCATAAATGGTGACAACACGGTGACACTATGGGTTGCGTATGGTCTGCATCATGGCCAAACAAGCAACTCCGAAACCGACATCAATTCCTGATCCAGGGGGCATACACGTCATCCTGATTCCGGGCTACTGGCTCGGCGGCTGGGCATGGCGGGACGTAGAACCCGGCCTGCGAGCCGCAGGTATCACGCCGCACTCGGTCACCCTCCCAGGCCTTGATGGTTCGAGTACCGAGGGGTTGACCCTCCAGGATCACATCGAGGCCGTATCGACACTCGTTGACAGCCTTGACGGACCCATTGTGCTAGTTGGGCACAGCGGAGGCGGCGCGGTCATTCAGGGAGTTCTGGATCACGACCCAGAGCGAATCATGAGGGCTATCTATGTGGACAGCGGACCGCTCATCGATGGTGCGAGTCTGAGGCCTGGTGCCACCGACGACATCGTGTTGCCTTCGTGGGAAGAGCTTGTTGCAGACAACAGCAGCATCGATGGAATGGACGAGGCTGCACTCACCATGTTTCGCCAACGTGCTGTTGCTCACCCCGTTGGTGTTGCTAGCTCGCCGCTGCAGCTCTCAGATGATCGTCGGCTCGATGTGCCGGTCACGGTCATCTGTACCAGTATCCCGTCTGAAGTGTTGCAACAGATGATCTCGGCCGGTCAGATTCCCAGCGAACTCCTCTCGGTTCGAGATGTCCGCTATGTGGATTTGCCGACGGGTCACTGGCCGATGTTCTCGCGGGCTGCTGATCTGGCCGAGGTGCTGGGTAGGGAAATCGCCTAGAGCGTAGACGCGTGTTGCTGGGGACCTATTGACCGGGCGTGTCGGTGCCCAGAGCCTTGTGAAGTGTTCGGTGTCAGCAACTAACCGGAACCAGGGAAGTGTGCGAGTCAGGTTCATGCTTGACAGATTGTCTCCGGTAGGTACCCGACATTGTTGGTACGAGTTCCGGTTCCTGACTAATACCAGCTCCGAACTACTGGTTGGCTCCAGACTCTGTTGGCGGCTCCTGAGAGCGAGCACGTTCCGCGGCGGATTCAGGTGTTGGAGGAGATCTGGGCTCTGCTCGGTTCGGAGCGGGTGGCCAAGTACTACCAGTCGTGCCAGAAGCTGGCTCGTTCCTATGGGGTGGCGAACATCTCGGTGGCTCACCGCATCTCGGACCTGCGTGCACAGACCGATGACGGTACATCGGCGGCCAAGGTCTCGATGGGGCTGCTGGCTGACACTCAGACCCGGATTCTGTTCCGCCAGTCGACCGATCAGGTGCCCGAGGCGAAGAGCCTGCTGGGTCTTAACCGATGTGGAGGCTGAGCTGTTGCCGAAATTGGCCGTTGGCAGGGCACTGTGGCGGGTTGGCGATCATACCGCCATTGTGCAGCACCGAATCGGATCGGCTGAGTGGGACATCTGCGATACGGATGGAAGGTTGACAGTGTAGGGCCATGGGTTCACGGGGACTGAAGGGTGGTTGGGCGGGAACTCAAGGGTGGAGGCAGGTTTTGAGGCTATCTGGTGCCTTGGGTTCACGAACCCGTGGTATCGCTGTCGGTGTGGTCGAGGGTTGCGGCGTATCGCAGGGCGCCTTCGACGCTGAGTCCGAAGAGTTCGCATACTCGGCGAATGTCTCCGTTGGTGGCTCGGATCTCGTGGAGGATCCGGTCCTCGCGCAGTGTTTGTGGGGCGAGGTTGACTTGTTTCCAGGGGAACGGTCGGCTGGTGAGTCCGCGGATTTGGCGGCTGGTGAGAGCGTGGAATGCGACCAATGCGACTGCCAACGCTGCGGCGGGGTCGGGCGAGTCGAGGGCGGCTCGGATCGCGTTGGTGTCGAGCGGCAGCGGGATGTTGGTGTTGGTCAAGGTGTGGGGCACGCCGTGGGTTGGGTTGATGAAGATTTGCTTTCTGGCTTTGAGGATCCCGAAGACAGATCGGAGGCCTTGGTCGGCGTGATGGCGGCGCGGGCCAGGGGCGGGGAGCGCGGCGATGATGTCGCTGCTTTTGATCTCGGCGAGGGAATCGTGTCCTTGGGCGGCCCAGATACGCAACATTGGGGCCAGTGCTCGGATGTGAAGTTTCGCGGTTTTGGGGTCTCTGGGGCGTCGCCGCGGGGCGATTGTGCTGCCGTTGATCATGACCTCGAACCAGATTCGCAATTGTGCGGTCATGGGGGCTGGAAGCCCTGCGATCTGGCGGGTGAAGTGGCGGTCGGTGGTCGAGGTCCGGTCATCGATGAGAAGACCGGCCGCGGCGAGCACGTCGATGGTCGAGATAGCGCTGACGTTGCTGTGCGATTTGGGCAGTTTCAAGACGTCGGTGGCGTTGATTCTGGCGCCGGGTGTGTCTTGGGTGGCGTGGAGGAGCCGAACCGATCGGCGCACGTCGTTGGTTTGTTTGGTGCTCCAACCATGGACGGCTGCGTGGCTGGCGATGATTTCGTCGCAGTATTTGAGCAAGGCACTGTCGGTGATTGCTGCAGCCTTCTCGATGACCTGTTGTGGGATGGGGGTGATGTCGAAGAGGCGCTGTTGTTGCCAGGGGACTGGAGTGAAATCTTGCCGATGTTCGATGGCTGGGAGCCGACTCAGCTTCGGCGGTGTTGCGGGTTCGAGGTGGCGGTGGGGTTTTGGTTTGGGTCCAGCGAAATCGGCGAGGAACAGTTGCTGACCGAAACGGGTAGCGAACGCGAGGTCTGGGTTGCGGCCGGGCAGTTGGTAGCGGCAGGCCTCCTCCCAACACAGTCGACAGGCACGAAGCTCACATATCGTGGCGAATCGTCCGCAATAGTTGCAGTCGGCTTTGATGTAGTGGGTGTGCCACCACCGGCATTTCCAGCATCGCCATCGATACTTGCGGTAGACGCCCCAGGCGAGACAGCCCTCACACGATCCGGGATGTTGGGGAGCGCCGGGATGGCAGGTGTCGCAGAGCCCGTTGTTGAAGTAACGGTCAGAACCGCACCGCGAACATGGCGGGGGTATGAGGGGACCGCCAGGCAAACATTGGTAGCAGAAGTCGACTCTTGGCTTGGTCCAGGCCACCGCGGCGTCACCACATGTGACGCATTTCCGCGGCGGCCTAGATCTGGTCACACTGGTGGCTCTGATCGCCGATTCCCGAGACGGGGAGCGACAACAGGCCCCGCACCAGTGTCGGCACTGGCGGCCTCGGCCGGGCGGCGAGCAGCGACCTTGTCAGGCTCGGGTAGCAACAGTTCTGATGGCTCGCAGTCCAACACGACACAGATCACATCGAGGTCGTCGAGCTTGACCGTGTTCGGTGATCCTGTCCACCAGCCCGACATTTTCCCGGCGCTGATCTCGAGCCCGGCCGCGGCGAGCATCCTGCGTAACTCGGTCGACTTCCAGATGCCACGCTCGGCGGCTTTCATTCTTAGATTCCAACGCATTGGCTTACCTTCCTGTGCTCAGACGTTCCTCGGCGCTTCGGTTCGCTTCGACCCAAGCCGCTTCGATGTGGTCCTTTTGGACGTGGATATAGCCCGTCGTGGTCGACAACCACTCATGACCCAACAGCTCCTGGAGCGCTTTGAGGTCCATCCCAGCCGCGTACAACGACGACGCGCAGTAGTGACGCAACACATGGGGAGTCAGCCGGGGACTCCACGAGGGCAAACAACTGGCTGTCTGGCGGGCGAGGCCTTGGCGCAGCGCCTCGGCTCCTACCCGCTGACAGCGGGTCGATACCGGGTCGTGGCGCTCGCTGGGAAGCATCGGGGCATCAGGGTCCGCCCAATCGTTGCCGAACTGATGCCGAACGTCGCCAAGCCACCAGTCGATCAGATCGGCTGTGCCGTTGATTGCTGGCACCAGCCGGGCCTTTGGGCCACGGCCACGGCTGCCCTTCCCGAAACGCACATGCAGCTTGCCGAACGCGCCGAGATCGGGCCGCCAATCGCGCAAGTCCAACATCACCGTCTCATTGATTCGCAACCCCAACCTACGCCACAACGATGCAGCGAAATAGTCCCGCGCCGCGGGACGGTACTTACGGGCATCAACCAGCGAAGCACGCCACGCAGCGAACAGTGTGTCGATGTCGGCATCCGATGGAGGCACTCGCACCCGAGAACCCGATACGCCCGGTGGCCTATTGAATTCGTCGATTGGTTGGGTGATGACCGACCCGGTCAATGCGGCGACATCGCCTTGGTAGCGGGCGATTACAAAGTCGTAGAACTGGGCGAGCATCACTGCTTTGGTCGAACGGGTGCTTGCCGTGCGGCCTGCACGGCGCTGCTCGCTCAAGAACCGATCACCATCCTCGCACGAAGCTGTCCACAACGGTCCCTTCAACGGTTCAGCAAACTGGAAGATCACCCGACGACAGTTGGACACATACCCATCGGTCAAGCCCGCTGCGGCCATGGCCAGCGCGTACTGGTCAATGATCTCCTGCTCAAACGATGCGGTGTCTTCAGAGGTGCGCAACACCGAACCGGAACCGATGTTGCGTACGACTGCCAAATTCATCGGCAGGCCATCCGTTCATTCATACTGATCACTATAACGCAGATGCGACAGACCGTCAGTCGCAGTGAACAATCGTCACTCTACATGCGTGCTGTCGGCGACTCCGACAAGCCAGGTATCGCATGCCACAAACGAACCCACACCCGAAACGAACCCAAGGCATCAGACACATGAGGT
>JAJRXF010000049.1 GCA_024276425.1 Actinomycetes bacterium | reverse complement strand
GCGTTAGGTGATACTCATAGCGAGTTGGCCGCTCCTGGTAAGGAACCTTTTCCAAAACACCATTTGCAACTAGTTTGTTGAGACGATCAGACAAGATGTTTTTGGCAATATCGAGGTCGAGTTGCATCTGAGCGAAGCGCCGAACTCCACGAAAGACATTGCGCAAGATCAGTAGAGTCCAGCGGTCGCGAATGACGGAGAGTGTGGCCTCGATCGAGCAGCCGTCGGTCTGACTGCCCTGGTCTGGCTCCCAGGGTTGCGAACCCGATGGTTCAGACGGAGGCGACGAAGGGGCCGCTGTCGTCAGCTTCGAGGTGGCCATAGGGTAACGCTACGTGAAGTCAGTTGCTCAATGCAACTTATAGGTTGTTATTTGCTACCTTGCGACGAACTGCATATCAGGAGACCTTCGGGCCCAAAAGGTCAATCCGGCTCAGCCGCGACGATCTTGGTTCTGTAGATCGTCCAGTTTCACCGGTCAAGAATGCTGTCCGGACCCGCACCTGCTTGGGGCGTACAAAACCATATGGTTGAGTGGAAGGACTCCGAGGTCACTGGGTCCACAAAGTCGTACTCTGCCAAAACGCGGTCTCGGAAGACGTCTTGGTCAACGGAGTCAAGAATTGCCACCGCACAACCAGCAAACCCACCGCCGGTCATCCGCGCCCCTCGGCAACCGGGCGCTTGGCGGGCCACTTCGACCATCCGGTCCAGGGCTGGAGAGGAGACTTCATAGTCGTTTCGGAGACTGCGGTGACTCTCGTCCATAAGCGACCCAAGCAGGGAAGTGTCTCCCTCTCCTATGGCCTCGACCGCTCGCAACGTACGAGAGTTCTCGGTCACAACATGCCTCGCCCTTTGACGCCCCAAAGCCATGGAGTCTGGTAACTGATCGACCATTTCGAGCGTGGCCTCGCGTAATGAGGCAAGACCCAACCTTTTCGCCGCAGCTTCGCAGCTAGCTCGTCTCTTACCGTAGGCCGTCTCGGCTAACCGCCTGCGAGTTCCGGTATCCATGACGGCAACCGTCAACCCGGGTGGGAGGGCAATCGGAGTTAGCGACAGCTCTTGACAGTCCAAAAGACCAGCATGACCGGCGATTGCTCCTGCCGAGATGAACTGATCCATAATGCCAGAAGGGAGACCAACAATCTCCGACTCGACCCGCTGACCCAATTTCGCAATCTGAAGTGCGCTCCATTCGGCCTCGGCGAGATTCAGAACGACCTTGGCAATCGCTACTTCGAGTGCGGCGGATGAAGAAAGGCCTGCGCCGGACGGGATGTCACTGGTGATTACACCCCGCCAACCACCAGCGGGAATGCCGTCCTGGGCCAGTAGCCACAGGACTCCCGCCACATAGGTTGCCCAATCTGCAATCTCATGGCCAGGCTTTGTGGTGTCGATCGTTACTGTCCCAAAATCTTCGGAGTGAATCTGGACAATTTTCGGATCAGCGTCCGGACTCACGGCGACAACCGTGTCGAAGTCGAGCGCCATTGGGAGACAAAAGCCATCGTTGTAGTCGGTGTGTTCACCAATTAGATTGACTCGACCCGGGGCGCGGATGGCGAATGCTGGTTCGCCCCATGTTGCTCGGTGAAGACCGACCGCCCGCTCATTCGCCTGCTTCTCAGCTTCAATTTCCACAAGGAGGGAGACTATCGGTCCCGGCTAGACACCCGCTGCGCTACCGTTTCGCCAGAACAGAGGCGTTCCAGGAAGGGAGTCGACCGATGAAGGTGGCAGTTACTGGAGCAAGTGGGCTCATCGGGCAGGCTTTAGCCAGAACGCTTGTTCTCGATGGACATGACATAGTGCCAATCCGGCGACCGGGGGGCCAGATCTCCGCCAATTCAGCGTCGCCTGAGGTCGTGTGGGACCCAGAACAAGGCACCATCGATGCTCAGGGACTTGAGGAATGCGACGTGGTTCTGCACCTTGCAGGCGAGGGGATCGCTGACAAGAGATGGACACGGCATCAAAAGGCCCGCATCCTGGACAGCCGGGCGAAAGGAACACTGCTCTTGGCCGACGCCCTGTCCAAGCTAGATTCGCCACCAAAGGCATTCCTGAGCGGTTCAGCGATCGGCGTCTACGGTCACCGACCACACGAGACCCTGACCGAGGACTCGGCCACGGACCCAGTGGCCGCACCGGGGTTTCTTGCCGACGTATGTCGAGCATGGGAGGCCTCGACTCGACCAGCTGAACGGTCCGGTATTCGAGTATGTCACCTACGGACCGGCGCAGTGCTCTCATCGCAGGGCGGGCTCCTTGGGCGTCTCTTACCCCTGTACCGGTGGGGCCTCGGTGGGCGCCTCGGCTCGGGGCGTCAGATGATGAGCTGGATCTCATTGACCGATGAGATCCGAGCCATTCGGTGGCTCATGGAGAGTGATCTTGCTGGGCCAGTCAATCTGACTGCTCCGGAGCCGGTCAGTAACGGAGACTTCAACCGCTCCCTGGGTCATCTGCTTCACCGACCGGCCATTCTTCCCGTCCCTAAGGTTGTTCCCGCCCTGGTTTATGGACGGGAACTGGTGGACCAACTGATGTTCTCGAGCGCCAGGGTTCTTCCCAGCCGACTCGCGGCTGACGATTTCATCTTCGAGCACCCAAGTATTGAGCAGGCACTGAGGGCGGAAGTAGGGGTGGACTAGGAGTCGTTAGCCCATTTCGGCGGCGCGGCTGGCGAGCGTCGCCAGCACGTCCTCAAACGCCTGGGCAAAACTGGCAACGCCCTCGTCCTCCAACTGGTCAGCGACTTCTTCCAGGTCGATCCCAAGCGCAGCCAGATCGGCAACCACCTGGTGTGCGTTGGCGACGTTCGCGTCGATAGTTCGAGCCACAGTTCCATGATCCTCAAAGGCCAAAAGCGTCTTGTCCGGCAACGTGTTGACGGTGTTCGGTCCAATCAGAGTGTCGACGTAGAGCGTGTCGGGGTAGGCGGGATCTTTGGTTGATGTGGAGGCCCACAGCGGACGCTGCAATCGGGCCCCTCGGGCCGCCAATGCGTCCCAACGGTCGCCTCGAAAGGTTTGGGTGAACAACTCATAGGCAATCTGCCCCTGGGCCACAGCGGCCTTGCCTCGCAAAGCCAGTGCTTCGTCTGTGCCAATCTCGTTGAGCCGATTGTCGACGTTGACATCCACGCGACTAATGAAAAACGAAGCCACCGATGAAACCGATGAGAGGTCGTCCAACTGGCAGGCCTCCAGACCAGCAATGTAGGCCTCCATTACGTCGCGGTAGCGACTAAGACTGAAGATCAGGGTGACATTAATCGACCGACCCTCGCCGATCAGGGTCTGAATGGCTGGGATTCCCTGCTTGGTGGCAGGAACCTTGACGTAAAGGTTGGGGGCCTCGATTCGATTATCAAGATCTCGAGCAGCGGCTGTTGTTCCTGCCTCGTCGTTGGCCAGGGTGGGGGATACCTCAACCGAGACGTAACCGTCCTCGCCCCCGGAAGATTCATGGACAGCAGCCAATAGGGCGAGGGCTTGGCGAATGTCGCCAACAACAAGTTCCCAGTAGGCATCTGTCACCGAAACGCCCTTGGCCACCAGTTCCGCCAACTCGGCGTCATAGTCGTCGGTATCAATCATGGCCTTGGCAAAGATCGACGGGTTAGAGGTTAGGCCACGTACCCCGCGGTCTAGCCACGCTTGCAGCTCTCCGTTGGACATCCAACCGCGGCGCAGATTGTCTAACCAAGGGCTTTGGCCCTGCTGGTCATAGACGTCATGAAGGGTTCCCATGTGATTCTCCGAGTTGATGCTGGACGAGTTGACTGTACTGCCCACCGGAACGGGCGGTCGGCGACTCTACCCCTTGTTGGCAACTATCGAGAGCAGTTCGTTGACGGCCGCCACAATGTTGCTGACGTTCATACCCAGTTCGGACATAACTTTCTCGCCGGGTGCGGACGCACCGAAGCGATCAATTCCAACCGGCAGATCTGCATGGCGATCCCAGCCAAGTGTGATGCCAGCCTCGACCGAGACAGTCGGCAGCGATGCCGGAAGCACTGCCTCCTGGTCTGCCTCCTCAAGATCTTCAAAGGACTCCCAACAAGGCATGGAAACCACCCTGGCCTTGATGCCTTCGTCGGCCAATGCCGCCGCGGTCTCTACACACAGGCTGACCTCGCTACCTGTACCCACCAGGGCCACCGTCGCCCCTTCGGGGTCTTCCAGAATGTAGGCCCCCTTGGCCACAGCCAACATGTTGGAGTTCTCCAAGACAGGAAGTCCCTGGCGGCTCATGATCAGAGCAGTGGGGCCATCGCTCTCTATGGCGACCTTCCACGCTCCTGCGGCCTCTCGAGCATCAGCGGGCCGGATGACTCGCAGACCAGGAATGCCACGCAAACTCATGACTTGCTCCACCGGCTGATGAGTTGGGCCATCCTCGCCAACACCCACCGAGTCGTGGGTCCAGACAAAGATGCACTTGGCTTGGGACAACGCCGCCAGGCGAACCGCCGGTCGCATGTAGTCGGCGAAAACAAGGAAGGTCCCACCCAGTGGGGTCACTCCGCCGTGCAGAGCCATGCCAACCATGGTGGCGGCCATGGCGTGCTCACGAACTCCGAAATAGATCTGTCGGCCGCCTGGTTCTGAAGGTGATTGGATTCCAAGACCATCCAGCTTGGTTCCCGTGTTCCCAGTAAGGTCAGCCGAACCCCCAATCAGCCCCGGAACCACCGGAGCCAGCGCGCTCAATGATGCCTGAGACGCCTTACGAGTGGCAATAGATTCACCCGACTCAAATGTCGGCAGGACATCGTCCCACCCTGGGACTCCAGTACCGTTCCAGGCCGCATCCCACTCGGTTCGGTTGGATATGGCCGCCAGGCGGACCGCCCAGTCGGCTCGCGTCGAGGCGCCACGACTACCGGCCTCGCGATAGAGAGCCAGAACGGCATCTGGAACCCAAAACGACTCATCCTCGGGCAGACCCATGACCTTCTTTGTGGCAGCAATGGTTTCGTCGGTGAAGGGTTTGCCGTGGGCGGCGGGCGTATCGGTGAAGTCGGGGGAGGGGAAGCCGATGTGGCTGCGCATGATGATGAGCGACGGCTTGTCCTCCACGCTCTTAGCTCGAAGGAGTGCCTCTTCAATGGCATCAAGGTCCTCGGATTTCTCTCCCAACTCGATTACATCCCAGCCATATGCTCGAAAGCGACCGGCGGTGTCGTCGGAGAAGGAAATTTCGGTCCTGCCATCGATGGTGATGTGGTTGTCGTCGTAGATAGCCACCACTCGCCCAAGGCCCTGATGCCCCGCAAGTGATGCTGCCTCATGACTCAGTCCCTCTTCCATACAACCATCACCCAGGATGGTGTAAATGTGGTGGTCACATACCTCCTCACCAAAACGATCACGCAGATTGCGCTCCGCCAATGCCATACCAACTGCGTTGGCAAACCCTTGTGCCAATGGTCCGGTAGTTACCTCGACCCCAGCGGTGTGCCCAACCTCAGGGTGTCCCGGAGTAGCCGAGTCCCACTGACGGAACTGGCGCAAATCGTCTAGCGTCAGGCCATAGCCAGTGAGGTACAGCATCGAGTAAAGCAAGATGGAGGCATGCCCGGCTGACAAAATCAGTCGATCACGATCGGCCCAAAGAGGATCCGAGGAGTCATAACGCAGAATCCTGGTGTACAGGACATGGGCCAAGGGAGCGAGGGCCATTGCGGTGCCTTGATGACCGGAGTTGGCGGCATGGGGGCCATCCATCGCCAACGCTCGAATCACATCAACCGCACGCTTCTCCAGATCGGCATTCACGTCCATAGTCACCTTGTTACTCCAGTGTTCAGTTTTTGTCGGTCCGGAACTTCGCTCACGCTAGCGCATTAGCCAAAGACCATGACCGCTGCCCCGGCGGCGAGATCGACTGGGTGCCCGTGTTGTTGGCCGAGCACCCGATCACAAACCGCTCCGGCCACAGTTGTCATTCCAAACTCCGATAAGAATTCGAGGTCACTGATGCGGTTGGTACCAGCGGAGATGACCAGACCGGCCTCGCCCGATGCCAGATTTCGACTGGGTTGGGCTGCCTCAATGTTTCCCCGATAGGGGACATGGAACTGGACGACGGAGCCCACGTTGACCTCACCGACGGGAGTCTCTGTGGGTAAAGCGGCACCTCCAGGCCTCAGTGGTTCCAGAACAAGCTCACCGGCCTGTGTAGAACCTTGAAGAGTTCGGAGAACGAAATCGTTGGCCTGGTAGCGCTCATGCATCTGATCAACCAACACGCCGAGACATAACTCCACCCCAGCGGCTCGCCTTTCTGTCGGAGTGAGCTGCGCGATGACTTCGTCCATCCGGCTTTTCGCCCGCTGGCCCGCAAGAGTAACAATCCGATCATTGTGCAGACCAGTGACGGTCATCGGGTCGCCAACAGCGACATAACCATGGGACAGGACCACCCTGGGGGCGGCCTGGATCCGACACCCTACAATTCCTGATTGGTAGGACTGATTATCGAGCCACAACTTGCCAGTCTCTAGCGGAGTCTGGTTGAGTCCGATTACCCAGTTGAGATTTTCGCCCAGCAGCAGGCGGGAAAGTTCCGAACTCTCGCCGGAGCCGAAGCCAATCAGAAATGTTGAGTCCGGATGAGACTGTGCTTGTGGTTTGGCTGGTATCGACAGGTCATATCGCACCGGTTCAACATCACCCGGGTTTCCCGCCCAGACGAGGATTCCATTCCTGTTATTCGAACGGGAGGAAGGTCGTTCGAACCCGGCGAAAATCTGGGAGGTGGGCGAGGACAACAGGACAATGGGGCAAAGCAAGCTGTGGATGGCATCAACAATCTCATCCATATGGTCCGTAGCTGGTCCGCTGGTAAGCACGATGGCAAGCCCGGGCGCTGGGCCAACCCGCTCAGTCACTTCCCCCAGAACTTCGCCGAGACAAGCGGCAGGATCTGGGTGCAGGGAGACAGCGCAGGTGTATTCATCTGGATCAATCAACGGGGGGAAGCAGGGTGTAGGGAACAACATGTTCTGATCCGCCGTCGATGCTGCATCGGGCCAGGACAGTCTTGTAGTCCTCGAACAAGATGTCGGCCCGGACCAATCGGTAGTTGAATTTCCCCGGTTCGATCTCGAGCGGTTGCACGTTGCGGGCCAAGGGCTCTCCCTCATCCGCCATCTGGTCCTCGTTGGTAAACACGACGGTCAGGGCACCAACCGGCTTAGCGTCTGGCGGATTCCACACCAGCACGACCAGGTGGGGACCAATCGTGACTGGCACCGGCCCGGGAGCGGGACCAGAGAACTGGATGCCGCCGAGGTCGATTCTGGTCGAGGGGCCAGGAACAGATCGAAGTTCGATGTCTTCCATAAAGAGGGCCGCGATAATTTTCATGCCTTGACGCTAGTAGTCCTGACGGCTTCGACCTCACAACTTCTGGTTCCGCCTACTGCTGAGCTAGCTTTCGGCCATGTCACAGCCCAAATCCTCCTCTGCTGATCCCGCGGACTCACGAGGCCCCGAATCGACTAACTCGCATCTCATTACATTGTCCGAGCAGGCTTCCAAGCTGCTTCTCACTCAATACGGCATCCCGTTTCTGCCGGAGATCACAGCCAACAGCGGGCCCGATGCCGTTGACGCGGCCCGATCTATGGGTATGAGTTACCCGGTGGTGGCCAAGCTCAATGGCGAGACCATTGCCCACAAAACCGAACGCGGCTTAGTCAAACTTGGGTTGTCCACCCCGGAGGCGCTGTCGATAGCGGTCGAAGAGTTGTTGGGCGCTGCCCGCCCCGAAGATGGCGTGGTTTCAGTACTTGTTGCTCCAATGGTTAAGTCCAATCGGGAGTTCATTTGTGGGTGCGCGACCGATCCCCAGTTTGGTCCAACTGTGCTTCTTGGCGTCGGGGGAGTGTTGACCGAGGCCATCGCCGACGTTTCTATTCGTCTTTGCCCCATCACAGCCGTCGATGCCAACGAGATGATCGATGATCTCCGAACCCAGCTGCTGATCGGACCATTCCGTGGTGAACCGGCCATTGACCGTGAGGCCTTGGCAGATCTTCTTGTTGGGTTGTCCGACTCCCTCATGGCCGAGCCCAGGATCCGCTCGATCGACCTGAACCCTGTACTCATAGTCGAGGGAAGGCCCGTTGCAGTCGACGCCCTGGTGGAGACGGCCAATCTGGAGGCAGCGAAGGTAGAGCCAGCGGACCCCGACAACACGGTCCAGACCAGAAGCTCCGAGCTATCCAAGCCTATCTCAGCCGAGCTGTTCAATGCCCTGTTCAATCCTCGAGGTGTGGTGATTGCTGGCGCGTCTACCCACCCAGGCAAGTTTGGGTTTGTCAGCCTCCATAACCTGCTTACGTCGGGGTATCAAGGCAAGGTCTTTGCCACCAACCGCGATGGATCCGAAGTTCTGGGTGTGAAGTGCGTGCGGTCCATCGATGATCTTCCAGACGGAGAAATCGACCTCGTTTTCGTCTGCACCCCCAAAGAGGCCAATGTCGGAGTGCTCCGCGCCTGCGCCGCCAAGGGCATTCGTGCCGCGTTTGTCACCTCGGCGGGCTACGGCGAGTCTGGTCCAGAGGGCATTGCGGCGCAGGCCGAGTTGGTAGCGGTTGCCGCTGAGGAGGGAATTCTGTTGGCTGGCCCAAATGGTCAGGGCGTGGTGTCAACGCCGTCCCAGCTTTGCGCTCAGATCGTGGCGCCATACCCGCCAGCCGGTTCCATTGGGGTGGCCAGCCAGTCCGGCAACTTCGTTTCTTCATTCCTCAACTGGTCGACCCAGACGGGAGTTGGCATCAGTCGCGCAGTGAGCGCAGGTAATGCGGCGGCAACAACAGTTCCGGATTTCCTGGAGTTCTACTGCTCGGACCCAGCAACCTCCGTCGGACTCTCCTATGTCGAGGGAATTTCCGATGGGGCTGCCTTCTACCAACGAATGCGTAGGGTCGCCCAGACCAAGCCACTGGTCCTTGTCAAAGGCGGAGCCACCGCTGGCGGGGCAAAGGCTGCCGCCAGTCACACCGGCAGTCTGGCTTCAGATGACCGAGTGTTCGACGGCGCAATGCGACAGGCTGGGGTTATCCGAGCCTCAACGGTGGAGGAGGGTTTCGAGGCCGCCGCCACCTTCGCCACTCAGCCAGTACCGACGGGGAATCGTGTCGTGGTGCTGACCACGGCCGGTGGTTGGGGAGTGGTTACCGCCGATGCCATTCATGAGAGCGATCTTGAACTCCTTACCTTGCCCAGCGATCTGCTGGAAGCCATCAACACCAAGCTGCCGCCCCGTTGGAGTCGCAGCAACCCGGTAGATCTCGCTGGCGGTGAGACTCGCGACACGATTCCTGAGGTCCTTCGTCTTGTTGCCTCCCATCCTGAGGTGGATGCCATTATCTATCTTGGGCTCGGTATCCAATCCAACCAAGCAAAGATGATGCGCGACAGCGGGTTCTACCCCGATCATGGGCTGGAACGAATCGTGAACTATCACCAGCGCCAAGATCGCCGCTTTGCCCAGGCCGCGGCCGACATTTCCATGGAGACGGGGAAACCAATCCTGGCCGCCACCGAGCTGGCAACAACCGATCCAGCCAACCCGGGACCGGCAACCGTGCGAGAGACCGGTCGGCTCTGCTACGCGTCGGCCAATCGTGCGGTGACGGCTTTGGAGCACCTCTGGCACTATCGGCAGTTTCAACTGCGGAGGTCTGCCTCCTCATTCGACTAGCAGATCACTGGTTGGCTATACCTGGGTGTCACCTCGTTGCGGGCACCAGCGACTAGCGTTCACCAGGCCATGAACTTTCGCTCTCTCCGACGCTGGCTGCCGCTCGCTGTCTTGATCACCATTTCCGTCGTTGCCTGGCGGGTCGCCGACATTGTTGATGTCGACAATGCGTCGGTGAACCCAATCCGATACGACAACGAGCTAGCCACTCCTGTTTTGTCTGCTCGACGTATCCCCGAAACGTTGCGAGCGCCGGTGATTGATGCCAATCTCCAGCCCGCAATCGCGGCATTGGTCAACGGGTCAGCTGGAAACCAGATCTGTTTGACTGTCGAGGTTGATGACCGGGTACTGGCTGAGGTTTCTCAAACAACGCCTCTCGTTCCGGCGTCGAACGAGAAACTTCTCACCACCTATGTTGCCCTGAAGCTCCTAGGGCCCGACTACCGCTTCACCACTTCGGTGCGTTCGGATGTAGCCATAAGCCAAGGGGTACTGGATGGCAATCTGTATTTGGTTGGTGGTGGCGACCCCTTCCTTAGCACCGACGACTGGTGGACCCAGTACGCAGAGGCGAGCGGCCGAGCCCACACCCGATTGGAAGATTTAGCCGATGCCATTGTTGCCACCGGCCTGACCCAAGTCACCGGAAGCCTCGTCGGTGATGAGTCACTCTTTGACTCGGTGCGCACCGGCCCCTGGCCTCAGCGTCTGATCGACCAAAGGCAATCCGGCCCACTATCTGCCTTGGCTGTCAACGAAGGACACACCCGCTGGCCCCAAGAGTACGTGAGTGCAACTCAACGCCAACAAACCGACAATCCCCCACTTCATGCCGCCGATCAGTTGGCCGCCTTGTTGCGGGAGCGGGGAGTGACCATCGGGGGTACCGATGCCGGGTTGACCCCGGCCACTGCCCTCGTGATAGCAGCTGTGAACTCACCCCCACTCCTTGACATCATCACCCACATCAATTCTTACAGCAGCAATTTCGGCGCGGAAATTGTGCTCAAGCATCTCGGGCTACAAGTCGCGGGGGTTGGAACAACGAAGGCCGGGGCCCAGGCCGTGTTCGATACTCTGCAAGCGGAGGGGTTTACCGTAGCTGGTTTGAGCGTTCTGGACGGATCAGGATTGGCGGACGGTGTGGATCTCGATTCCGACGGTATCCCCGAACAAGATCTCCTCACTTGTACTCTCTTGGCTGAGGTGTTGGACAAGGCTGAGCCCGATTCAGACTTTGCCCGTTCGCTGAGCATCGGGGGCGAGCGCGGTAGCTTGCTCACCCGCTATGAGGACAGCCCTGCGGCAGGGCAGATCTTTGCCAAGACCGGGACGCTCAATGACGTCTCTGCCCTCTCTGGCTACGTCGAATCCATATCGGAGCCAGGAACGACAATTATCTTCAGTTACGTGGTCAATGGACGTGAAGCAGGCATCTCGGTCAGTCTCAAGGATCTACAACGGCCCTTCATCGAACAGTTGGCTGCCTATCCGGTTGGTCCAACCATTGCGGACCTTGACCCCGAGCCAGTCATGGCCAATCCGACTCCGCTACCAAGCGTGGAACCTCCAGAGGGGTGAACGAAGGGCCCGCAGAGATGACCATTCAGGAGTTGGGACTCTTCCCCTTGAGTGCAGTCCTACTGCCCACCATGCTTGTTCCGCTCAACGTCTTCGAACCACGCTACCTGTCGCTCCTTTCCGACATAGGCGGCGCCGACGGCAGATTTGGCGTCGTATTGCTTCGGCGAGGAAGCGAAGTTGGCCCCAGTGATCCCGATTACGGCCAAGCACGTTCCAGCGTCGGCCCGACCGCTCGCATCCTCGACATGCGTCCAGCCAAGAATCACGCAAATGAGCCATGCCAGATCTTGATTGTGGGGGAGGAGCGGTTCCGGGTTAGCGACTGGCTGGCGGACAATCCCTATCCTCGGGCCGCCGTCCAAGCATGGCCCGAGGAGAGTGCAACAGCCAATAATCTAGCGGTGTTAAGCGACCAGGTCTCGGCCGTTCGATCCGAACTTGACCGGCTAAATGATGTTATCCAACGGATGGGCCAGTCTCTTGGTCCATTGCCCGAGACTGACCATGATGTGACCATTGCCTCCTACCAACTTTGCGCCGCTGCGCCCCTTCAGGCACACGACAAGCAGCGCCTTCTGGAATCTCCTGGCGTTGATGACCGCCTTTGCCTTCTGCGATCACTAGTATCAGACTTGCGGAGGTTGTTCGAGATGCAACTCGATTTGGGTTGACTTCGTTCTACACTCATCCGCAGTTTGAGCGACACATTCTGCCCCGGTCCTGAGCCAGGGTGAATGATCTGGCACCAAGGAGCAGAAGTGGCTAGTGAAACTCCAATCGATCAGGCGAAGGATCTGCAGCAGATGCTTGTGACCTACGCCAAGCAGGAGACGGTCGAACCCCTCAAGACCCTTGGCCGCTATCTGCAGTTCGGCGTCCCCGGAGCGATATGTATTTTCTTGAGTGCCATGTTCTTGGCCATTGGGGTTCTTCGATTCTTCCAAGGAGTTGAACGTTTCTCGGGTGGGAGCTTCGGATCACTGGCCCCATACGGCTTTTCAGTTGTGGCCCTCCTCGTGTTGATGGGTATCGTTGGCTATCTCATGAGTCGAGCAGGAAAGAGGGTCAAGTCATGACCGAAACTGCAAACATCACTCCGGCCGATATCGAGGCTAAGTTCCGCGACATCCAGGGACAGGTGGACACCGTCACCGAAGACGGGAAAAAGAAAGCCGTTATTGGTGGCTCGGCGGTGGCGGTCATCTTGCTTCTCATCATCTATGTTCTTGGGCGCAATGCTGGCAAAAAGAAGAGCACTGTGCTCGAGATTCGCCGTCTCTAATGCTGGAGAAACTGCTGTCGTTGGTGGTACGCGGGCTCGTTCGTGGACCGGCTAAGTCCTGGGTTTTCACTTCGGGCGCATTGGCCCTCCTTCGCCTGGTACGCAAGGGAACCGGTCGTCGCGAACTCATCGACCTCTCGGGCACGAAACCCGGAGACAAGATCGTCATTGAGCACCTCGACATCACGCACAAGGAGCAATTAAAGGACGAGAAGCGGCGGAAGAAGGCATCAAAGCAGGCCAAACGAGCAGACAAGAAGGCAGCCCGCGCCGCCAAGCGAGTCAGCTAGCCTTTCTTTGCGATGCTGGTTAAACTCCGAAACCCGACACGGCAGGAGGTCATTGACGGCCCCATTTCGGTGGTCAAACTCCTCAACCGGCTCAAGGTCAACCGCGAAGAAGTTCTGGTCATCCAAGATGGCACCTTGATACCTGGTGACGCCGTTCTGAGCGACAACGCAGTGGTCGAGGTCCGTCCCGTAATCTCGGGCGGCTAATGCCAGTGAGGCCGACCCAACAATGAAGTGTCGCGTTTGCCGTGGTCCAGCAGTCATTGACATTCGGCGACACAACGCCAACTTTTGCCAGGAGCACTTCCTGCGATACTGCCGGACTCAGGTCGAAAAGACGCTCAAAGAATTTTCGATGGTGAAGCCCGGGGATCGTGTTTTGGTGGCGGTTTCTGGTGGAAAAGACAGTCTTGCCGTGTGGGACATTCTGCTTCACCTGGGTTATGAGGCCACGGGTCTCTATGTCGGACTTGGCCTTGGTGAGTATTATGACGTTTCGGGACGCCACGCCCGGCGCTTTGCCGAGGAACGTGGTCTGGAGTTGATCGAGGTCGACATTCGTGGGACCTATGACATTGACGTCCCTACTGCGGCCTCGGTCACTGGTCGAGCCCCGTGTTCAGCCTGTGGGCTCTCCAAACGCCATGTTTTTGACCAGGCCACCCTGGCGGGTGATTTTGATGCGCTCGTCACTGGACACAATCTGGACGATGAGGCCGCCGTGTTGTTTGGCAATGTGCTCCATTGGCAAAGCGACTACCTTGGCCGGCAACAACCTGTGCTTCCTGCCGGTCACGGTTTCCCCAAGAAAGTTAAGCCACTTGTTCGTCTGGGTGAGCGGGAGACGGCGGCCTACTGTGTCCTCGCCGGTATCGACTATCTGGTGGAGGAATGCCCGATGGCCAAAGGAAACAAGCACCTGCACTACAAAGCGGCCCTCAACCTTATCGAGTCCGAGTCACCCGGTTCTAAACAGGCCTTCTACTTTGGGTTTCTTCGTAACGCCGTAGATTTGTTTTCTGAGCAACGTACCTATTCCGAACCAGAGGAACAGCGAGAGCGAACCGAACCGGACGACGATGTCGGGATGCTTCGTGCCTGTGAGGAGTGTGGGGCAACCACCAACTCTGAGCTCTGTGCCTTCTGTCGGCTGGTCAGAAGCACCGCTGGCACCAAGCCGGTGCCCATTGCCATGACCCGAAAGAGAAACTAATGGGTGAACCAATACCAATCGTTGGGACCACAACCCGAACAGGCCCACTCAGGGTGGGCGAATTCGTATTGCTCACCGACACCAGAAACCGGCGCTATTTGGTGGAACTCGGTGCCGATGATGCATTCCATTCCCACGCTGGGGTGCTGGCTCACACCGAAATGATCGGCAAACCTGAGGGCACTGTCGTTCACTCAACCAAAGGGCAGAAATTTCGGGTTTTTCGGCCAACCCTTGAGGACTATGTGCTCTCGATGCCGCGAGGGGCCCAGGTCATCTACCCAAAAGACATTGCGCCCATTCTGATGCTCGCTGACATCGGCCCTGGAATGAAAGTCTTCGAATCCGGAATTGGATCTGGCGCCCTGTCCATTGGCTTGCTGCGAGCCGGGGCGGACATCGTTGGATACGAAATCCGCGAAGATTTTGCCGCCCGGGCGAAGAAGAACGTGATTGGTTATCTAGGAGAGGAGGTGCTTGATCGTTACCACGTGCACCTCCGCAGCGCCTATGAGCCAATCCAAGGGGACGACTTCGACCGGGTTGTCCTTGACCTGCCGGAGCCATGGCAAGTGGTCGGCCACGCAGAGACTGCCATGCGGTCCGGTGGCGTGTTCTTGGCCTATACCCCCTCGATCACCCAGGCCACTCGTCTTCGGGAACGCCTAGCCAGTTCCCTGTTTGTAGAGGAGAAGACAATGGAGGTGCTTCATCGCAACTGGCATATTGAAGGTCAGGCAGTTCGACCAGACCATCGCATGGTGGCCCACACCGCTTTCCTCACCCGGGCTCGCCTGATGTCCAGTTCTATCGGCGAAACCGAGGCCGCCCTCATCGCCAAAGAGCGCCCAACCACCCAACCTGGAGTGGGAGAGGTGACCACCACGAATCCGCCACAGCCGACCAAGTTAGCCAGAGGCAATGCAAAACTTCCCTAGATCCTGATCCCGGCCAGCGTCATCTGTACCAATCTCCAGCAAGGGCTCAGAACGGAGAATTGTTCGCCGATATAGGGAAGGTCGCCTGAGACAATGGGGTCGAAGGCGGACTAGCTTTAGCTGTGCCGCCCGCTGGGCGATTGCCTTGTCGGGCATGTGGGCAGAAGCACGAGGGAGCCCCGGTCACTAGGCCGGGGCTCTTTTTGAGCCAAGATGATGCCCTCTAGGACCTCCGGAGTTGAAGTCGGTACCCCCGGACTGCCAGGATCCAAGCATGACGACGATCTCTGAGTTTCGCTTCTCCGTCGCTGATGAGGACATCAGCGACCTCCATGGTCGACTAAAGAACACCCGCTGGCCAGATCAGCTTCCAGGCCAAGCGTGGATCTATGGCACCGACATGGCGGAGTTGCAGGCCCTAACCAAGTATTGGCTCAATGACTTTGACTGGAAATCGGCTGAAAACTCGATCAATGCGTGGCCCCAGTTCCTAACTACCATCGACGGTGAACAGATTCACTTCATTCATGCCCGCTCCCCCCGGTCTGATGCTCGCCCCCTAATTCTTAGCCATGGCTGGCCTGGCTCAATCGTGGAGTTCCTTCATCTGATCCGTCCGCTAATCGAGCCAGAGGACCCAAGCCTTCCAGCCTTCCATGTGGTGGCGCCATCCCTTCCTGGCTTCACCCTTAGTGGACCAACCATCACCCCGGGAGTGTCGCCTCGCAGAATCGCCAAGATGTGGATTTCACTCATGGCCCAACTGGGCTATGACCAATACCTGGCTCAAGGCGGAGACTGGGGCGCCATCATCACCAGTTGGATCGGTCAACTCGATCCAACCCACTGCGCCGGGATTCATATCAACATGCTGACAGTCACCCCAACGGATGAACTCATGGTTGACATGTCCGAGGATGAGACCCAGATGCTAGGCGCGGCGATGGCATTCCAGACCAGTGAAACTGGTTACCAGGCTATCCAGGGGACCAAGCCCCAGACTCTGGCTTATGCGCTCAATGACTCCCCAGTAGGCCTTCTATCGTGGATTCTTGAGAAATTCCGAACATGGTCGGACTGCGACGGCGATGTGTTTGGTGTGCATGATCGGGACCGTCTCCTGGCAAATGTGGCCCTCTACTGGTTTACCGGGACTGCCGGATCCGCGGCGAGAATCTACTACGAATTCTCTGTAGCTGACGAGCGTGCTGTGGCAGACTCTGTCGCTGTTCCCACCGCTGGGGCCATGTTTCCCCTGGAGATTTATCGCTGCTCAAGACGCTGGGCTGAGTCGTCTTACAACATTGTGCAATGGACGGAATTTGACCGGGGTGGACACTTCGCTGCCCTTGAACAACCAGTAGCCTTGCTTGAAGATATTCGTCGCTTTGCTGGCACGATCGATGACACAGGATCGAGGACAATTGACAGCGGAGCTCGTTGATCCTGACGAAACGCCACCGTTTCGGTGCAAAGGGCGCCTAGTCTGTTTCCGGCCCACCTCCAACCACGACGGGTCTAGGTTTTGGGCCACAACCTAGATTGGTTTTTCTGTGGACCGCATCGAGCGACACGACATCATCAACGCCCTCTTCCTCGCACTTGCCTTACTCGTTATGGCTCTGGTTCTCTCGATCCTTGCTCGGAGGCTCGTAACGACTGTCCAGGACAACGACATCGTGACTACCCAGAAACCTGAACCCGAAATCGTTCCGGTGGTGACCTCGACCACCTCGACCACCGAGCCGACAACGACAACTACCGAGGCCATCACCCTCAGGGTGCCAAGCGAGGTACAAGTTCTCGTCTCAAATGCCGCCAGAATTGGGGGCATTGCGGGCCAGGGCACGGATCTACTGAAAGCTGCCGGGTACGCCACTCTTCCTCCGACAAATGGAAACAGGACGGATCGAAGCGTCATCTACTTCCTTGAGGGCTATGAGGGGGATGCCGTCCAGGTTGCTGGTCTGTTAGGCATGTCAAGCGAGGCAGTTGCCCCAATGTCCGAACTCACCAACGGCTCTCCGGGCGAAGCTCACCTTGTTGCCATCATTGGAACCGACCAGGTTTTGCGCTAGGACAGTTTCTCCTCGGGTGCCGGAGTAATGTCCAAGGGCGGATCAGGAAGTTCTCCGTCAAACAGTGTCCCGATGAGTTCGGGGAGGACCGGCGGCAAGAACGGCTCCGCTGAGCTTTCGACTTCCTGTCTGGTCCACCATCGAGCGCCCTGAAAGGCCAGTGCCTCCAAGAACTCCAATCCTTGAGGCTTGCGGATCTCGGTCTGGTGGCTCCAGGCGACATGGATGACCTCGTCCTGTTCAAAGTCGTAGCCACCGAAGCTGAACTCTACGTATTGAGTCCACACGACAGGACCGATTTCTGCCTGGTCGATACCAGCTTCTTCCCATAACTCACGGGCGACACAAGCCTCGGAGGTTTCGCCAGGGTCGATGCCTCCTCCGGGGATCTCAAGCCATGGTGCTTTGGAGGAGTCGGCCGGGTCGACTGAGCGAATGAGTAAGACACGCTGGTCTTCGCTTAGCAGAACCACACGGGCAGCTTGTCGTTTCAGAAGCCATCGGGTCATTGCCTAACCCTAATAGCGTCCGAACTCGCATTCTCGACTCCCACCTGCCAACATCTTGCGGTGTCCTTTCCCCTCGCTGGTCTACGGGTCCTCGATTTCTCTCGCGTTGTTGCTGGCCCATTCGCTACCCGCATGTTGGCCGACCTTGGTGCCGATGTTGTCAAGGTCGAACCACCGGAGGGAGACTTGCTTCGAACCTGGGGAGACAAGACGGATGGCTTGTCCGGCTACTTCAACCAACAGAATGCTGGCAAGCGCGACATCTCCGTTGACCTTAAGGCCGAGGGGGCGACCGAACTTCTGCTGGACCTGGTGGCCAAGGCAGACATGCTTGTCGAGAACTACCGTCCAGGAATCATGTCGAAGTTTGGGCTTGACTACCAGAGTTGTCGAGCGGTCAACCCTGCCCTCATCTACCTGTCGATTAGTGGATTCGGACAGGAAACCTCCTGGCGACACCGTCCCGCCTACGCCCCGATTATTCACGCCGAAGCGGGGCTCATTGAACGGCAAAGCGCCGTAGATGCCGCATCCCCAACCAACCCAATCTTGTCGATCGCAGACACCAACGCAGCGTTACATGGCCTCGTTGGCCTGCTGTCAGCCCTATGGATGAGAGAAAGTACGGGGCTTGGCCAACATATTGACCTCGCCATGATGTCGGCCATGATCGCCACCGATGACTATGTGCATTGGGCCCTGGACGACATTCCGGTTCGTCCCTTGGGGGGACAAGTTCGAGCTACTAGCTATGGCCACATCATGATCTCGGGTGATCTACGAACCACCTGGTTTCAGCTCAGCTCAGCCGGCCTCGTCTCTGACGGACTGGCCCCCAATGCCACTGTGGCCGACAAGATTAGGGCGAGGGAGGCCGCTCTCAACCAGTGGTTTCTGTCCTTCCCCGATCGCAGGAGTCTGATCGCCAGGCTTGATGGCCTCAATATCGCTTGGGCTGACATACGCACGACGTCTGAAGCTTTCGATTCCGACATTGGAGTAGAACTGGGACTGTCAACCCCGATTGACTTCCCCTCGGGAAAGCGGCGAATAGTTCAATCCCCTTATCGGTTCAGCAACGCCGATTCCGGAGTGAGAACCCGCTCCCCCTACCGGGGAGAGCACAACGGCGAAATACTGGACGAGTGGCTTGGGTACGACGCAGCTGAATTGGAACGTCTTCGAATAGCGGGAGTTTTGCAGGGCGATGTCGGCCCATTGGGTGAGAGCGAAATAGGTGGAGCCGGTAGCGGCCCTTCTGAAAGGAACGAGAACCAATGATGTCTGGTTCTGGGCTGGGAGGTGAGCTTTCGCCCTACATGGTCTTTAGTGCAAGTGAGTGGGGGGAACTGCGGGCATCCACACCATTGGATCTGAGTGAGGCCGACCTCGAACGTCTGCGGGGAATCAATGTCGAGTTGAGTCTGAATGAGGTTGTAGAAATCTACCTACCCCTTTCGAGGTTGCTGAATCTCTATGTCGGAGCTTCCCAAGAGCTGTACCGGGCCAGCGACACATTCTTGGGGCAACTCCCGGGCAAGGTCCCCTATATCGTTGGTGTGGCGGGTTCGGTAGCTGTGGGCAAATCGACGACTGCTCGCGTCCTCCAGGCTCTGCTTGACCGCTGGCCAAACCACCCCAAGGTCGACCTCATCACCACCGACGGGTTTCTGCTACCAAATAGGATCCTGGAAGAACGCGGTCTCGAAAACCGCAAGGGATTTCCCGAAAGCTACGACCGTCGGGCGTTGCTCTCCTTTATTAGTGACATCAAGTCTGGAGCGCCGGAAGTTCGAGCGCCCGTGTACTCTCACCTGACCTATGACGTCATTCCCAACCAAAGCGTTGTTGTCTGTCAACCAGACATCGTCATTGTCGAGGGAATCAACGTTTTGCAGACCGGAACCGCAAGCTCTGCTCACCCATTGTTTGTGTCAGACTTTTTCGACTTTTCCATCTATGTCGATGCGGAGGCCCAACACATTCAGAACTGGTACGTCCAGCGATTTTTCACTCTTCGCAAGACGGCATTTGCCGACCCCGAATCCTACTTTCACTCCTTTTCCAAACTGAGCGACGCCGAGGCGGAGGCCACAGCCGTCCGCATCTGGACCGAGATTAACCAGAAGAATCTGGAGGAGAACATTGAGCCCACACGAGAACGAGCAGATCTAATCCTTCAGAAGGGTGCAGACCATAGGGTTAAGACGGTGAAACTCCGCAGACTCTAGGTCTACTTGGACCTATCAAGGCCTTTGCTACAGATTGACCGTCCTTGGCCGATCGGAAGAGTATCCCGCGCTGGCTACTGGCCCTAAGAACCTCAAGGTATGTTGTGCCCGATTCTCCACTGAACCCACCGACACTGAACCCACCGATGTCAGATCTTCGTCAAGCATTGAGCTCAATCGCTCAGAATTACTCCTGGGTATGGGACAATGCTCGCAAGGCGTTGCTCGTGCAGGCTGTTGGACCAGACTGGCGGGGCGAAGTACATCCCTATAAGGCCCTTCAGTCCCTAACCGAAGAAGATCTTGGGCGTCTGTCCAAAGACAGAACCTTTGTGGCCGACGCACTGGCTCAAGCATCCGAGCTAAAAGAACTAGAAGGGCATTTGACTTCACGGCCCGACGTTGCCTACTTCTCCCCGGAGTTTGGCATCTCCGAGACTCTCCCGCAGTATTCGGGCGGCCTCGGCATTCTGGCCGGCGATCATCTCAAGGCCGTGTCAGATTTGGGCATACCCCTGGTTGGTGTTGGCCTGTTCTATGCCAACGGCTACTTCGAACAGGGACTGACCAAGAACCAACAGTCGGTGTCCTATGCCACCTATCAGCCAGCCGAACTTGGGTTGGTCGATATGGGACGGAAAATCTCGGTTGAAACACCCCGCGGTCCCATTCATGCCTCGATCTGGTTAGCAAAGGTTGGGGCCACCCAGCTTTATGTGCTCGACGCTCGAGTAGAGGAGAACGAGCCTTGGGCCAAAGCAGTCACCGACCGGCTCTATGGCGGAGATCAGGCGCATCGGATCGAGCAAGAGTGGCTCCTTGGAGTGGGAGGCCTACGAGCCTTACAGGCCATGGACATCCGGCCCAAGGTACTCCACTTGAACGAGGGACACGCCGGATTCTTACTGCTCGAATTGCTGGCCGAACAACTCAACACTGGGGTCGATCTGGATAGCGCTCGAGCCCGTATTCGCTGTCGGACCCTTTTCACGACTCACACTCCAGTACCAGCCGGAATCGACCGCTTCCCGGTTACTCTTCTTCGTCCGTATCTTGATCTCTGGGCGACCGAGCTTCCAGCCGGGACCGCTCAAGCGGTGTGGGATAGCGGAGCCCTTCCGTCAGAAACTGAGGGAGACCTGTTCAACATGGCAGCCTTTTGCCTTCGCCATGCTGGGCTCAGTAACGGAGTTTCTGCTCTCCATGGAACGGTAAGCCAGTCACTGTTTGGATCGCTGGATGAGGGATCGGCAATTACCTCGGTTACTAATGGAGTTCACGCCCGAACCTGGATGGCTCGAAGTGTCCAGGACTTGCTGGACGAAGTGGTGGGGAAGGATTTTTCTCAGGCCGATGAAGAACGTTGGTCCGCAACCGGAGCTATCCCAGACTCCACGGTACGCCAATTGAGGAACCAGTTAAGGGCCGACCTGGTGACCTACCTTCGACAAGCCCACGGGTTCGATGGTTTTGACCCCTACACCTTGACCGTTGGGTTCGCTCGACGTTTCGCTACTTACAAACGAGCGGCCCTACTTCTTTTGGAACGCGACGCCCTGGTAGCAATGCTCAACAACGACGAACATCCGATCCAATTCGTTTTCGCTGGCAAGGCCCATCCAGCCGATACCCAAGGTCAGAAGGTCTTTAGACAAATTGCCGAATTCAGTGCCTCGCCGGAGGCCAATGGGCGCTTCATCCTTGTCCCTGGTTATGACATCTCCGTGGCAAACATGCTCTATGGCGGGTGCGATGTGTGGCTGAACAATCCGGTCCGGCCCCAGGAGGCTTGTGGGACAAGCGGCGAGAAGTCTGCGCTAAATGGGGGTCTAAACTGCTCGATTCTGGATGGCTGGTGGGCCGAGTGGTTTCAACCCCAGAACGGCTGGGCCATTGCAACCAGTGAGGAGACCAATCCCGCCAAACGTGATCGGGCCGAAGCGGCCGGAGTCCTCAAACTCTTCCGCGAACAGATCATCCCAACCTTCTATGCCGATGCTTTTGCCACAGGCCCATCTAACGCCAACATTCCGGGGTCGGAATGGAACGATCGCATTCGCTATGGGTGGCAATACCTGGGGCCAAGGGTGACTGCTGCTCGTATGGTCAGTGACTACAACCAGCAGCTTTACGAGCCACTTTGTGCCCCCTGCGAGACTTCTGAACCAATGAGACAATGAACGCTGATTTCAAAGAAAGGCCCGCTCGGACTCAGACGACCTGGCCTGGTCGGTCCCATCCTCTCGGAGCCACCTGGGATGGGTCTGGTACAAACTTCTCGGTCTTCTCCGAACACGCCCAATCAATGGACCTGTGTCTCTTCGATGCCGACGGGACCGAAACTATCGTCCCCCTCGTGGAGCGAAGTGCCTTTGTATATCACGGGTATCTTCACGGGGTCGGCCCAGGCCAACGATATGGCTTCCGTGCCCACGGACGTTGGGACCCAGCCAATGGTTATCGCTTCAACCCAGCCAAGCTTCTCCTTGATCCCTATGCGCGAGCCATTGCCGGCTTCCCCTCTTATGACCAAGCCATCTACTCCCACATTCAAGAGGCTCCCCTCACCGCCGATCCGACCGACAGCGCCCCTTCGGTTCCCAAGTCCATTGTTGTCAACCCCTTCTTCGATTGGGGCAACGATCGTCGGCCAAGACGGCCCCGAAGAGACACCCTCATCTATGAGGCACATGTCAAGGGACTGACCCAACTCCACCCAATGCTCCCCGAGGAGCTCCGAGGCACCTACGCGGGGATCGCTCATCCGATCGTCATCGACTACCTCCGCTCGCTCGGCGTCACCGCCCTCGAACTGTTGCCAGTCCACCAGTTCTTCCCCGAACCGTTCCTGGTGGAGCGTGGTCTAACCAACTACTGGGGATACAGCTCCATTGGCTACATGGCCCCTCACAATGCGTATGCGGGCTGGGGGGAGAACGGGGAACAGGTCCAAGAGTTCAAGCACATGGTTCGTGCCTTGCACCAAGGAGGTATCGAACTAATTCTCGACGTGGTCTACAACCACACGTGTGAGGGAGGCCCGCTTGGGCCAACGTTGTGCCACCGGGGACTGGACAATCAAAGCTACTACCGACTTGATGAGCGAGACCCCAGCCGCTATGTGGACTACACGGGAACCGGGAACACGCTCGATGTCTCGCATCCAAACACCCTGCGCCTCATCATGGACTCACTGCGCTACTGGGTCAACGAGATGCACGTCGATGGCTTCCGTTTCGACCTTGCTGCCACTCTTGGGCGTGACAGTCATCACGTTGACTCGGCCGCCGCGTTCTTCGACATCATCCATCAAGATCCCGTCCTGAGCCAGGTAAAGCTCATCGCCGAGCCGTGGGACGTTGGGGAGGGGGGCTATCACGTCGGGCGTTTTCCGCCACTTTGGTCGGAATGGAACGGCGACTACCGCGACACTATTCGCGACTACTGGCGGGGAGAGCCCAACAAGCTCGGCTCGCTCGCCTCCCGATTCACCGGCAGTTCGGACCTCTATGAACTGAATGGTCGCCGACCCTCGGCATCCATCAACTTCATTACCGCCCACGATGGGTTCACCCTTCGAGACCTTGTGAGCTACAACGAACGGCACAACCTGGCCAACACCGAAGAGAACCGGGATGGGGAAGCACACAACCGTTCCTGGAACTCTGGGGCCGAGGGGCCTAGTGATGATCCGGCGGTGCTCGAAACCCGTGGTCGCCGCGAGCGAGCGCTCTTGACGACCATGTTGTTGTCCCAGGGGGTGCCGATGCTCTTGGCGGGAGACGAGCGCGGCCGCACCCAGGGCGGCAATAACAATGCCTACTGCCAGGACAATGAGGTATCGTGGCTGGATTGGGACGAGATCGATGACGAACTCGTCGGATTTACCCAGCGCCTCATCAAGCTGCGTCAGGCCAACCCAGTTTTCCGGCGCCGCCGGTTTTTCTCTGGCCGCGACCAGACCACGGCAACCAAATCAGACAGTTCCGGGGCCGATTGTCAGCGGCTACCAGACATTGGCTGGTATCACCCCAACGGTCAGCGTATGGATGAAGCGGCCTGGAACGATCCGTCCTCACGCCAACTCGCGGTGTTTCTCAACGGCGACGAACTAGCCGACAGAGGGCCGCGGGGCGAACCAATCAGAGGGGACAGCTTCGTAGTCCTCTTTAACGCCAGTGGGGATTCTGTCGGATTTCGGTTTGCGGAGGAAATCACAGCTCGGTGGTGGCAGGTTGAGCTTGACAGCGGAGACCCAAAGCCGCCCGGGGCTCCGGCGGTTGGCTCCGTCGATGTCGGACCCTGGTCAGTTGTCGTGCTTCGCCAAGACAAGCGATAGGACAAAGGCATGCCAAACGTCCTGTTCGCGACTGCAGAATTGGCACCAGTTGCCCGGGTTGGCGGACTGGCCGAGGCCTCAGCGGGGCTAGTAAAGGCCCTGCGAGCCAAGGGGACCAAGGTGACGGTCGTCTTGCCGGACTATGGGGGCATTGTGCTAGATGGAGAAACGAGCTGGCCCCTCGACGTTCCCTCTTGGGCCGGCCCGGCCCGCGTTCGCCAAGGCGTTGCCCCAGGTATTGGCGAACTCGTGCTCATCGATCGGCCCGGAATGGCCCGCCCCCACCCTTATGTGGAACCCGGAAGCGGACAAGGTTGGCCAGACAACGATCATCGCTTCCTCGGATTTTCTGCCGCCGTCGCCGCGCTCGTGGTTGAGACCAAGCCAGATGTTCTCCATCTCAATGACTGGCACACTGCCGCCACTATCGGATTCTTGGCTACGCCTCCACCAACGGTGTTGACCATTCACACCCTCGGGTATCAGGGGCTCTGCCAGAAGGACTGGTTACAACGCATCCCCTTTGAGTCTTGGAGATACGCATGGTATGAGTCCTGCAATCCCTTGCTTGGCGCTATCAGAAGCGCAGACAAAATCATCGCTGTTAGCCCCAACTACGCCAAGGAGATCCTATCCGAGTCCAACGGCCAAGGTCTCCACGAGGAACTCGAACGGCGAGGGTCTGCCCTGGTTGGAATACGCAATGGTATCGACACTGAAATTTGGGATCCCACCCGCGACCACTGCCTTCCGGAGCCCTATGATCACTCCAACTTTGAGACAGGACGGGATCGGGCCCAAGTAGAACTACTGGGGCGCTTCGGATGGAAATCGTCGAACAATCCCATCATGGGTGTCGTTTCCCGCCTGGTTGATCAAAAGGGGATCGACCTACTTACCGGTCTAGGGCCGTATTTGGCCCATCTTCCGGCACGGCTTGTCATATTGGGCTCTGGCCAGTCGGATCTGACGCAATTGGTGGAGGATCTTGTGGTGAGCTACCCCCATCATGTTGCGGCGGTCACCGACCGCTACGACGAGGAGCTAGCCCACCAGATTTTCGCGGGAACCGACCTCTTCCTCATGCCGAGCCGATTCGAGCCCTGTGGTCTTGCCCAGATGCAGGCCATGGCCTATGGCACGCCGCCGGTTGCAACGTCGGTTGGCGGACTGGTTGACACCATTGTCGATGCTGATGACCATCGGGCGACTGGGACAGGCTTCTTGACTAAGACGCTGGATTTGGCCGGTTTCGTCGATGCCGTTCATCGAGCAGTCCGCGCCTACCGGGTGACGTCGCGGCGTCGAGGAATCCAACGTCGGGGAATGCAAATCGACTGGTCATGGGATGAACCAGCCCACGAGCACGTGGAGATCTACCGCCAACTCGGTCAAGCCGAATCCTCCAAGCGGTAGTGGCTAGAACTCGTAGTTCTTGGGAACAACCACAATGCCGGAATCCGAAACGGTGAACCGGGCCTCGTCTTCTTGTCGGTCCACGCCGATTCGGGTGCCGGCGGGGATGACAACATTCTTGTCAATCACGGCCTTGCGGACATGGGCGCCCTCCCCAATTTCAACATCGTCAAAAAGGATCGCTCCGTCGACATCAGCACCCCGCCGCACCCGCACGTTAGGCGAGATGACGCTGTTGTGGACCACGCTTCCGCTCACGATCGAGCCATTGGACACGACAGAGTTCTCAACGGTGGGGGATGATCCTTCGGCTACGACGAACTTGGCCGGAGGAAGGGAACGGCCAAGGCTAAAGATTGGCCAACGGTCGTTGTAGAGACTGAACTTTGGAAGTGGTTGTACCAGATCCATGTGCGCTTCGTAGTAGGCCTCGATGGTTCCAACATCTCGCCAATAGCCTCGCTGAGTCTCGCCATCGCCCGGCACTCGGTTAGTCGAATAGTCATAGACGTGGGCAACTCCATCCTTGACCAGTCGGGGAATAAGATCGCCCCCCAAATCGCGGGATGACTCCTCGTTGGCGGCGTCGGTGTGTAGGGCATCAACGAGCGCGTCGACGTCAAAGACGTAGTTGCCCATTGAGGCAAAACTCTCATCGGGAGAATCAACGAGACCTGGGGGATCAGCCGGTTTTTCTAGAAAGGCCTCGATGCTGGTGCCTGCCCCCTGCTTGATGACCCCAAACTGATCAGCCTCCTTCCGTGGCACTCGCAAGGCCGCAATCGTCACCCCTGCACCACTGGCAATGTGGGCATCGAGCATCTGGCGCGGATCCATGCGATAGATGTGATCGGCCCCGAAGACGAAAAGGTATTTCGGTTTCTCATCTTCGATGAGATTGAGATTTTGATAAAGCGCATCGGTGGAACCTTGGAACCATTCGGGCCCTCGACGCATCTGGGCTGGAACGGAGGTGACGTAGTTGCCAAGGAACGTGGCCAGTCGCCAGGTGCGGCTAATGTGGACGTCCAGTGAGTGGCTTTTGTATTGGGTCAGCACAACGATCTTGCGGTAGCCACCGTTGGCTAGGTTGGAAAGAGCAAAATCGATGAGCCGGTAGGGTCCCCCAAATGGCACGGCTGGTTTGGCTCGGTCTGCGGTGAGCGGCATAAGCCTTTTGCCCTCCCCGCCAGCCAAAACGATCGAGAGTACGCTGGGTCGAGTTCCGAGTTGTTCCACCACCACATTGTTCACCATCTGATGGACCATCAGGGCGACCCCTGCCACGAGTGAGTACCCGTTCAATGGCCTCACCCCTCGGCCGGGGCGATGCTTTTGTGCCCCAAAACCAAGTCGATGAGCTTTGGTCCATTCGAACCATTGCCACGGAGAGTGGTGATATGGCATCATGGCTGAGCGGGTATCGGGGACAGGTCCGATGCGAACTCCAGCGGGCGGACGTTTGCTTCATTCTGAATCTTGTTCTCGACTGAGGGCGGCCTCTCCAGGGGTCGCCCTCCACTCTTTTTGAACCCCCGATCCAGCCTCGGTGGCAACCTGATCTAGGGTCACCTGCCATGAGTACCCGCTTTAAGGCAGTCGTTGGTTTGTCCGCAGTTGTCATCGCCGTGCTCGGAGGGCTGGCCTGGTATCTAGGCATTTTTGCGAGCGAAGAGGAAGCCGCATCCGTCTCCCAAGTCGCCGCGATTCTCCAGAACGAGACCGGAGACCAAACCGCGTCGGAGGAACCACTTTCGGATCTCACAGGAACCTGGCAAGTTCAGCCCAGTGATGCAACCTTTGTTGGCTATCGGGTCAAGGAAGTTCTGGCCAGCGTGGGCGATTTCACCGCGGTCGGCCGGACTGCCGAAGTTAGCGGCACCCTGGTGGCTGAAGGTCTGACAATTCGTTCGGTTTCTGTGGCCGCAGACTTGTCGGCGCTTCGTAGCAATAGCAGGGGTCGCGATAACCAACTGAGACAACAAGGATTGGAAACAGACACGTTCCCTGATGCATCCTTCGAACTCACGAGCCCAATCGATATTGGCTCCATTCCCACAGCGGGGGAGGTGTTCACCACGACGGCGGTCGGAGACCTAACCGTGCATGGTGAAACCCAATCGGTCGAGGTTTCCATCGATAGCACAGTCGAAGGTGACCGCCTGGTCGTCGTTGGTCGAATGGACATTGTGATGTCTGACTTTGGGATCACTCCGCCGAGTGCCCCGGTTGTCGCCAGCATCGAAGACCAAGGAATTATGGAGTTCTCCCTAGTCTTTGGCCGCTGAGACCAAACCTTTCAAACGGCTTGCTGACTAGCTGGCCCAGCCTCTGACTTTTTCGATCAACTGCAGGGGATTGTCACCAACGGGTGTAATAGACAGACGGGTGACGCCTGCGTCACGAAATGCCTCGATTCGATCCCGAACGAATCCCTCGTCACCGACCATCGAGGTAGCGGCCAGGAACTCCTCTGGTACATGGGCCGCCGCCTCGGCCTGGTGTCCCGACAAATACAACTCCTGAATCGTAGCCGCCTCTTTTTCGTACCCGTAGCGGCGAAAGAGTCGGTTGTAGAAGTTGACGTCCTTGGACCCCATGCCGCCCACATAAAGTGCCGTCATCCCCCGGCCTGCGTCTCGTATTTGTTTCGCTTCGTCATTGGAGCAAAGGCTCACGACTCCGCCGGCCACAATCTCAAGTTCTCCCAGCTCCGGTGAACGTTTTGCCAGACCGGCCTCAACGTCGGGCCACCAGACCTCCTTGGCTTTGTCTGGATGGAAGAAGATTGGGAGCCAACCTTCGGCCAGTTCCGCCGTCATCGCAACGTTCTTGGGCCCAAGCGACGCGACATAGATGGGGATGTTGGGACGAACGGGGTAATTGATCAGCTTGAGCGGCTTGCCCAATCCGGTGCCCTGGTCTGCTGGGAGGGGAATCTGATAGCTCCGGCCTGAATGAACCACCTTTTCGCGACGCCAGACCTGACGACATATGTCAATGATCTCTCGGGTGCGACCGATGGGGCGGTCATAGGGAACCCCGTGCCATCCTTCGATTACCTGAGGACCGGATGCTCCCAACCCCAGGACACAGCGACCGTCGGACAAAGCGTCGAGGCTGGCGGCGCTCATCCCAATTAGGGTCGGGGTCCTGGAGTACAGCGGAAGGATGCCAGCCGCGATTTCCATTCGCTCGGTTACCGCCGCCAGGTAACCCATGATGGAGATGGCGTCAAAGCTGTACAGCTCAGCTACCCACACCATGTCGATACCGGCCGACTCATAGTCCCGAGCCTGGACTGCTAGCTGTTTTGGATCGCCGCCATAGTTAACGGACATACTGAGTTTCATACGAGGAACCTAAGTTTCATACGAAAGAACCTAATTCGCAACGGGCCTAACGGCCAAGTGCAGGAGATCCAACATGTTCGAGGCAACGTTTAGTCCATCGACCGCTGAAACCATCATGGTCTCAGCAGAGGGCCGCATCGGCAGGCTCACACTGAACAATCCGGACAAGCTCAACCCACTGGGGTGGCAGTGTCTTCACGAAATCGCCCAGGCGGCCCATTGGTTTGACTCACAACGAGAGATTGCAGTCGTGGTGGTCAGCGGCGCTGGTCGATCGTTTTGTGCCGGCGCTGACCTGTCAACGTTCAACACCAAGTTGGAGATGACCTCGCGAGATGCAGCGGAGTACGGAAGACGAATGGCCGAGGCGTTGGAGAACATGCGGGCTGTCGCCATCTGCGGTATTCAGGGTTGGTGCGTCGGTGGAGGTCTTGTCCTGGCGGCCGCTTGTGATCTTCGCGTGGCAGCGGATTCGGCTCGCTTCTCCATTCCCGAGGTCGATCTTGGAATCCCGTTGGCGTGGGGCGGGATTCCACGGCTGGTCAGAGAGATCGGGCCAGCCCTCACCAAGGAATTGGTCATGACGTGTCGGCCCTTCACCGCAGCCGAAGGCAAATCCGCCGGTTTCCTTAATCGGGTCGTCGCCGAAGATTCCTTGCTGGCCGAGGTTGAGAAACTAGCTCAAACTGTTGCCACCAAGGCGCCGGTTGCGACAGCAATAACGAAACGTCATGTCAACGCCGTGACTGACCAGATGGTCGGTACTGGGAGATCGTGGTCGGACGCAGATGGATTGGCAAACGCGTTTGCCGACCCTGAGTGCCGAGAGGCGCGGGTTGCTTACTTGAAGTCGCTGGGCCGATAGCCCCTCCATGGACTGACAGCTCACCAATCGGGGAGCCCTGAACGGTGGCAGAGCGGGCTGTCCAACGGTTTTCTGCTTCAACAATTCGACATGACACGTGACTGCGGTCACAATTCCCCCTACGAAATCTCGAGCTTGCCAACTATTCTCTCAAGTCAAGGAGCCTGAATGCCGACCGCTGGTGCTGACGCCACCCGCCTCACCAAGTCCCAGCAAACCGAACCGTTGCTTGTGGTCGAGGGCTTAAAGACGCACTTCGCGACGCCCAATGGCCTGGTTAAGGCGGTAGACGGCGTGTCTTTGTCGGTCGCTCGGGGCAAGACGCTCGGCGTTGTTGGCGAGTCGGGCTCGGGAAAGACGGTCCTGTCTCGATCAATCATGAGGCTCAATACCGCTGGCAACGTGATCACCCATGGCCGAGTCTCCTATGACGGGGAGGATCTGCTTCAGGAGTCACCCAAGGAAATGAGGGAGATTTGGGGGGTAGAGATGGCCATGGTATTCCAGGACCCAATGACTTCGCTAAACCCAGTGGTTCGAGTTGGGCGACAGATGACCGAGCACATTCGCCATCACCTCAAGGTCTCAAAGAGTGAAGCGGCCGAAACCGCCATCGAACTCCTTCGAAGCGTCCGCATTCCGGAACCCGAGGCCCGTTTTAGCAATTATCCCCACGAAATGTCCGGGGGCATGCGCCAGCGGGTGTGTATCGCTATAGCTCTGGCGTGTGGCCCCAAAATGCTCTTCGCTGATGAGCCGACCACGGCGCTCGACGTGACGGTTCAGCACCAGATTCTCAACCTGCTGGAACAACAACAAAAAGACCGGTTCATGACCATGATCATGGTCACTCACGATCTCGGAGTCGTCGCCGGACGCACCGATGAGATTGCCGTCATGTATGCGGGCAAGATCGCAGAAAAAGCCCCGACGGGGGAACTGTTCGCCGACATGCGTCACCCCTATACCGAGTCGCTCCTGCGCTCTATTCCCAAAATCAATCAGCCCAAACACACCCGGCTCGCCGCCATTTCCGGTCGTCCTCCTGACCTCATCAACCCTCCTTCAGGCTGCGCGTTTTCGCCCCGATGCCCCTACGCCCAACCGAAGTGTTTCGAACAAACCCCGCCGCTAACTGCGGCACCGGCACCGGGCCACCAGTATGCCTGTTGGTTCCCAGTCGGCTCTCCCGAAGGCAACCAAGCATGGGAGACCAACATGGCTGCTGGGCGTCTACAGACCCTGGCTGCCGCGGGTGAACTCAACGCCACCGAAGACATCCCTGCAACCATCGGGGGAGGCTGAGATGGCTGGTTCAGGAAAGGCACACCTTCGGGCTAAAGAGGAAACCCTGCTCCGCGTGGAGGACCTGACGGTCGAGTTTCCCGTTGGCCGAGGCAAGGTTGTCCATGCCGTCAGTGGCATCAGCTTTGATATCAAGCGGGGTGAAACCCTGGGCCTGGTGGGGGAGTCCGGGTGCGGTAAGTCGACCACCGGTCGGGGAATTCTGCAACTTCCACGACCGACCGCAGGCTCGGTGATTCTCGATGGGGAGAACTTGGCTGGCTTGAGCAATGAGGCCATGCGCCAGAAACGCACCGACTTGCAGATGATCTTCCAAGACCCAGTGTCGTCACTGAATCCTCGACGGACCGTGGGTGAGGTGGTGGCCGAACCCTTAGAGGTGTGGGGACCCGCCAACAAGGACGAGCAATGGGCCAAGGTGTCGGTCATGCTCGACGCGGTCGGAATCGACCCCGATGTGGCCCGGTACAAGCACCCCCACGAGTTCTCCGGGGGCCAGTGTCAGCGGATCTCCATCGCCCGGGCGCTAGTGCTCGAACCCGAATTAATCATCTGTGACGAGCCAGTATCGGCCCTCGATGTCTCGGTCCAGGCACAAATCCTTAACATGTTGGAGGACCTCAAGGCCGAGTATGGCCTGACGCTCGTTTTCATCGCCCACGATTTGGCGGTGGTCAAGAACATTAGTGATCGGGTGGCGGTGATGTATCTGGGCAAGATGTGTGAGGTGTCCGAATCCGATGAGCTGTATGCCCATCCGGCTCACCCCTATACCCAGCTTCTTCTTACCTCGATTCCAATGCCGGACCCCCTGGTTACGATCGACCGCCAACTTAGCGAGGACGAGGGACTGCCTTCACCAATCAACCCGCCCTCTGGTTGTCGATTCCGTACCCGTTGCCCCTTCGCCGATGAGATCTGTGAACGAGTTGAGCCTCAGATGCGTCGGGTCAACGACGATCACTTCGTGGCTTGTCATCATCCGCTGGTCACAATTGAAGAGTCCGAGGTGACCATTTCCGCCTAGATACGTGCAAAATTCTCTGTGATCGTTCCATAACGACCACATAACGATCTGGGGGTGTGATTTTGTGCCCCCGGTCACATCTGCTACACATCGAAGCTGTTGGACGCTGTGTTGTATCCAACAATCAAGACTAAAGGGGAGAACCTATGAACAAGAGGGGCGTAGCGAGACTGATCGCATTGCTGCTCGCATTCGCAATGATCGCCGCCGCCTGTGGTGGGGGTTCGAGCGAAGAAGGCTCGGATACCACAACAGACGCCGGCGGGAGCGAAGAAACAACCACCACCGAAGGCAATACCGAGGTCACCGAAGCCGTTGTCGATGAAACCGTCGACAAGTATGGCGGCACCCTCACCATGGCCCTCGAAGCCGAGGCTACGGGCCTTCGCCCCTGGGAGGACACCTGCTCCGCCCCATGCTACAACATGGCCATCTCCGTGTTCGACAAGTTGTTCGAACAGGACGTGGACGGCCTATATCAGCCGTACCTGGCCGATTCGGTGTCATCCAATGAGGACTTCACCAGCTGGGTCATCACCCTTCGACCCGACGTTGTCTTCCACAATGGTGAGCCCCTGACCGCTCAGACCATCGTCGACATGTGGGCCATCCAGCAGACCGGTGCAACCTCGGCTGGTGTACTTGGCTCGGCCAAGGTGGAGAATGTGGAGGCCACCGGCGATCTTGAGGTGACCTATACCCTTGGTCAACCTCACTCGGCCTTCCCGTCCTTCTTGTCTCGGGCCCCCATCGGCATGGTGTTTGAGCCGGGAGCGGCTGCCGCCGACCCTGACGGCTTTAGCACCGCACCCGTCGGAACCGGTCCGTTCGTGATCCAGAGCCGAGACTTGGACAACGAAACGGTCATGGTTCGCAACGAGAACTACTGGGGAGTCGACCCCGAAGGCAATCAGTTGCCCTACCTGGACGAACTGATCTTCCGGCCTATTCCCGACGAGGGAACACGTCTGGATGCCTTGGTTTCTGGAACCGTTAATGGAATGCACACACTGCGCCAGGGCACCATTCGTGATGCTCGTGACGCCGATGGTATTGCCCGGCTGGAGTTCCAGGGCAACAATGTCGGTGGCGGCATGTTTAACGTCGCCTTGGCTCCTTATGACGATGTGCGGGTTCGCAAGGGTCTTGTCATGATGAACGCTCAGGATCAGGTCATTGCCGCCCTTGGCGGTGAGGGGATCTCTGATCCTGGTACTCAGTGGTTCAGCCCCGATAGCCCATGGTATTCCCAGAAGGTTGCCGATGCCTGGCCCAAGTTCGACTTTGAGGGTGGTAAGGCGCTGCTTCAAGAGTACGTGGATGATCCTGCCCGGTCCGACGGTAAGGCCGCTGGCGAGCAGATCGACGTCGAGCTTTCGTGTCCGCCTGACCCAACCCTGATTGCCGCCATGCAGGTGATCGAACAGGCCTGGACCGCATCGGGACTCGTGAATGTGAACCTGACCAACTTTGATCAGCAAACTCACATCAACAACGCCCTTGGTGCTCCACCCGACTTCATTGGCACCCACGGTGCCCACTGCTGGCGCTTCAGCTCTGATAGCGACCCATCGGTGGATCTGAACCCTGCCCTGGCCCCCTACAGCCCGGCCGTGGCCGAAGCTGCTGGTCTTGACGGAATTGTCTCTCCGTTGAACTTCGCCAACTGGTTTGATCCAGAGGCCTTCGGAGCTGCCGTTGCTGCCATTCGCACCGACGACTTCAACGAGCGATTCGCCCTCTATGAGTCAATCATGTTGAGGATCGCCGAAGAGGTTCCAATCTGGTACTCCGGTCACACCGCCACCATGATTGCCACCGCTGACAACGTGAATGGTTTCAACGGCTGGCATCTACCAAGCGGAGACCTTGGCATCGGCTTCCCGGCCGCTGAGGGCCGCTATCACGAAGTCTGGATCGGCGAGTAGCCGAGCAAGACAGTTCAACGTGTTGATCCCGGGTAGGAGAGCTTGTTCATGGTCAAGGTGATACTTTCACGCCTGGCGAGGCTGGTTGCAACCATTCTCGCTGTCACCTTTATCACCTTTATCATGACGGCTCTGCTGCCCGGCGATCCGATCAATGCCATCCTCCCACCCGACGCACCCCGCGATCCAGAAATTGTGGCCCAGATCCGGGAGGAGTTTGGTCTGGACGATCCTGTTCTAGTCCGGTACGTGAACTGGCTAGGTAACGCGGCTCGCCTCGATCTGGGGGAGTCCTACGTCAACCGTGGCCAAAGTGTGATGGGCGAGATTAAGAACCGAATCCCCGTTACTGCCCAACTGGCGGCTATGGCCATCGTCTTTGCCGTTGTGATCTCGGTACCGATGGGGGTCGTTGGGGCCTACCGGCAGGGCAGAGCGATCGACCAGGCAACCTCAGCCGCATCCCAGATTGCGCTGTCGGTCCCCAATTTCATCACTGGAATCTTTCTCATTTGGCTTTTCGCCGTCAAGCTACGATGGTTTCCGGCCTCCAACTGGAACCGATGGGACAAGGGCATATGGGCCAACTTTAGAACGGCGGTTTTACCGGCCTCAGCGCTGGCTCTATCCCAGATGGCCATCTTTAGTCGCCTGGTGCGCTCGGACATGATCGCCACCCTGCAGGAGAACTATATTTTGTCGGCTCGGGCTAAGGGTCTGAACGATCGATTCATCCTGCTACGCCACGCACTGCGGCCCAGTTCGCTCAGTTTGGTCACCATTATCGGAATCAACTTTGGCGCCCTTTTGGGCGGAACCGTCGTGATCGAAACCCTGTTTGCCTTGCCGGGCCTTGGATTCCGACTCATTAATGCCATCAACTCCCGCGACATCCTCATGGTCCAGGGCATCACCGTGTTTGTGGCCACGGTGTATGTCGTAATCAACACCCTGGTCGACGTGCTCTACGCCTTTGTTGACCCCAGAATTCGAAAGGGTTGACGTGAGCATCGCCGAATCAGCCGCCGAGACAACCAAGGCGTCCCCAATAGGCAAGGCGGTCACTGCCGTTGGATCCAAGCCAAAACGCAAGAGCCCGCTTGAAGTTTTCAAAGAGATGCCCCTGCTCATCAAGCTGTCATCCGCCTGGCTGCTCTTTATGGTTGGTGGTGCCCTGTACGCCAAACTCGATAGTGCCCTTGGCGGCAGCCTTCCCCTACAGGACCCCTTCCTCCAAACCAACGGCTTCAACCCTGCCACCGGTGAATTTGGCACCGGTGAGCCCATCGAGCCCTCCTCGGCCGCTCACTGGTTTGGCACCGACAGCATCGCCAGAGACAGCTTTGCCCGTATCATCCACGGATCCTGGGTAAGCCTCACCGTTGCCACCGTTTCCGTCACCTTTGGCATCGTCATTGGTGGGTTCCTCGGATCACTGGTGGGGTTCGTTCGGGGTCGGACCGAAACTGTCATCATGGCCCTCATCGACGTCATCCTGGCATTTCCCGCCCTGGTACTCCTGTTGGCCATGGTGTCGATTTTTGCGGTGCGAAATCTTTACATCATCAGCCTCGTTATTGGCTTCTTGTCTATCCCTCCCTACACCAGGGTTGCCCGGGCCAACAGCTTGGCCATAAGCAATCGCGAGTTTGTGCTGGCGGCCAAGGCTATTGGAACCAAACCCAGCAAGATCCTGTTCCGAGAGATCATCCCCAACATCTTGCCGACCCTGCTTTCCTTCGCCCTGGTAGGCGCTGCCACGGTGATTGTGGTGGAAGGAACCTTGTCCTTCCTTGGGTTGAGTGTTCAGCTCCCAACCCCCAGTTGGGGCAATATGTTGAACGAATCCCGGCGCGATATCAAACAGACGATCATGCCGGTGGTTTGGCCGTCGCTCTTCCTAACCCTGACGGTTCTCTCCCTTAACCAGGTGGGTGACTGGTTCCAGAAGCGAGGTGCAGTGCGAGGCTCGGCCCTGTAGGGCACCAGACCAGACCTCAACCAGCCTTGGTAAGGTCTGTTGGTGGACCCTTTCGTGACCAGTCGCCGCTCTGCGATTGCCCCGTTTTATGTCATGGAGGTAATGCGGGCCTCGGCCAAACGCGAGGCCGCTGGCCACGAAGTTCTCCATCTTGAGGTTGGGCAACCTTCAACCCCAGCACCTGCAACCGTGCTCGCTCGGGCTCATGACGCCCTTGACAACGACCGACTTGGCTACACCGAAGCCCTTGGACTCCCAGCGCTACGTTCGGCCATCTCTCAGTGGTATCAGACCAGCAATGAGATCAGTGTCCCACTAGATCAGATCGTCGTCACCACTGGTGCCTCTGGCAGCTCTGTCCTGAGCTTCCTGGCCCTTTGGGACCCCGGAGAGCGCGTCGGAGTCCTAGAGCCCGGTTACCCGTGCTACCGGAACGACCTGGAGACCTTCGGGATCGAAGTCGTGCCCATTCCGGTCGGGCCCGATACGTCGTATCGCCCCACCAGAGCAATCTTGGACCAAGCGGGGCCCATGAGTGGCCTTGTGCTGGCCAGCCCGTCCAATCCAACCGGAACGGTGCTTAGCGAGGAGGACTTGGCCATGGTGGCGGATTGGGCGGCGACTAATGGGGTCGCCCTGGTGGTCGATGAGATCTACCACGGGATCACCTACGACAAGCCAGCATCTTCGATCCTCAAGGTGCTCCACAACTCGAATGGGGCGGTGACGCCGGGGAGACGGCCTCCAGTGTTGGTCTTCAATAGCTTCTCCAAGTACTTCTCGATGACCGGTTGGCGCCTCGGGTGGATCGTTGCCCCAAAGGAGCTAATGACACCGCTGGAGCGATTAGCACAGAATTTGACGATCGCTCCACCAACCCTGAGCCAGTTGGGCGGAGTCGCTGCCTTCGACGGTGTCGAGGAATGCGAAGCCAATGTCCACCAGTACCGAGAGAACCGGGCCATTGTCCTCGATGGACTGGGGGCCGCCGGAATGACCGAGCTTGCACCACCCGATGGTGCCTTCTATGTGTGGTGTGATATCTCCCACCTGCTCTCTAGCTCGTTACCTACCAGTCAAGAGCTGTGTGCCCACTGGTTTAACGAACTCGGCATCGCCGTCACACCTGGCGTGGATTTCGACCGTCAAAGGGGGGACCGGTTTGTGCGCTTCTCCTACGCTGGATCACCCTCCACAATGACCGAAGCTATGGCGAGACTTCAGGATTGGACCAGACGACACGGCTCCGGCCAAATCTGAGTCCGCCTTGTTCATGCTTCCAAGGAACTTCCGATGACGAGCACCTCCAACCACGATGCCCAGGGTGGCCCGTTCCTGGACCCTGACACGGAAACTATCTATGCCACACCGCGTTGGCGGACGCTGCTTTATCGTGGGGCCACACGGGCCTGTCCAGCGTGCGGGCAGCGAAAGCTATTCGGCTGGGGCCTCACCATCAAGGAGGATTGCCCCCGCTGCGGACTCCATTTCGAACGAATAGAAGGACACTGGATTGGAGCGATTGGAATGAACACGATCGTCAGTTTCTTTATGATCTTGGTCTACCTCATTGTTGGGCTCGTCGCTACCTTCCCAGATTTCCCCGTCAAGGAACTCGTTATCTTCGGCGTGGCGGTGGCCATCATCCATCCGATCTTGTTTCAGCCAACTGCTCAGACTCTTTGGAGCGCCATCGACATCCTCATGCGCAAGCTTGAACCCCACGAAGTTGACTGGCGTTTCGTTACTCGCCAGCGCAAAGGTAAAACCGGAAATCGACCCTCATGACCACAACAGATCCAGCACAGTCAGATCCAGCACAGTCAGATCCAGCACAGTCAGATCCAGAACGCTTTGATCTGATTATCATCGGGAGCGGCTCAGGCAACTCGATTCCTGACTACTTTGACGGATGGAAGATTGCGCTGGTAGAGCGAGATGTCTTCGGCGGCACCTGTCTCAATCGGGGGTGTATTCCCTCCAAGATGTTTGTCATGCCTGCCGATGTCGCCGAGTCAGCCAAGCACAGCGACCATCTTGGAGTTCGTGCAACCTTCCACGAGGTCGATTGGCCACAAATCCGCAACCGCGTCTTCGGCCTGATCGATCCGATCGCCGCTGGCGGTCGAGAGTACCGGGCCTCCGGAACCGACAACCTGACCCTGATCCAGGGCACGGCCCGCTTTGTGGCCGACAAACTCCTCGACGTCGGTGATCGACGAATCACCGCGGACAAAATTCTTCTGGCTGTCGGCTCGCGGCCCAATATGCCTGATATCGCTGGCCTTGTCGACGCCCGACACCACACCTCAGACTCAATCATGCGCTTGGAGCAGCTTCCAAGGCGGCTTGGAATAATCGGAGGTGGCTTTATCGCGGTCGAGATGGGACATGTGTTTGCCGGCTACGGCAGCCAAGTCACCATGTTCAACCGGTCGGATTGCCTACTCAGCGCCCATGACCTCGACATCTCTGATCGATTCACCCAGATTTTCGCAAAACGAGTCGATCTACGGCTTGGGCAACTTCCAAGACTGGTTGAAAACTCCGACCGGGGCTCAGTGCTGCTACACCTTGAAAACGAGGTCATCGAGGTCGACGAATTGCTCGTTGCCACCGGACGGGTACCAAACACCGACCTGCTGGGGGTTGAGGCGGGGGGAGTGGCCACCAACAAGAAGCACCGCATAGCTGTTGATCTGCAGATGCGAACCTGCGTGGACGGCGTGTGGGCTATTGGTGACGTCGCTAATGACTTTCAACTCAAGCATGTGGCCAACGCCGAGGCCAAAGTGGCGTTCTGGAACATTGCCCACCCAGATGACGTCCGCGAAGTCGACTACCGGGCCGTTCCAAGCGCGGTCTTTAGCGGCCCTCAGGTTGCCAGCGTTGGCAAAACCGAGGTGGACCTTCATCGGGAGGGTGTTCAATATCGGATTGGTCGACGAGACTTTGGAGGTACTGCCTATGGCTGGGCCCTGGATGATTCAACCTCGTTCGCGAAGGTCCTGGTGGATGCCGAAACCGACCTCATTCTCGGCGCCCACATCATCGGACCACAGGCGGCATCGTTGATCCAACCCCTCATCCAAGGCATGCAATTTGGCCAAACTGCCTCGGAGTTGGCCAGCGAGGTGTTTTATATCCACCCGGCGCTCACCGAGGTGGTCGAGAATGCTCTCATCGATGCGGCCGATTAGATTTCGTGGCCGAGGCTCCCTTTCGTCCCGGGGTGGAGCTAGCCATATCGGCCCCTTGGCCTGATTCGAATTTTGTTAAAGAAGGGAAATATGGCTCAGGACGGCCCAAACACTGACCGATACTGTGAGAGCCGCTCCGGGGGAGACCCGGGGCTACTGTTCTGTCCTGATGATGCAATGAGGGTCCGTGGCTCTAGACGCTAAAAAGCTAACCAATGTGCTCCGTTACGTTCCTGGTGCTTGTCTCTTGGTCGAGGGGGGAACCATCAAGGGTGCCAATGGCGAGGCCATCGGTGTGAGTGGAATTCCCCGTCACCACCTAGTCGGTGTCAGCCTGGAAGAGCTTATTATCGATGATGACAAGGATGCTGTTCGATCCTGTTTAGCAAGTCAGACCGAGGGCGTCCGACGGTTGTCGACTCGACTCAGTGCTGGCTTGGTGCCAATCGAATTGGCCTTTCGGCGAGTCAACGGTCAGATCGCCATGGTCGGCGTCCGTTCCATGGCGTTCGAACACGAACTTTCCGCCCAGTCCGCGGCGGAGCTAACCCATGACCCAATAACGGGGCTACCCAACCGTCACCATGTGCTCGAGCGCCTTCACGGCCGGCTAGTTGCTACCCCGGCCCAGCCTCTGGCCTTGATCGGTATCTGGATTGATGACCTGGCCGAATTGAAGGCCGAGCGGGGAACCCGAGTTGTTGACCGAGTCTGCCGGCAGGTGGCCGAACGAATTCAAGCCAGACTGCGGGGGCCCGACCTTTTGGGTCGATTCGACGATGCCGCGTTCTTAACGCTACTCACCACAGACTCCGACCTCGAACAACTCCGAATCATTGCGGACCGACTACGTTCGGAAGTATCGTTCCCGGTCGACTTCGATGGTGGGCTGGTCTCATTTACTGCCAGCGTGATGGTGGCTGCCATTGGGCCCCAGCGGCCTTCGGTGGAGCGCGTCCTATCCCGACTTGAGGCCGTTGGTCAGAAGGCGGCTGCCAGTGGCGGCAACAGAACTGATATCTTTTCCCTGTAATGGGGACAGAAACTAGCATTTACGGGTCATCAAGCTACAACAAGGGCCTCCACGAGGTGGCTGAGGGCATCTTCGCCTACTTACAACCCGACGGCGGGTGGGGATGGAGCAATGCCGGCCTGGCGGTGGGTGAAAAGTCCTCAATGTTGGTCGATACTCTTTTCGACCTCAACCTGACCCGAGAGATGCTCGACGAGATGGCCGCCATCATCGACGCCTCTCCCATAGGCACCCTGGTTAACACCCACGCCAACGGCGACCATTGTTATGGCAACCAGCTCATCACCGGGGCTGAGGTCATAACATCGGCGGCATCGGCGGCGGAGATGGAGGCTCTCCCACCGGCAGCGCTGGCCGCCTTGTTAGAGATGGACTTTGACTCCACGACCAACCAGTACCTCCAAGATGCATTCGGGCCATTCACCTTTACTGGAATCGAGCCGCCACGCATCGACCGCACCTTTACTGGCTCACTAGCCATTTCACCAGGAGGCAAGGCAGTCGAACTCATCGAAGTTGGGCCAGCACACACCGCCGGTGATCTACTGGTCCATCTACCCAATGACAAGGTCATCTTCACTGGTGACATCTTGTTTATCAACGGAACCCCTCTGATTTGGGATGGCCCAGTCCGCAATTGGATATCTGCGTGCGACCGAATTCTCGAACTCGACTGCTCGGTGATCGTTCCCGGCCATGGGCCCTTGACCGATGCCGAGGGGGTCCGGGCTGTCCGGGAGTATCTCCAGTTCGTGGTTAGGGAGGCAACCATGCGCCATCAGGCTGGGATGTCAGCCGCTGACGCGGCCAGAGACATCGAGCTCGGGGCCTATACCGAGTGGTCCGACTGGGAACGAATTGCCATCAACGTTGACACGGTCTATGGCGAACTTGATCCCAGCCATGAGTCCCCAGGCATCATTGGCCTGTTCGCACAGATGGCATCCATCAAGCTCGGCTAGTCAAGCGAGCTAGTCCAACGACGTCAGTCCGCGGGTGACCTGGGGGTTCGAGCCCAGCGCCACTTCCAAGGAGTTGGGTAGCTCGTGGGCCAAGATATCCCACATTCGATCCAGTAGTTCCGCGGTCATCACGAGCTCGGTCGTGATGCCCAGGGAAGCCTGACGACGAATCCGGTCGGCCAGAGTACGAACCCCAATGAGGGCTGCTGCGACTCCAAGATCTAGGGGAGCCGAACCGGCGGCTCGGGCGGCCCGAACCCGGGCGACCGTGTCGAGCATCAATTCCTCGACCACCATCAGAACCAGTTCGTCATAGTGCGACCGGCTGGCACGAGAGGACCGAAGTAGAAGGGTCTGAGTGGCGCTGCGGCCAGCCAGCCGGCCGAGCCGACCAATCTGGGCCTGCACGCCAATGACCCAGGCATCTCGGCGACTCAGGCCCGTGGCCACGGGAATGGGAACGGGCTGGGCTTGGACGAGCTCAGCGTCATAGGCTTCCCGGAGCTCAGGGTTGCTCAGGCACCGCCATGCCTCGTTCAGGTCCGCCATCGAACGGCCACCATCATCCACTCCGGAAACATCCGGGTGAAGCTGGCGAGCTCGTTCTCGGTAGGCGGCACGCAGCTCTTCCATCGTGCATGCCCGGTCGACGGCGATGATCGCGTAAAGATCTCGTCCTAGGACCGACATGGCCCCATTGTGCCCCGCTTTGAAGCCCAGTGCGAGATCGAGAGGCCCTAGACTTCTGATTGTGACTGCACCGTCGATCCTCCTGCATATTTGCACTCGATCAAACTGGGCGGAGGCGCAGGAGGCCGGTGTGCTCCTTGACCCTTCACTGGACACGGAAGGTTTTATTCATTGTTCCTATGACAGCCAGGTACTCCTTCCGGCGAACGCACTCTTTAGCGGCCGGGACGACCTTGTCTTGCTGGCGATCAATCCCGAGAAACTCAAAAGTGACCTTGTGATCGAGGATTCCTACAACTCCGGCACAGCATTCCCCCATGTTTATGGCCCAATTGAGGTTGATGCAGTGTATCGGGTCGTCGATTTCCCTAGCAATAGCGACGGTCAGTTCTCGCTTCCTCAGGACCTATAGATCTGCAAGGTTCGCCCAATTAGAAGCGGTCGTTACTCCAAAGGGAGTTGAACGCCCCTAATACGGACTGGCGTAGCGGTCGAGAATAGATGCACGGACGTAACGTCCGCTGCTGGCTCTACTTGGCGGCTACCAAATGTGAGCTAGCGACCGGCATTGGCCTCGGGGGTGGAAACACCCGCACACGACTGAGGCGAATGCCGGTCATCTCACCTTTTGCCCGCCCCGCTAGTCTTCGGGAATCCACCCCTCAAGCGGAACTCCAAGACCATCCGCGATGCGGTTGGCGTATGCGTAGTATGCCGTCACCTCGGCAATGTCGAGGATGTCTCGGTCTGAGAATCCCGCCTGACGGAGGAGAAGGACGTCTTGCTCGACGATTGAGCCAGGAGCCTTGGTCAGCTTGACGGCATAGCCGAGCATCGCCACGCGAGCCTCAGACAAACCCGCATCGACCCAACCCGCTTCGATGCGAGTGACTAGGTTGGGATCCTTGAGCAGTTGGCGCAGACCGCGCCGGTGATGAGTCACTCAATAGTGGCATTGGTTTTCAAGGCTTACCACCAGGGCAATGAGCTCGCGTTCAACTTTGCGCAGCCCCTTTGTCCCTGCCATTGCCGACTCATAAAGACTTGCGTGGGCCCGCAATGCCCGGGGATTCAGAGAGTGGATGGCCATGATCTCGTCCACTCGCCCATAGTGTTTGTCTACAACCTCTTCATAAAGCTCCCCTAGTGCACCGCTCCATTGGTCATCGGGGATGGTTTCAATCCAGGCCATCTATGGCTCCTCCGCACCAGAAGTGTTGATCCGTCCGGTCGTGGACACATCGCTGTGGACCATGAATAAGACCTCCTCGGCCTTGGTATCGGGATTAACCAAACAGAGACGAAAAACCTGCTGGCCACGATGAGTGGTCGGCAAACACAAGATAGTGCCAGCCTGACGGTGGGCTTCGGACCAAAGAAGCATCTCTGAGTCGGACATGGATGGGCGTTTGAACAAGATGACATTGAGGTCAGGCTCTGCTACCAACTCCAGGTCTGGGGAGTCTTCGATGCCTTCGACAATCGCGGCCACAGTTTGGAGGACCTGGTCAATAGCGGCCCCGTAGCGCTCGGTCCCATATACCGCGAGTGAAAACCAAAGCGGCAACCCACGAACCCGACGAGAGAGATGAATGGCGTAGTCGGCCGGATTCCATTCGTCACGGTCGACCTGGTCCAGATACGGGGCGATTTGGGCGTGTGCACTGGCAGCATCCGCGGGATTGCGATAGATCAGGGCACAACAGTCATAGGGGGCAAATAGCCATTTGTGGGGATCAACAACAAAACTGTCTGCTCGTTCAATACCAGCAAATCGACTGCGGGCCTCTGGCGACGCCAGGGCCGCCAGGCCAAGGGCACCATCAACATGGAGCCAGAGTTCCCGCTCTTCGCAGAGGCTGGCGATACCAGACAAGTCATCAATCACACCAGCATTGGTCGTTCCAGCGGTGGCCAGTACGGCAAAGATGTCCTCATCTTGGCCAAGAGCATCCGCGAGGGCTGATTTGGTCATGCGGCCTTGTTCATCACCAAGAACGTGGCACAAGTCGACGTCCATCACCTTGGCCGCCGCAGCAATACTGGAATGGGCAGAAGCCGTTGTTGCCAGGCGCCAGTGGCGAACTTGAGGGTTGCGCAACCTGGCTCGCTCCCTGGCGGCGTGTAAGGCACTGAGGTTGCCAATCGTGCCACCGGAAACAAAGGTTCCTCCGGCAGACTTTGGGAACCCAGCCAACCCGGCAATCCAGTCCAGTGCTTGATTTTCGGCCGCGACGGCACCGGCGCCGGTTTCCCAGGTCCCTCCAAAGATTTCCGCCGCCGAGACGGCAAGGTCGAAGGTCAAGGCGGCCGGGGTCGGAGCGGCGGCCACATAGGCCAAGTTCATCCGCTCGTCCTGAGCACGAGTAGCCGGGACGATGATCTCGGTAAATCGCCGCAAGGCCTCTGTGCCACCTATTCCTTGCGTGCAAATGGAACCCGCCAGTTCCGCCGCCAGTGCCGAGGCCGGTTCTGCCCCATGACTGGGATCCGGCCCATTCACAATCCGGTGGGATGCCCAGTCCAGGACCTCCTGCAGCATTGGTTCATCCACGGGGAAGAAGCGGTCTGACATGCCTACTGTCTACCAGCCTTCCTGTCTACCAACGTCGGAGCGCAGGGCAGCGGTTCAGGCGGCCCAGCCGAGGGCCTGGATGAGGTGACGAGAGACCTCACAAGAACACCCCGGACCGTCAAGCCCGACACTGTGACCGGGAAGCGGCCTTGCCTTCAAAAGCCCTTCACGGAAGTTATCCCCGGCGAGTGAGCGCAGCTTCGTCGAGGACCGGCCCGGCACTGGGAACCATCGGCCACCAAATACCGTGCCAATTACTCCCACCTTGTCAAGATCCATTGGATCAACCAGGTAGGGGTCAGCATCCACGACGGTGAAGTTGGCCATCTTGCCTACTTCAAGGGAACCCAACTCATGCTCGCGTCTCCAGGAATAGGCCGCCTCGATTGTCACCGCCCGGAGCGCATCATGCACTCCAATTCGCTGGTCTGGGGCCGCTATTCGCCCCGATTGGGTCCGCCGGTTCACCGCACACCACATCAGGGACAAGGGATCACTCGGTCCCATTGGCAGGTCCGAGTGAAAGGACAGCGGGATCTTTCGATCAAGCACCGATTTGCTACGAACCATCGAATCTGCTCGTTGGGGACCCAGCCCGAAATCCGCGTACTTATCGGCAAACCCAACCGGGTAGTAGGGGTTGGCGCTCACGATTGCCCCCAGTTCGGCAATCCGATCCACCTGGTCCTCGGTGGAGTTGGCGAAGTGCACAATCACGGTCCGGTGATCAGGGCGAGGGTTTTCCGCCAGCCTCCGTTCCAGCATGTCCAACACGGCGTCGAGCCCAAGGTCTCCGTTGACGTGCACGTGAAGCTGGTAGCCCGCATCCCAGTAGGCCTTGGACCAGGTCTCCAAGATTTCTGGAGTCATCAGCCACTCACCGTGGTGAGTGTGATCTGGCATACCTTGGTCATCCAGATAGGGATCGCGCATCTGCATGAGTTGTGAAATGATTGCTCCGTCGGCAAAGAGCTTCACCTGATCTGCGAAGTAGGAAACCTTGCCCCCGGGGGCGCTCGCGATTTGCTCGGCTGAGTCTCGAAGCGCGGACTCGATATCCATGCCTGCCTCGGCCTGAGACCGAGCGTTTACCATGAAGTAACTGGCGAAGGGCGTTTCCGGAGAACCAAGAATGCTCTCATAAAGATCCCAAAGCCCGTGAAAGAGGTTGATTCCGGGCTCGTTGAAGGCAGTGACACCGTTCTGGTGAAGATAGGTGACCATCTGGTTGAGCCCGAATATCAGGCGCTCCGGTGTCAAGAAGACTGGGGACAGGGACCTCATGAGAACGGTAAAGAAGCCGTTCTCCCACCAATGCCCGTTAGCCAGATCGATGGTTGCGTCGTTCAGACCATGTCCCTGCATGGTCTCCTCAGTAATCCCGAGGGCCTCGATGGCGGCACTGTTGAGATAGAACTCGTGGCAGGAGCGTTGCCAGATACCGATAGGGCGGGTGGTGCTGATCTCATCGAGAACGCCCCGACTCAGCTCTCCGTGCCAAAGCCGGTGATAACCCCAGGAGAAGAGCCATTCGGTGGGATCCTGGAGGGCGGCATCGGCCTCGCGAAGCCGCTGACGGTACTCCTGTTGGCTAGTAGCGGCGCGATAGATCCGTTCGGGAAGCACCCAATCCTCAGTGCTAATGACCTCGGTAGCCAGGGTTGAGGCGGCAAGAATTGGGTGGAGGTGCTGATCAATGAGACCGGGGAGAACAACCTCACCCTCAAAAGATTTATCAACGACAAGGGCGACACCATCAAGCTTGTTGGTTACAGAACTCATGGATCCAACGGCCACGATCCGATCATCATCAACGGCCACTGCGGTGGCGTGGGGCTGATCGGGGTTCATGGTGTGAAACCGCTTGGCCACAAACACCGTCACCGGATCAGACGCTGATCCGCTCCCTAGTCGATCTTCCATCACATTGGTGTCCTCCGCGCTCGTTCTTCGTCGGCTTGGGGCTTCCTACGTTGCCAAACCAATCATCGCGGAGGCTACACGGGACTTCTCCTAAGCCACCAGCCGGGGGGTGTGGGGCTAGTGTTCGGGCATGCAAGCGATTGACGCTCTCTCACTCTGGTCTGACCAGGTCCGATCCGAGCCCCCTGACTCAACTGGATTGAGCACCCGGCCTTCGCTGAGACAATCAATTTCTTGTGACATAGCCATTATTGGAGGCGGATATACCGGCCTGTGGTCGGCCTACTACCTGGCCCAGCGAGCTCCCGACGCCTCGATCGTGGTGCTCGAAGCCGAAACGGTTGGCTTTGGGGCTTCTGGCCGTAACGGCGGATGGTGCATCGCGGAGTTGGCCCACGATTATGGGCGAAGCATGCATGAGGCCATGGTTGGCACCGTTGATGAGATCGAACGAGTCATTAGCGCCGAAAAGATCGACTGCGACTTCGCTCGCGGCGGTGAGATACACCTGGCCCGGAACAAGGCCCAGCAAAGTCGCCTTCAAAAAAGTCTGGGACACGACTATCGGTGGCTGGAGGCCGCGGAAGCCCAGGCTGTTTGTGGAGCAACGAATGTCCTTGGCGGGGCCTTCACCCCCCACACGGCGGCACTCCATCCGGCCAAATTGGTCCACGGACTTGCCCGAGTGGTAGAGGCCCAAGGGACCACAATCTATGAACACACCAGGGCTCTACAAGTGGAAGCCAATTCGGTCAGGACTAGCCAGGGCACGGTCAGCGCAGCTCACGTCGTATTGGCAACCGAGGGATACACCGCCGAACTCGCTGGTCACAAACGAGACCTCATCCCCTTCTACTCGCTCATGATCGCCACTGAACCCCTGGGAGCAGAGGCTTGGGAGCAGATTGGCCTGGCCGACCGCCCAACATTTACCGACGCCCGCTACCGAGTGATTTATGGTCAACGGACTGCCGATGACCGGCTGGCTTTCGGCGGTCGGGCTGCCCCCTACCTGATGGGTTCGGCCATCGATCCGGCAACGGAAAACAACCACGCCACTCACGAACAAATCCGCCAGACTCTGGTCGAACTGTTCCCGGTGATAGAGGATGCCCAGATCACTCACCGGTGGGGTGGCGTTCTTGGCGTCCCCAGAAACTGGAAACCTGCGGTCTCTCACCATCAAGGGCTGTATCGGGCGGGTGGCTACGTCGGGGAGGGAGTGGCCGCGACCAACCTCGCCGGGAGGACCCTGGCCGATCTCATCACCGGCACCAGGAGCCAGCTCACGCGTCTGCCATGGGTGCACAAGCCGTCCCGCCGTTGGCCGATCGAGCCGTTTCGCTGGGTGGGCATCATGCTTGGTGCCGAACTATTCGAACGGGCTGACCGCAAGGAATCCATCAGCGGGAAGCCTGCTCGCGAGGCTGAGATGGTTTGGTCGTTCCTGCGTCGCTGACCGAGGACCAGCGCCTTCGGCCCCGGGCAACACCCACATGGCCAGGACGTTTTCCCCAAGGTTCTCCCGGTGAGTCTCTGGCAGTTGTACCCCAGCGAGGAAGATGGGGATGAGTTGGTGGTATTAGGAGAGACACCCGAGAATTTGGTGCCGTGTGCCGATGAGTCAACCAACTGGCAAGGGACCGAGGGGCACGTTATGGGTAGGGAAAGAGTCCTTGGATCAGGGAAACGATGGTGGTGGGCTTTGCTTGTTGTGGCTCTTCTTGGGTCGGGTTGCGCCTTGCCTCCTGGCAACCCAAGAGAGGTGTTCACCCTTCGTTTCGACATCACCTATGAAGGTGAACGTTTGAAGGGCTGGAACGGTGGCGACGATGAGTTAGTGTTTTCGGCTAGTCCGGATGACTTCTACCCTTGGTCACGGTGGATGGAGTTTCCAACAGCTGTCGATGGCAAGGCCCCCATCCTCACCATCGTCCCTAACTATCAGGAGGCAATCGAGCCGGAGCTTCGTGACAGGCTCGATCGTGATGGGGATCGTCTTTGTTTGACTGAGGCGATGGTGTTTTTTGATTCAGAGACCTTGGAGCAGGTGTATGAGATTCCTGTCGGGACCTGTCTGGAGAATGGTGGCACCACCGTTATCGTGATTGATTGAATCGCCCTGAATGGTGGAGGCTCTGATTGCCCTGGGTCTGATGATTGCAAGCACTTTGACAAAACAAGCCCTACAAGACATCTTGATTCAGGATCCCCCAGACGCCTAGCGATGAGCCTATTGTTCGGAGCATACTCCACCAGCGTAGGAGCCGACGGTGCGGATGATCTCATCCGGATGGGCCTCAACCCGCTCACCAGCCAGTTCGGACTCCAGGACCCGGACGAGGAGTTGATCAAGACGAGTGACCACATAGCACTGGGTCTTGGGTTCCTGATGAACCCCACCAACTCCAGAGTCATCGGTCAAGAACAGGTGGCGTCCACCGGTCAAGGTTGCCATTGATCGCATGACAAACTCCGCCACATCGTCCACGCCACTGGCAGCAAGAGGATAGATGCGAATTCCATTCGTCCTGGCCATGTCGACCTCGGACATCGTCTGGCCGAGATCTTGGGAATGCGGTGGGGCGTCGGCATTGAGGATGATGACCCTGGCCACGTCGCCAGACCTCCAGGCGAGCCCATTGGCCTCGGCCAGGGCTTGGTCCATGGCCTCAGGAAAATCTCCGCCACCATCGGCTACTTGGGCCGCCAACTGCATCTGCATCTCACCAACGTCGCTAGTGAAGTCGAATACTCGGGTAACAAAGTCGTCGCCCTCGTCACGATAGACAACAAGAGCAAACCGGATATCGGCGTCGGAGTAGGTCTGGGAGACACGAGCAATGATCGACTCAAACTCGACAGTGAGGTAGCGAAGTTCGTCTGTCATCGAACCGGTCACATCCAGGACCAAGGCAACATCTAACGAGGAAGGGCTCTGTCCGGTTACATCATCCATGTCCAGCACAATGGTTGTGCCGTCGGACTCAAAGTCCGCGCTGGTCAAGGAGAATGCCTGCTCGGCGTCGGATCGTCCGTCCCTGACGGTGATGTCAAGAGTGCCCCACTCGCCTAAGCCGAATTGGGCGGGGAAAAGGTAGGCCGTGCCAGCGCTGTTGGTAAAGACTGTTGCGGTCTTCTGGGCACTGGTGATCTCCACCTGGGCGTTGGCCAGACCGACGGAGTTAGCACCAATGACTTGGAGGATGACCCTATCAGACAGGTTGATCTGGGGAAGAGCTTGACCATAGGTCGACTGGGTGCGCTCGAGGTAGCCGGTAAAGAAGTCGAAGTTTAGATTGTCGTCGATGTCGCCAGCGGTGAGAAGCCCGGCCTGGGGCGTAGGCCCATCATCAACCGGAGGTGGCTCGACAACAATATCGGCGGTATCGCCCTCAATGGGTGCCGCTGGGGCTTCCTCCGCAAAGGAAGACTCATCCTTGGTTGAGGCACCCTCGGAACTAGAGGAGTCGCTCTCGGTGACAATCTCGGCACCACCAGCTGAGTCACCGTCTGCGCTGACGTCCCCAGCTTCGGCACTATCCGCGAACTCTTCGCCGCCAGCATCATCGACGGAGGCCGTGTCGTCGGTCCTAGCAAAATCGTCGTCGGTGCCAGCGGCCCCGCACGCAGATGCAACGAGCAGGAGAGCGACCAGGCAGATGAGTAGTTTACGCATTGGGTTACTCCGATCACGCACGAGGTTCGTGCCACAAGCCCGAGGGCTGCAACTACGACGATGCGAAGGAACACAAAAGTTCCCGTCACCGTAGATTCAAGCCAAGAAGTCTCTGATAGCTCTGCCTACCCATCGGCAGTTCTTGACTGTGGTTGACTCACGAATCAATATTCTGTGGCCGCCAACCATCTAGCTGGCGACAGCGGCCTGTCCTCGTTCGACGTTCACACCGCGCAGGAGCCAAATACCAGTACCAAAAAAGAGGCTGAGAAGGCCAACCGCCGGTCGACTGGAGCCGAAAAAAGCCACACTGGCGACGAAGAGCAGGGGAGAGAAGAAGGAGGCGAACTTCGAAATGATCGAGAAGAAGCCGAAGTATTCTCCACTTCGATCTGTGGGAATCAGACGTGTGAATAGGGATCTTGAGAGCGCCTGTGATCCGCCCTGACAGACTGCAACCAACCAGGCAAGACCCCAGAATTCGACCACCGAGTCAAGGGCGAAACCCCAAAGAGCGATAACAACATAGGCACTCAGGGCCAGGATGATCGCCCCCTTTGTGCTCAGGGCGCGGGCCAGCGGTTCAAGAAGAGCGGAGCCGGGCCCGATGGCGAATAGTCCGGCAACAGCCTGAACGGCGAGGATCCCCAAAATGATTATCCCTAGGTTGGATTCCCGGGGTGGAGGGAGAACCTCGATGCTCTCGATCGCGACCCGTCCACCCGGGTCGGCGGGCACGAACTCAAGAGTGTGCTGGCCAGGAGTTTCGAGTTCGATCTCCACCTGATCTCCGGTGCGAGCGACAGCAACCTTGGCCTCGATGATGAGTGCCTCATCGCCGTCGGTGACAATCTCTCCATCAACGAGGACGTTCAGGTCGGTGAAGTCCGGACCGCCCGAATTCGTCACCGTGAGTGACTGCCCTTCCCAGGAGAAGAGAGAAACCTCACCGTCTGCGAACTCGATCAGACCCTGATCGGCGAAATCGTCGGGAGCAACGCCTCCAACATCGGTCGGTCCAAAGAGCCGCATGCCGATACCAAAGACCGGTAGCAGGACGATGTTGGCCACAACAAAAGCCAGGAGTACCGATCGTCTCCTACCCGTGGCACTAGGCATTGCTCCAAAGGCGAGGGCATAGGGGATTCCGACGAACTGCACCATCAGGATGGCCAGCGTCAGTTCGATCGCCCCAAAGCGTAGTTCCACTCCATAGATCGTGGCGACGGAGATGACGACTCCGATTGCGTCGTTGTAGATGAGGAATGCGATGAGAAACCGAGCCAGATCTGGGAGCTGTCTAATCTCCCTCAGCGTCCGTTTCAGCTCGGTTCCTAGCGAACGAGCCGTCTCGTCAAGACTGTGTGCCACCTTGGCACCGCCGTAGGCTGGCGGAGGCTCCGACACGTTCCGGATTAGCGGGATTGTGAACAGAGCCCACCAAAGCCCAACCGACGCCAGCGAAACCCGTACCCCCAGACCATCATCGGGGAGAGCAAAAATTAGAGCAACGTTGGCAATCAGCAGAAGCCCGCCGCCGAGATAGCCAAGTGCGTAACCCTTCGACGAGGTGGAATCGATGTCTTCTGGCTTGGCGACATGGGGGAGGAGTGCGTCGTAGAAGACAATGGATCCGCCAAAGCCAATTCGGGCCAGGCCAAAAATGACGGAGGCAACTAGCCAGTCTCCAGACCCGACGGTGTAGAGCGCCGTGGTCGCTGCTGCCCCAAGAAAGGCGAAGGCGAGAAGCCAACGTTTGCGAGTTCCTCGACCATCAGCAATCGCGCCAAGTATCGGGCTGACCAGGGCGATGACCAGCACCGAAGCCGACAGGGTGAGGGTGTAGTACTGGGTTGCGGTTGCCCTCGATGGGAGCGTCGACCCGGCAACCGCGGAATAGTAGATAGGGAACACGGCGGCTAGGACGGTGGTGGCAAAGGCCGAATTGGCCCAGTCGTACGTCATCCACGATCGCAGCGTCTTTCGGTACTGGGCGTTGTCCGAGGGTTCCGACGGGTCTAAAGATTGAGCTGCCACGTCAAGCTAGGCTATGAGTGAAGACGGCGGCACGGCGGGCACAAAACCAAGAACCCGTGGGGTCGGAGGGTTTGAGCTCTCATTGGACTGTGTAGCCAGTCATTGAGCTGTGTAGCCGGCATCGACGGGAACGATTGCTCCAGTCATATAGCTGGCAGCACCGGAGGCCAAGAAGACCACAACGTCGGCGATCTCGTCCGGCTCGGCCAGGCGCTTCATGGGAATGGTGGCATCAGCAAGCGCCTGCAGGTCGGCCTGGCTGGGTGGGGTCGCGCGGCCCGACGCCAGCATTGGGGTATTGACCTCGCCGGGGGCGACAGCGTTGATGCGGATCCCATCGGTCGCGTGCTCGAGGGCCATGGCCCGAGTGATCTGGTGGACGGCACCCTTGGAGGCGCAGTAGGCCAGTACTCCGCTGGCTCCGATACCTCCCCAGATTGATCCAAAGTTAACGATTGCACCCGACCCCGCTTCAAGCATTGGCTGAATGGCTGCTCGTGACATGAAGAACAGCCCGTCAACGTTCACCGACATGACTCGTCGCCAGTTTTCGTCGTCGGTGTCAAGGCCTCCGGCCCGATAGATGACGCCGGCGGCGTTTACCAGCACATCAAGCCGGCCATACTGCTCCAGGACAGCGGTCACCGTTTCGTCACAAAATGCCGAGTCGGACACATCACCAACAATGACAGTCCCAGATACCTGATCGGCCACGGCCGAGGCGCGATCAGCGTCTCGATCGACGATTACGATGACCTCGCCCAGGTCATGAAACTTCCGAGCGGCCGCCGCCCCCATGCCCGAACCACCTCCGGTGATGACAACGACCCGAGCGGTCGCAGGTTTCTCAGACGTCTCGGAGTGCTCAGACATCGCGTCCCCTGCCAATCTTGGCTCTGAATTGGCTTCCACCGTAGGTTTGCTCGGTTGGCTGTAGTTCGATTCGATTGACGTTCACATGAGAAGGAGCCTCAATGGCGTACATGATGGCGTTGGCAATGTCGCTGGGACTCAGCTCGGTGATACCAGAGTCCTTGACCCTGGCACTCAGGACGCGATCATCAATGGCGACGTCGTAGAACTCTGTCGATACCCGACCCGGGGCAATCTCGGTCACCCGGACTCCGCTACCAGCGAGTTCCAAACGAAGGTTGGCTGACAAGAGATGGATTGCAGCCTTTGATGCTCCATACAAGGCCGCAGGAAGTTGATGGTGTCCGGCCATCGAACCGACATTGACAATGTGCCCTTCGCCCCGCTCAATCATGGCCGGCAGTACGGCTCGGATGATGTGGAGAACCGACGTGACATTGGTGTCAATGGTGCGCTCGATATCATCTGTCGAAGCGGTCGCCAGTGATCCCATGGCTCGCCCCAGCCCCGCATTGTTGACCACCAGACTGAAAGGTCGGAAGGCGCCAAGTTCGGCGACGCCAGCCCGGTCCTGGATGTCCAGCACCTGGATCTCGCACCCAGTCTCATCGGCCAAGGCGGCCAGCCGGTCCGAGCGTCGAGCAACGGCAACAACCTGAACGTCCCGCTGTCGCAGAGCCCGCACCACTGCGGCTCCGATACCACTTGATGCGCCGGTTACCAATGCGGGGCCAGCTATGTGAGTTTCCATCAGGTGCTCCAACGTGTGGTGAGTGCAGCCGACTATTGCAGAAAGCGTTCGACCGACACAATGTGAGAGTCTTGACCAAGTCTGGTCTAGTTAGTAAACTCATTTCATGATAATCAATGTCTACGAAGCGAAGACTCAGCTTTCAAAGCTGCTGGATCGCGCCGCGAGTGGCGAGGAAATCATTCTTGGTAAATCAGGCAAACCGCTGGCTCGTCTTGTGCCATATCGAGAGACGAAACAACCACGAGTTCCCGGTCGTCTTGCCGGAAAGATCAAGATTGCCGACGATTTCGATGAAACACCAAGCTGGCTCATTGATGATTTCGAATCTGCCCCATGAACCTGCTTCTGGATACTCATGTGCTGTTGTGGTGGGCCTCGGGTGTTGGCCTGGACGATGGGGCGATTGATGTCATCTCCGATACCGACAACCTTGTGTTTGTGAGCGCGGCGTCGATCTGGGAGATCAGCATCAAGCAAGCACTTGGCAAGCTGTCGGTCGATGGCGACCTGGATGCTATGGCGGCTGAAGACTTCGAGACTCTAGACATAGGGTTCGCTCATGCCCGCTTGGCTGGTGAACTGCCTGTCCACCATCGTGACCCATTCGATCGAATCTTGATAGCGCAAGCGAAGGTCGAAGGCTTGACGATCATGACTCGCGATCGAGAGTTCTCAAGCTATAGCGTTCCCTTGATTCGTGCATGAGACGAACGAGGTCTTTCGGAGATGCTCCCGCTCGTCCCCCAAACTCAGTACCTAATCGAAGCTGAGGACCCAGAAGTGGTGGCTGTGCTAGCCCCGGAGCGTTCGCTGACAAGGGCGCAGCTGGAGCACCGAGCACGTCAACTGTCCAACGCTCTTGAAATCAATGGGGTCGGCCCCGGTTTGGTGTGGAGAGTTCTGGCCCACAACCGAGCGGAGTGGCCCGAGTTCTATCTCGGCAATGCCCGCGCTGGCACCCGCCTCGTCGTTCGACATGATTGACGCCTTGCCCCGAGAGGCCCACGCCAAGTTGAAGAAGCGAGTGCTTCGCGATCCCTACTGGACTGACGTCTGAGACCGATCAAGTGAACGAAACGATTGAGTTCCCACGTCTTGCTAGACTCTGTGCGATGACGGCGGCACGAATCTTTTACCCCGCGTATAGGGCAGCGGTTATCATCTTTATTCTGGTCGCTGCCAGTGGGGCCTACCAAATGTTCTACTACCAGCCGACCGCGACCAAGGCCTGGGGTGGCGATGTTGCCACCTTAGGGTGGTCGTTCGGTCAGTCAGTACGACTGGTCCACCAGCTTGGTGCAGCGGTACTGAGTTTGACAGTTGCCGTGGTGGTCATAACGGGAATGATCGACCGGCGGAGCATCTTTCGTCGATCCCGCTGGACTCTGCCTGCAATTCTCGGCCCGTTCTTGAGCATTGTGGTAGCACAGGTGACCGCACCCCTGTTGCCATGGGATCAGCTTGGCCTGTACGCCGTTGTGGTCGGCACCAACATGCGCGGCTTCTGGGTATTGCTTGGCGACCAAGTTAAGTTTGCTCTCGTTGATGGCCAAGTAATTGCACCCAGGACCATGCTGATTGCGTTGGTGGCTCATGCCGCAGTCGCCGGTTCGCTTGCATGGGGCGGTCTCGCCGCCCTGAAGCTTCTTGCCGTCGAGGACGACCAGAGCAACTAGTGTGCGTTCAACCAGTCGGCAACGAGATCAGCCAGGATCGCCCGGGCGTTATCGGGAGCTTGCAGGTAGTGGTCACCGGGAACAAACTCCAGGGTTCGGTCCTTGGCCGCGAGCCCATCAAAAATTGCTTGGGCGTCAGATGGGAACACCCCGGTGTCCCCGGTACTTTGCACCACTAGGGCAGGCACCGTG
>JAJRXF010000048.1 GCA_024276425.1 Actinomycetes bacterium | reverse complement strand
GTTGACTGGCTGAGGGCGCAACCCTCACCGGGATTGAAGGTCGGGCATGGTTCATTGTCGAAGCTGGGCGGAACCTCACTGGCTTTGAGGGTCAGAAGGTGGCCAAACTCATGGACCAGGGTGTAGTCCAACTCGTCGCCACTGGTGGCCGTGTCCACTCCTAAGATCCATTTGGTCGGATCGATCTCGTCCGCGTAAACGTGTGCACCCGCATACTCCGCGCCCATCAGTTCGAAGCCACTCACCATCGTGCGCTCACTGGCAGGAATGATCTCGGTGAAGCGATTCCAGATGAGGTTGGCCTGGTCGACTTGCTCAACGGTCGCTCCAGAGTTAATCAAGTCTCCGTTGATGACATCGAAGGTGGCAATGGGGGTTTCGGAGTCTCTCTGAGAATCGGAGTCGCCTTGGGAATCGTCCCAGTCGCTGTCATTATCTTCCCAGATGTCAACACCGGCTCGGTCCAGAATCCCGAAGAATTCCTCATCAGAAAGAGCCTCGACCTCTTCGTCAGTCATGCCCTCAAAGGGATCGGTCTGATCGAAGCCACCGTTGTCTGGTAGGTCCTGGGTGTCACTCTCCTCAAGCTTTGAACCGATCCAGTTCTCCGGGTTCGGGGTAAGAACCAGGTCCAGTCCCAGAGTCTCAAGTTCAGCGGCCAGGTCCCCAAGTTCGACCCCGGCGAGACCAATACCCTGATCGGTCTTGAGCGCGTGGCCGACCGGGGTACTGGTAGAAGAACCCTCCCCCTGAGCGGCGGAGACAATCCGAGGAGTCGCTGCTCCGACACCGGCGATAGAAGTCACCGCGGCTAGCACCAGCAACGCCCTGCGGCGGCCGAACGATCCGGTGACGTCTTGGCTCTGGGTTGGCATGTTTGCGCTTGGCTGCTCATTGGGTTGAGTGTTGAACGACTCTGGGCTGCTCGTTGGTTGGTTAGGAATCGGCTGGCTCATGTTCTTGGCCCCTTTCGGACTCTTCTTGGTTGCTCTTGTTGGGGCATCATGGAGAAGCGTTCTTGAGAGACCGCTGAGCGATCCTGAGAATTTGCTGTGAAGGCATGGGTGACCAACGGTTCGTGCGCTGTCATCATGTGGGCGTGCGCATCCTCATTGTTGAAGACGAGGCCCTAATTGCCAGGGCATTGGGGGAAGCGCTGGAGGCCGACGGCTACGTCGTTGATCACGCCGACCGAGGCGATGTCGGACTTTGGAAGGCAACGGAGAACTCCTACGATGCCATCATCCTGGACATCATGCTGCCGGGACTGAACGGCTACAAGCTGTGTCGGCAGCTTCGCCAAGCCGGAAACCAAACGCCGATCATGATGCTCACCGCCAAGGACGGCGAGTTCGATCAAGCGGAGGGGCTTGACCTCGGCGCCGATGACTATATGACGAAACCATTTTCGCTCACCGTGCTTCAAGCGAGGTTGCGGGCCATGCTTCGCCGGGGTCCGAGTACCAGACCAGCATCAATGTCTGCTGGTGATCTTGTCCTTGATCCGGGGGCCAGGACCTGCCATCGAAGCGAGTACGAGATTGATCTAACGCCGCGTGAATTTTCTCTGCTGCGCTATCTCTTGCACCGGGTGGAAGAACCGGTCTCCAAGCGAGACCTTCTCGAACATGTGTGGGCTGACGAAGAGGCAGACGTCAACGTCGTGCAGGTCTACATTGGTTACCTTCGCCGCAAGATAGATGAGCCATTCGGCTGCCAATCTATCGAGACCATTCGTGGGCATGGCTATCGACTGGTACGAGTCCAGGCCGACAGTAACGGAGCCAGCGGGGAAACCAGTGGTGGATAGGTTGGCATCGCTCCGAGGACGGCTCGGGGCGGCCGCTGCTCTTGGCGCCGCCCTGCTTACCGCCGTGGCCGCCGTGGCGGTCGGGGGTTTGGCGTGGTCTGCTGCTGGAAGCGAATTGGTCGATGACACCACGTTGGCGGCCTTTGTGGCCTCTGAAGCCGATGACCCCATCAACAGCCCAATCCCCAAGAGTGGTCGCGACGGCTTTGTGGTCACCTTCGATGAGTTTGGGGAAGTAATTGAGGAGACAACGGCACTAGAGGAGGGCCTGACACTCGATCTACGAGACGACATCTGGGCGCTCACGGCCAACGACGACGAGGTCGTCTCTGTTGTGTATGCACCCCAAGATGGTGCGAGTGAACTCAGCGCTGCTGGTGTGCAATGCACCAACACCGCACGATGCGAGACGGTAGTGGTCGGCGCCTACCGTCAGTCGCTCCTGCCCTATCTTTGGTCTCGCGCTGCTCTCATTCTTGGACCGATTCTTCTTGTCGGTGCCTTGGCTGGACTCGGAGCTCGCTGGTTGGTCGGACGGTCGTTGCGACCGGTTGAGCAGATGCGGCGGGAACTGGCGGAGATCACCGAATCAAACCTTGCGGGCCGGGTTGAGGTTCCCCATAGTGGAGACGAATTGGCAGAGCTGGGGGAAACGTTTAACCAAACGATCTTGCGCCTGGACAATGCGGTAAGAGCCAACGAACGATTTGTTGGTGATGCCGCTCATGAACTTCGCTCACCCATTGCCGGAGCTCGAGCTGCGGTTGAACTCGAAGGAGCCAAGAACCCCGGTGGGATCCTCGATGATGCCCTGGTCGAGCTTGATCGTGCTGGAAGGCTTATCGATGACCTCCTGGTCTTGGCCAGGAGGCAAGGGTCTAGTGCAGTGAGCGTGGGGGATGTAGATCTGGATGACCTGGCGGCAGCCGAAGTTCGAAGTGCGGCCGGTCGCTTCCCCGACATCGAGCTGGCATCCACCATCGAACCAGTCCGAGTTGTCGGCCAAGCTGACTCCTTGAGACGGGTAGTTTCGAACCTGATGGAGAACGCGTGTCTCTATGGAACCGGCCGCGTGCACGTGGTTGTATCTTCATCGGCGGGGCCTCCTCGGCTTGAGATTCACGACGATGGCCCCGGCATTCCTCCGGGCGAGACCGACCGAATATTCGAACGGTTCGCGCGACTGGATGAGTCCCGCTCTCGTGCCAGTGGTGGTTCTGGGCTTGGTCTGGCGATCGCGAGCGAGATCGCCGCCGATCACGGAGCCAAACTTGAGGTGCTGGGATCTGAGCTCGGAGGCGCCTGCTTTCGGTTGTCGTTTCCGGTCACCGATAGTAAGAAACCAACCCGGTTGTCTGGGCAGCCAGCACAAAACGAGCGGTAGAGGTGAGCGAGGCCCTATGGTCCGACCATGGCCTCCGACCAAACCAGTCGCTTTACCCCGATCGAGCGGTACTTCCTTCTAGGGGGTGGCAACCCCGTCCCCCCGTCGAGAGGCACCATATTTGCTGATGGCTCTGGCGGTTCGCTTATGCGTCCGGCTATCGACCTTGAATTGAGTCACTGGATACCGACAACGACCCCTCGACGTTGGGCTGCGGACACCTCGACTGAGATCTGCTTTCGGTTTGTCGAGGACCCCCCAGACGCCACCTTCGATTTGGCGGTGAACAATCACATTGATGTTGATGGGATCCTCTCGCT
>JAJRXF010000047.1 GCA_024276425.1 Actinomycetes bacterium | reverse complement strand
GCTTGCCAAGTTCGTGACCCGCTGGGTGACAGTCCAATACAAAACAGCAATCGCGAAGACGATGGTTGACTGATACTGGAACGAGCCGGAGCCTAGGATTGACGCGAATACGAAGAGCAGGGCGGCCGGCAGAACCGGCTCGAAAGCCAGTCGAAGCCGCAATGCTCCCCACTCGGTTAGGAAGGCCATGAGCCAGGCAGCAACGACGGATGCGCCGATAAAGGCCGGTACAGATTCCACCGTAGCTCGCTGGCTCTGGAATTCGGCTGTTCCTTCGGAGATGAGCTGTTGGAGAACATCCAAAGTTGTTGTGGTTGGTACCACTCCAAGTCGTTGAGTTCCGGAGGCATAGCGGAGCTCGATAAGGACGAAGAGGGCCAGCAGAGAGACCATGAGCGTTCCCAGAACCGACACACCCTAACGGCGAAGAAAAACTGACAGGCCAGCGGAGACAATGGCAGCGGCAATGATGGGGTAGATCGCCGCGCCGTCCGAAAAGAGTCGCACGAAGCTGTAGCTCGCCGCGGGGACCAACATCATGGTGGCAATGGTGAGTGCGGGCGGGGTGCTTGGCTGGGGCGAGGTTGACACGGTTGCCTCCGATTGGGTGGATGCAGTTCGTAGCTGCTTATGCGGATCGAGATGGTTGGCGCAGGGTTGAAGCCCATTGTTCGGAAAGGGGTCGTAGGCCATCGAAACAGAGCGAATCGGCTGGCATCTCTGTCCCCTCAGGCTGGTTGCACATGACCGTAATAACCCGTCCGTAGCGCCGCCGAGCCAGTTCCAGCGCCTGCTCAAGCTCGCCTCCAAGTTGACCAGTCACGACGATTAGTGTTCCACCGCGACCAACGCGGACTGTCTCGTCGATGGTCCGAACGAGGGAGGCAGCCTCAGTCAACTCGATCAGCGCGAGTTGCTCGTCGACGGCATCGAATTCGGCTCTACTTCGGATGTCGGCAAAGGTTCCCGACCCCGAGGTTAGGAACCGAAGGGCGTCGTCTCCACGCCACCCAGCAGACAAGATGCTAAGAGTGGCCGACACGCCGCGTTCACAGCCGTCCGCGGTGAAGGCTTCTGTTCGCTGATCCAGGATGACGGTCACTCGGCCGGTCTGGGGTCGTTCTTCTTGTCGGACCACAAGGTCGCCGGTTCTAGCCGACGCCCGCCAGTGGACTCTGCGAAGCTCGTCGCCGATGACGTAGGGACGGAGGGCAAAAAACTCGTCTCCGCCGCTGGCCAGGGCCCGGATTGGCTGTTGATCAGCGGTTGGGTCGTTGCCGGCAATGGCATGTAGGACCCCAAGGTCGACCAGTTCGGCGTGCACGATGAGGCTGATCTGGTCCGATGCTTGGATGAGGGACATTGTGAGCCCGAGTGGATCGCCAACCTTCAAGTCCAACGGCCCGATCCGCAATATGCCCCGACGCCTCGTTGGGAGACGGTAGGCGATCTTTGCCGTTCCATATCCCGCGATCGGGGCAAGAATGAGTGACGCCCCGGCGCTGTCTTGCACCTGGTCCCGCAGATGAAGCACCGGTGTTCGTCGACGCGAGACATTCGTCAAGGACAGGTCGACCCGGGCCGGGGTGCCAACTCGTAGCCTGGCCGGTGTGGCCACTCGGCTCACGCGTAGCTGGACCCTGGCTGACAGGGTGGATAGCACAGCAAATATGAGGGCTAGTCCACACATTGCGGCCAGCAGGTAGAGTTCGACGAGACCAAAGATTCGTCCGAGCGCTAGACTGATGGCGCAGACAACAAGAAGTCCGCTGCCGGCTCGGGTAAGGCGCATCAGTTTCGATCGCTGGGAACGGGGACCGCAGCGAGGATATCAGCGACAACGACATCGCTTTGGATTCCTCGAAGTTGTGATTCGGGGTTCAGTATCAAACGGTGGGAGATCACATGGCTAGCGACCGACTTGATGTCGTCGTCGGTGACAAAGTTCCGACCCTCAGCCACCGCTCGTGCCCGCGCTACTCGCTGAAGGCTTAGGGTTGCTCGGGGAGACATCCCAATGTTGACGGCTGGGTGATGGCGAGTGGCTTCGGCAATGTCGATCAGGTAGCTGCGCAGGTCCGGCTCAATATGGACTCGTGAAACCATGGCAATCATGGCGATCACATCGGTGATTGAAGCAATGGGCTTCAAGGCATCCACAACCCCGTCTGCCTCGTGAGTGTGAAGAATCCCTAGTTCGTCGTTCCGGTCGGGATATCCGACGGAGATGCGCATAAGGAAGCGGTCGAGTTGGCTTTCTGGTAAGGGATAGGTGCCCTCTTGCTCGATTGGGTTCTGCGTAGCGATGACCATAAATGGGTTCGAAAGCTGATGGGTGATGCCGTCGACTGTCACCTGGTTTTCGGCCATTGCTTCCAAAAGAGCAGACTGGGTTTTTGGAGACGCACGATTGATCTCGTCGGCCAGAACCATGCCAGCGAAGATCGGACCAGGCCGGAACTCGAACTCGGATGTGGCACGATTCCAGATGCTCACGCCAGTCACGTCAGCGGGGAGAAGATCTGGGGTGAACTGAATGCGCCCCAGCTTTGCATTTACGCTGGCGGCCAACGTCTTAGCCAGGGTGGTTTTCCCAACCCCTGGTACGTCCTCGATCAGAAGGTGGCCTCCGGCAAGGAGACAGAGAAGCGTCTTTCCGACGACGTCTCGTTTTCCTCGGACGACATGCTCCATATTGTTAACGATCGCCGAGTAGGCGGCCGCAAATCTTGCGGCCTGGGCTTCGTCCAGTACCGCGGCCTCAGTCATAGTCACGAGGGCAGGCTAGTAGCCCACAGCGACTCCCTAGACTCAGGAGGTGAAATCTGTACTAGCAATCGATATCGGTGGTACGAAAATCGCAGTCGGAGTCGTCGATGCTGAGGGTGTTCTTTCTTGTCGCTTTCAGGCCATGACCCCGATCGAAGGTACGGCCCAGGAGTTACTCTTGGTTCTTGAGGGGTTGTTTGACGCAATCGAAAACGATTTGGATTCCGCCGGTGGAATCGATTCTGTTCGGGCTTGTGGAGTTGGCTGCGGCGGGCCGATGAAGGGGGGAGGGCGGTTGTTCCTAAGGGGGAAGTCCGAGGACGGAGCCGTGGTTTCCCCGTTGAATATTCCCGGTTGGCGCAACTTTGCGCTTTCGGCCGAGGTCGCTCGGCTGACCGGTTTGCCAACCATTGTGGACAACGACGCCAAGGCGTTTGCCCTTGGCGAAGGATGGGTCGGGGCCGCACACGGTCAGAGCAACTTCATTGGCATGGTCGTGTCTACCGGAGTCGGTGGTGGGATTGTTTTGAATGGAAGGCTCTTGGATGGTGCCGCCGGAAACGCGGGACATATCGGTCAGATGGTGGTCAATCCCTATGGCCATCAACCGCCAGGCCAGATCCGGGGAGTGTTGGAGGCTGAGTGTTCGGGAACCTCGATCGCTGAGTGGTTCGGTAGTGCGGCTTCTGAGGCACCCCGATGGGTACGAAGGCGAACCGGCCATCTCGTCGGCCAAGCCGTTGGATCGGTGGCCAACCTCCTTGATCTGGATCTCGCTGTGGTCGGGGGTTCGGTGGCCTTAGGGTTCGGAGATGATTTCTTGATCTCAGCCCAGGAAGAGATTGACCGAATCTGTGCTCTTGACTATTCAAGAGGTACCCGAATCATCCGGGCTGGCAATGGAGACGCAAGCCCGCTTATCGGGGCTGGAGCGCTCGCTTTTCGAGCTTTGGGCATGCGGCTTGGAGCCGTCCTCCCCGGTGGTGAGACCTTCGGTGGCTAGATGGAGGTCGCGGCCCGCCACTCAAGCCAGGCAATGAGTTCCTCGGCGCTGATGGGTTCGTTGCCATCTCCACCATAGGCAGTCTCAAGCCGAAAGTTTATCCAGGACGGGTCGGGGAGCGGAAGGAATGGCGCCCGCTTCCACCAGCCATTGGGCGCGTGGCACCTCAGCGAGCGAACGGCGGTAGCCCACAGTTCCGGGCGGCGGCCAAGGGCCGAGAGGGTTTTCACCTTGAGGATTCCGGGGGGAAGCATCGCCACGATCCTACTTGGGGACATCCTTCCATGGGCCCTTGTCGCTCTTGGGCTCCTTGGGTAGGCCGAGCACCATTTCGCCGATGATGTTTCGCTGCACCTGGCTGGTGCCAGCGTAGATCGTGCCCGCACGAGCGCCGAGGAAGGTTCCGATCCAACTCCCCGATTCGTTGGGTGCGCCCGGGGAGTCCGGCCCAAAGGCACTTGATGGGAACTTCCCGTCGATAACCATGGCATCGGATCCAAGCACGGTGAGGGAGAGTTCGGTAACGGTCCGGTGGTACTCGCTCCAATACAGTTTGAAGATGGAAGCGTCAGCCCCAGGGTGTTCGCCCGATAGGAACTTCGTTAGGGTCCGCATGCCGAGGTAGCCCATGATTTGAGCCCGTGAATAGGTGGCAGCCAGTTGGTCTCGGATGACTGGATCTTGGTTGGCGCCTCGTTCTTTGGCCAAGGTAAGGAGGCGTTCCATTTCGCCCTTGAATGCCAGAGGCATGGTGGCCGCTGATTCGCCCCGCTCATATCCGAGCAGTGTCATGGCCACAGCCCAGCCACCGTTGACTTCACCAATGACGTTTTCCTTGGACGTCTTGGCGTTCGTGAAAAACACTTCGTTGAACTCTGAATCGCCCGAGATCATCTTGATGGGGCGGACTTCGACCCCAACTTGGTCCATGGGCACAAGGAGAAAGGTGATGCCACGGTGCTTTGGAGCGTCGGGATCGGTCCGGGTTAGTACGAAGATCCAGTTGGCCATATGGCCGGCTGAGGTCCAAATCTTTTGGCCGTTTACCTGCCATTCGTCCCCATCAAGTTCGGCTTTACAGCCGACGTTAGCCAAGTCAGAGCCAGCGTTGGGCTCAGAATAGCCCTGACACCAGACGTCTTCTCCGGAAATGATTCGCGGCAGGAAGTGAGCCTTTTGTTCGTCGGTCCCCCAGCGGATGATGGTGTTGCCAACCATCTGGATGCTGAATGCATCATTTGATCCGCCGGTGGGAACGCCAGCCTTTTGGAACTCCTCGGCCAAAATCACCGATTCCAGGTGGGACAGGCCACCGCCGCCGTACTCCTTGGGCCAGGACGCCGCAAGCAGATTGTTTTCATAAAGAATCTTGCGCCAGTCGGCAATGAAGGCTTGTGCCGAGTCAGCGTCCAGAGCGCCGATGCCTTTCCAATCCTCGGACAGGTTGGCCCGAAGAAACGCCTGGATCTTCGTTCGGAATGTATCGGCCTCTTGTGAATACGTTGGCTGCATACCTGCGAATCTAGACCGCTCGGTCAAGACAGGCCAAGTCATGACTCAAAGCAGGCCAGGTCGCCCGGTTGTTAGGCCGCCCTTTGGGATAGATACTCATCCCAAGCTCGAGGGATTGACCCGGCGGCGATATGGATCCATGCCAGATCAGAGGGGGCGGCCGGTATCGATCGCAGTTTGAGGGCCGTGTCCTTGAGGAGGTGGTCGCTTTTGATGGTGTTGCACCGCTGGCAGCAAGCAACCACATTGGTCCAGACATGGAGGCCGCCTCGGGATCTAGGGGTGACATGATCGATGTTCTCCGCTGCTCGACCGCAGTATTGGCACCGTCCGTTATCCCGGCCAAAGATTGCCTTGCGGGTTACTGGGGTTTCGCGACGGTATGGAACCTTCACGAAGTATCGCAGGCGCACAACAGAGGGAAGGGCCATCTGATAGTTCTCGCTGGAAATAACCGAGTCGGAGGCAGCCAAGACGTCGACCTTTTGGTAGAGGGCCAGCACGACTGCGCGCCGACCAGATATGACTCCGATGGGTTCAAAAGTCGCGTTTAATACCAGGGCTCGCTCATTGCTGGGTTGGCACGCTCGGTTGGACCGGTTGCGATGTTGTGCGTGGCCAGACTTGGACATGGCGACCAACCGTAGCCCTAGAGTCTTGGATTGGCCTAGCAGATTTGGTTGATGTTGGTTATGAGTGCCTTGGGGAGACCAGCCAGGAGCGAGTCGGTTATGGAGCGGTGGCCTGCCATGACCTGGTCAAGCCGTAGCCCTGGAGGCCAGTGAGATGGCTGATCGAATCGTGTGAATGGTTTGGAGTCCCACCGTCCGAGGACAAGGCACTGGAAGCGCGCTCCGGAGCGGACCCGTCTCTGAGAAAGCCCTACAACCTTTCGGTCATCAATGGTGACCTCTCCCGCCCCAAGGCCAGCGAAACAGAGAGCCCGCCCGTGCTCGGGCTCCTTAGCAGGCCCCTTGTGGACTTGGCAGCCAGCAACCCCGAGGTCAGCCAGGGTGGCCGCCCACAGTTCCCCGACCCAATGAAAGGCCTTAGAGATGTCATCGTGCCACTGAGAGTGGCCTCGGGGAAGGATGATATCGATCCAGCAACTGCTCTCAGGGTCGATATATACCATTCCGCCGCCGCTGCGACGTTGACAGATCTCGATGTCTAGGGGGTAAGGATGGACTAGGAGGTCCAGTGATTGGGCGCTCCCTAGGACGAAGGCCGGCCGTTCGATTCGATGAATCCACACCATTGGGGACAGCGGGTCAGGGGACAGCGGGCGCCGGTGAAACTCACTGGCTGATCCACTGCTGAAGTGAGCAGTCCACATTGAGGACTTCACGGCTGGATCCTTGGCTGGTTCTGGTTCGAGCATTGCAGGACCGTACTCCGATCCGCCCGTGTCTGATGACAGCAGACGGATGGCGACTCGAAGATATTTCAGAATGTTACTCCGGGTGTGGCCTTGACCGCACACAGTCTGTTTGTCCTGGTCACGCGGTTGGCCGGGTCGCAAAATCGAACACTTGTTCTCACGATGGGTAGTCAAGTGACCACTCATTGTCCAAACAAAGGGTTGCGAAGTGTGGGGAAGTGTCATAATGTGTCACGCAGTGGGAGGCAAGCCCGCAACCGAGCACCGAAAAGAGGCGACCGAACTGGCCAACTCTTCAGGGTCTCGGGAGTGGCCGAGTCAAACCGCCGCCCCATGTGGGGCGGAACCGTTATTTGAAAGTCGGAGTCAGCTCGTTGTTTGTTGGACAGCACGAACACTCACTCGACCGCAAGGGTCGAGTTGTGCTGCCAGCACCCTTCCGGGCGTCGGTTGCTGATCGTGGGTACGTCACCCAACTCGATCAGTGCATCGGGTTGTGGAGTCAAGAAGGCTTCAAACCAGTGGCCGAAAAATGGAAGCGAGAACTTGAGGCAGGAAACATCAGTATCAAAGTCTTCAGAAAGCTCATGAACAGTGTGAGTGATGTGAAGCTCGATGCTGCGGGACGGATCACGCTTCCTCGAGCGTTGCTCGATGAACTGGAGTTCGAGTCTCAGGTTGTCATTAGCGGACTTTATGACCGGGTCGAAATCTGGCCAGTCGAGCGTTATCGGGCCGATCAAGACAGTGAGGCGGGAGATGAACTCTCCGATGCAATCACCCGTCTAGGTCTGTAGGCCACAAGCTGAATCCGACAAAGTGGTAGTTCAACCAAATGATCCAAACTACAAGCCAAACAACACAATAAAAGACGAAAGGAGATGGCGAGACCAAAGCGTACGGCTCGTACATCGGTTGCCTCCCGGGAAATGGAGATGGGTGCTTCTGCCCCACAACTCCGCCCGCTACCCCTCTAGTGCTTCAGGAGCCAAATTCTGAACACGCCCATTGCCCGGGGGGTTACCGATGGTCGATACGGAAACCAGGCTCTTGCTGGCGTCAAGCCATGGCAGATCACGTCCCCTTCCACCATGTTCCGGTTCTGCGCGACGAGATCGTCTCACTGATCAAATCCGCACCAACTGGACTTGTGCTTGATGCCACCCTGGGCGGAGGCGGTCATGCTGAGGCAATTCTTGAGGCTTGCCCCACAATGACGCTTCTCGGAATCGATCAAGATCCGGATGCCATAGAGGCATCGGACACTCGCCTGGAATACTTCGGCGCCCGGGTGCAGTTGGTCCGGGCTCGATTTGATCAACTCGGGTCAGTTCTAGCCGAGCGGGGCACCAAGAAAATCTCCGCCTTTCTATTCGACCTCGGGGTTAGCAGTCCCCAACTAGATCGGGCCGATCGCGGGTTTAGTTTCCGCAATGATGGCCCCCTCGACATGCGAATGGATCCTGAAGCTCCCCTACATGCCGCCGTAGTGGTCAATACCTATGAGCATGGTGAACTGGCGGCAATTCTGAAAGAGAATGGTGATGAGCGGTTCGCTGGCCGGATTGCCTCGGCCATTGTGCGGGCCCGACCCCTTTCGACCACAGCCGAGTTGGCCGAAGTTGTCATCAATGCCATTCCGGCCGCGGCGCGCCGAACTGGTGGGCACCCGGCAAAACGCAGCTTCCAGGCCTTGCGCATTCACGTCAACGACGAACTACAAATTCTGCGACCCGCCATCGAGGCAGCGATCGACTTTCTCGACCTTGGCGGCCTTGGTCTTGTCCTCACCTATCACTCTGGTGAGGACAAGATTGTAAAGGACATCTTTCGTGGACGCAGCATGGTAGATGTTCCCCCCGGGATTCCGGTGCCTGTCGCCGAACCCGAGTTCACCTTGCCCCGTCCGCTTGCCCGCCGTCCAAGCGATGTTGAAGTGGCAGCAAATCGGCGTGCTGCCAGCGCCCGCCTTCGCGTCATCGAACGAACTTCGATCGGAGTTGCTGCATGACGGCAACCGCAACCAAGCGCCCCTCAGCCAAGACCACGAGCAAAGGCAGCGCGAGCCGAGAAGCGGCGAACAGGCCGAGCCTGCGGGTGGTCGACAAGCGGGCAATTCAACGCAGAGCAGCCAGGCGCGTATTGTTGTCGGTTGCTGGGGCTGTGGTGGCCAGTGGCGTTTTTGCGGTGGCTATGGTCTATGCCCAATTGGCCAGAGGTCAACAATATCTCGACGACGTCCGGGAGCAGTCCAATCAAGCAGAGGCCGAGCTCGCTCGCCTTGAACGAGACGTCGTGCTGGCTTCCTCACCAGATTCCGTCGTGGCCAGAGCCCTGGCTCTTGGCATGGTTCGCGCCCAGAATCCTGTCTATCTGACTGCATCCTCAGACCCTGCAGACTCCGCAGATGCTGGTCAGCGGGCCGGTTTGTCCGATCTCCCACCCTCCTCAACCGGCGGCTCCTAGCCATTTCCATCATGAACCATCAAAAAGACCGGCCAAGGGCCCGACGAGGACGAACAACAGAGCGAACGGCAAAGCGGCCGACACGCCGGGCGCGGGCAGCCTCAAAGGCTAGGGCTCAACGGATCACCCATAAGCGGGCTAAGTCCAAGCGAACGACGGACGCTCGCAAGAGAATATTGTTCCTGCTCGCTGGCTTCTTTCTCGCCGGCTTGGCTTACGTAGGCGTACTCGTCGATCTGCAAGCCTTGCGGCCGGATGCCTATGTGGCGGTGGGAGAGAATCAGCGGGCACGAACCGTTCGTCTGGCCGGGTACCGGGGGACAATCACCGATCGAGATGGTTTCGTCCTTGCTCTTTCGACTCCGGGTACCGAAGTTGTGGCCGACCCCCAGTTGGTCAAGGATCCAGCGGCCACCGCCCAATTGCTGGCTCCGGTCTTGGACCTCAACGAAGCAGACTTGGAGCGCAAACTGGTTCCCAGTAGTCCAACGGATCGCTATGCCATGATTGCTCCATCGGTATCGGATGAGCGGGCCTCACTAATGGCCGCGATCATGGAAGATGATGAAAACGACGATGCCCTGGCCGGTATTTTCATGCGGGCTCAGGAAAACCGTGTTTATCCGGCCGATCGATTGGCCTTGCCTCTTGTTGGCCGGGTTGACCCCCAGGAACTCGGGTATTCCGGTCTGGAATGGCAATATGACGAACTCATGCAGGGTACGGCTGGGTATGAACGAACCGAGACTGGGCTTTTCGGATCGATCACCGGAGGGGAATATGTCTTTGAACCGGCTGTACCGGGCAACGACATGGTGCTCACTCTCGACTATCGCATTCAGTACGTCACTGAACAGGCTCTGATCGAGCACTGCGAAGAAACTTTGGCCAGTGGGGCGAACGCTGTCGTCTCAGACCCTCGGACCGGTGAGATCTTGGCCATGGCGACGGTTGTCCGCAGGGATGGGCAGTGCCAGGTACCACGCCAGAATGCGCCTCTGGTTGAGGCGTTCGAACCGGGTTCGGTTATCAAGATGGTTACTGCGGCCGCCGCAGTTGAAGACCTCGGCTATACCGCCAACACCGCCATTGACGTTCCAGAGCAAGTTGTGGTTGGTGACAAGGCCTTCCTCAACCACTCTCCAGCAGCGGAGTATCCGGTTCGCCAGGTCATCTCCGATTCGATGAATGCTGGCACCATTCGCATGGCTCAGGAGGTTGGAGTCGAGAGGTTGCAGTACTTCTTGAACTTGTTTGGTTTCGGTGAGCCGACCGGACTGGATTTCCCGTATGAAAACAGCGGCTCAGTTCCCGAAGAGTGGTACGGATCCGACCTTGGGTCCATCGCTATTGGTCAGGGCATCGCCGTGAACACGGTGCAGCTGACTGCGGCCTTCAACGTCATTGCCAATGGTGGGTTGTACATATCACCATCGTTGATTCGCTCGGTTGTCTCGCCCGACGGGGAGACCTTGTCTGGGACACCTCAGTCATCTCGCCGCGTGGTTTCTCTCGAAGCGGCCCGAGAAGTCAACACCGCACTAGTTGACGTCGTTACCCGTGGAACTGGCGTGGAGGCGGCCGTGCCCGGGTATACCGTCGCAGGCAAGACTGGCACTGCCTGGCAGGTCTTTCAACAGGCTGATGGATCCTATGGCTATGGCGTTGAGGGCGACCGAAAATATGTTGTGACCTTCGCCGGATTCCTGCCCGCCGAGGACCCTCAGTTGTCCATCGTTGTGGTGGTCAACGAACCAAAATCGGCTACGTCGGCTGGCAAAGTGGCGGCGCCCGTTTTCGCCGACGTGGCCCAGTACGCCATACGGATACTGTCGATCCCCCCAGGTGATAGGACGACAACCCACGACATCGATGGTTTGATTCGAGGAACCCCCGCCCCCGAACCGGGTCAAGGGGTAGTCGTTTTTGATGGCCAGACGGGTGCCGAGGATCAAGGCACTCTCGATGGTGACCAGCAACCTGAAGCAGAGGTGGTGGAGCCACCAGCTGATGGTCAGCCAGAACCTGGCGCAGAGGTGGTGGAGCCACCAGTTGTTGGAGAGGTAGCGGCGTCTGAGGGTGTGACCCAGTAGTGGCCGTCACGATCCAAGATGCCGCCCGGCTGATTGACGGTGAGCTGCATCATGTTGATGAGCCCCTTCCAATATCGTCCTTCGACCATGACTCTCGCAGAGTTCGCCCCGGCGGGCTCTTCGCTTGTGTTCGTGGTGAACGTGTTGACGGTCACCGGTTTGCCAGCCAGGTTGTCCAGGCTGGCGCCTCTGGTCTGGTTGTCGACCACCTCCTCGATCTTGACGTACCCCAACTCGTGGTTCCTGATGTTCGTGCCTCGCTCGGGCTTATTGCTGACCTGGTTCATGGTCATCCCAGCCGCGCATTGACCACAATTGGAGTTACGGGGACGAGTGGCAAAACCACGGTGGTCTATTTGCTGGCAAAAGTTCTCACAGATCTCGGTCTTGCCACGGCCTCGATCGGGACACTAACCGGTGCCAGAACAACACCGGAGGCGCCGGAGTTGCAGGCGCTCATGTCCGACATGGTCCGAAGTCAAATTGACGCGGTAGCCATTGAAGTTTCCTCCCATGCCCTCGCACTCGGGAGAGTTGCGGCCACCAGGTTTAAGGTAGCGATCTTTACCAATCTCGGACATGACCACCTGGACTTCCATCGCACGGTTGATACATACCGAAAAGCAAAAGCAGAGCTGTTCACTCGTAGCTATGCAGAAGTCTCGATCCTCAATCGAGATGATGAGATGGGGCGAGAACTGGCTGAATCCACGGATACCAAGGTTTTGACCTACGGCCTGGGCGATGTCACGAATCTGCGTCTGTCTGGTCCGGTGAGCGAGTTCGATTGGCGTGGCTGTGCGGTTCAGCTTCATCTGGCCGGTGAACACAATGTACTCAACGCGCTGGCAGTCGCCAGCACCGCCGAAGCCCTTGGCTATGAGCCAGCCGCCATTGCCAAGTCCCTCAGTCTGGTTGAAGCTCCTCCGGGACGATTTGAGGTTGTCTCCTCCGATGGAGGCGTGCTCGTCGCCGTTGACTATGCCCACAAACCCGAGGCGCTGAAAGCATCCTTGAAGGCCGCGCGTCAGGTAACCGACGGAGGGCGGGTTCTGGTGGTCTTTGGCTGTGGAGGCGACCGTGATCGTGAGAAGAGGCCCAGAATGGGCCGGGTAGCCGCCGAGGGAGCCGACGTCGTCATTGTCACGACAGACAACCCTCGCTCGGAGCATCCCGCGGACATTGTTGACGCTATCACGGCTGCCATACCTGATTCGGTTGACCTTGTGGTCGAGCTAGATCGGGCTCGGGCAATCGAGCTCTCGCTTGATTTGGCTCGAGCTGGAGATGTTGTACTGATTGCCGGCAAGGGGCACGAGGCCTACCAAGAGATCAATGGTGAGAGACTGGACTTCGATGACCGAGTGGTTGCACTCGATATCCTTGGAGACCAAAGCCCATGATTCGCCTTCTTGTAGCGGCCGCCCTTTCCTTCGGCTTCTCTGCGCTGGGTACCAGAGTGCTCATCGATATCTTGACTCGGAATCGAATCGGTCAACCAATACGTAAAGACGGCCCCCAAGGTCATCAAGTAAAGGCTGGCACGCCCACGATGGGCGGAGGGGCCATCGTGGTTGGTGCCACCCTTGGCTACGTACTTTCTCACGTGATTGCGGGTGGGACTTTCACTCGTTCGGGACTCATTGTAATGAGTTCGATCGTCGCTGCGTCCGCCGTTGGTCTCATGGACGATTGGCTCAAGGTCAGCCGGGAACGCAATCTTGGTCTGAACAAGAGAGCCAAAATGGCGGGACTTCTTCTGGTGGCCGGGGGCGTGGCGGTGGCCCTGCCGACACTGACAACGGTTTCCTATCAGATCAACTTTACTCGGGTCGACTATCCCGGCATCAACATCGGGTTGGTTGGGTGGATACTGTGGGCGGTCCTGTTGATTCTGGGGTCAGCCAACGGTGCCAACCTGGCCGATGGAGCAGACGGGCTCGCCGCGGGTTCGGGAATATTTGCGTTTCTCGCCTACGCCATGATCGGGTTTTGGATATTCCGGCAGCGTTCCACCGCGCTTGAGGACATCTACTCCGTTCCCCATGCCCTCGATTTGGCTGTTGTTTCCCTCGCCATGGTCGGGGCCCTAGCCGGGTTTCTTTGGTTCAACGCAGCACCGGCTGAGATCTTTATGGGGGATACTGGCTCTCTCGCTATCGGAACTGGACTAGCCGGATTGGCCTTGGCCACCAATACTCATCTGCTGCTCCCGATAATTGCCGGGTTGTATGTGGCCGAGACGCTCTCGGTCATGCTGCAGGTTGGGTACTACAAGGCAACCAAGGGCAAGCGACTCTTTCGCATGGCTCCAATTCACCATCACTTCGAGCTTCTTGGATGGAAGGAAACCAAGGTCATTGTTCGGTTCTGGTTGATTTGCGGGGCCATGACTGCCCTTGGGCTTGGATTGTTCTATGCCGATTGGGTGAACAAGGTGGACATCGTCCGATGACCAGTTTATTTGGACGTAAACCTGGCGTGGGGACTGACCGCGAACGAGTTGGTCTTAAGCTGACCGAGTCCGATCTCTCTGCTCCCGCCGTTGTCGGTTTCGGGGTCACCGGCCAGGCCGTTGTTTCCTCGCTCGTGTCGCGTGGTTTCCTGCCACAGGTCCTCGACGATCGGCCTTCGAGCCAAGCCCAGGATCGAGCCACCGAACTTGGAGTCAGGTTGATCGCCGCCCCAAGCGTGGAAGAGATCGATGCCCTTGTCGCCAAAGCGTCGGTACTACTTCCAAGTCCAGGTGTCCCCGATCATCACCCAGTGTTCGCTGCCGCTCGCGATGCCGGAGTGCCGATGGCCAGCGAGTTTGATCTCGCTCAGCTTTGGGACAGTCGCCCACTGGTCGCTATTACCGGAACAAACGGCAAAACCACGGTAACGACAATGGTGTGTGACGCGCTGAAGCGAAGTGGAATCAGAGCGGCTGCAGTTGGCAACACCGAAATACCGCTGGTGGCCGCCATCGAGGACCCCGAGACTGAGGTATTTGTTGTGGAGGCCTCATCGTTTCGTCTTGCTCATTCTCGGTACTTTCGGCCCGCGCTGGCGACATGGCTGAACTTCTCGCCGGACCATCTGGACGCCCACGCCAACGTTGAGGCCTACGAAGCAGCAAAGGCCAAGATTTGGATTCATAGCGATTCGTCGATGGTTGTGGTGGTCAATGAAGCAGACCCCGTCGTTGTCAATCATGTTCCTGAGGGGGCCACCATCGTGTCCTTCGG
>JAJRXF010000046.1 GCA_024276425.1 Actinomycetes bacterium | reverse complement strand
CATTCGAGCCTCGCAATGGCCGATAGATCCGCAAGAACAACCGATTGATGCTCCTGCGTCATGCAATCCAGCACCGCGCTGGAACCAAGATTTGGACAAGAGAGTGCGATGCCTCCCACCTCTTCTCCCACTCAAGGGGAACGCAGGATTGAAAACGAGGAGTGCCCTCATGTCCAGCGTTACCTGTCCAAGTTGCGGAATGTCAGCTAGTCCCAAGGATCATCGACAACTTACCCCGGTCAGCCAGCACCATGAGGGCGACAATGATGTTCGCCTCTGTCGAAACTGTGGGGAGCTGATTCAACTTGACCACAACGGCTCCACGCTCCTGGCCAGTTGAGATAGCTCAGAGCCCCTTTGGCCTGTAAGGATCAGTCCCGGCGCGAAGGGTCTCTAGCCCAAAGTGCGAAGCTCGGCGACCGAAGCAGTCGGCGGACGCACTTGTTGTGGTTGAGTGGCACGAGGGGCCGGAGCGTCAGGGGTCGTGGCCCGGCTGACCGAGGTGGGGTTTGGTTGGCCAGAGCTTGGAGCAGCCGCAACTGGTGGAGCGGAGCTTGCTGGACGGGCACTGGCTACTGGAGTGGGTGAGGACGGTGGCTCGTGGTCGAGCACGGGCTTCTCTTCAACAAAGAAGTAGACACGGGCGACTCTGTCAATCATGTACCGATCCAGTTTCAATGCCCGATTCTCATAGCTGGCGATGCCGGTCATGAGATCAAGAAAGTCCACGGCGATATAGGGACGTAGTTCACCAATATTGTCAATGGCCACCCCCCGTAGATACTCAGCCGCCTCACCCGTCACTTCAATGCCCTTGGCTTGGGCTACCCGGACAAGAATCCAGTTGAAGGCATTGGCCGTAATTGGACCGACATATACCTTGTTTCGAAGACGTCGCAGAAAGGCGTCATCGCCGAGATCGGAAGGGTCAAGATTGGTGGAGGCGACCAGCTTCAGCTCGAATGGAACCGTGAACTTGGTGCCGCTGGCCAACTTCAAGAAGTAGATGTCTCGCGAGAGGGGCACGATCCAGCGATTCAGAAGCTCACCAGGGGAGATCTGTTGGCGGCCAAAGTCGTCAACCACGAGGATGCCGTTGTTTGCCTGCATCTGGATAGGGGCGGTGTACGTCCCGCTAACTGAGTCGAAGTCAAGTTCGAGCATACTCATCGTGAGTTCGCCGCCAACGATGACGATCGGGCGGTCGCAAAGGACCCAACGAGGGTCGAGATCCGTTGGCTGTTCCTCTGCCGGTTGGTGAACAGCTTGGTCATAGACACTAATGATTTGACCATCGACCTCGACTGCTTTGGGGACCAAGACTCGATCGGCGTGAATGCGAATCATGCGTTCGGCCAGGCTTGTCTTGCCGGTCCCCGGGGGACCATACAAGAAGATGGCGCCATCGCTTAGAAAGGCAGGTCCAAGCTGGTCAAGAAGGTCGTCCTCGATGACAAGGTCGCCAAAGGCCGCTCGAATCGTCTCGCGATTGATCTGCATGTCGGCCTTCTGGTCCCAGACACGTTCGGTGTATTGGGCCAAAGAGACCGGAACAACACCAGCATATGTCGACATGGCCATGCGATCATTGGCCAGGCGTGAGCCATTCTCGGTCAGGCCAATCCGATAGTCCCGGCCTTCCATCCCGTGGTACTCCAAGACTTGCCTGGTTCTTAGGTCTTCGGCGAGCTCCCGGCCGATCGACATGCGGATGCCAAGGGCGGTTGAAACCTGGTGGATGGTGGAGGTTCGTTCAATGAGTAGCCGACGGATAAACAGGTCCTCTACCAAGGCCCCAGGAACCCCAAGTTCACTGATCTTGGCAGGGGGTCGCGGAATATGGGCTGGATGGGCCAGCTGTGCCTTGTCTGACATGAGGGTTCCATCGGCAGCGGGGTCGCAGTGCTGAACAAAACGCGTGAGGAAGATTCCCTTGGCCCACCTGCTCAGGAATGGCCGACGCCGACCGACTGGTAGGAGAACATCAGCCCGACACGAAGAAGGTTTCAGCATGGCCATGGATGCAACGCTTTCCACCGAGGCAGGATCGTCGCCGAAGAAAAGCGGTGCGCGAGGCCGGGTTGTGCTCAGTCCTATCGAGGGCAGCATTGAGCGCATTCCCCTTTCTATTGAATTGGATCTGACCCGCGACGACGGAGTGCTCGTTCTTGGGGATCTCCGCCGAGCCGCGGAGTTCTATCATCAGAACTCCAGCTTCGAGGTCGCTTACCGACTATGGGCAGTCGTAAAGCAGGCAGCCAGCAGGCTCGATCACGACCCATTGGTTGCTCGGTCTGTAGCCATGGGCGATGGTGCGTTGCAACAGCTTCGTCGAATTGGCGGATCGCGGGAGGCAAATCTCGCTGAGGCTGGTCAGCCACCATCAGGACGTCGGGGTGTTAGCTATGACTATGTTTCATTGGCCTCTGATTGCGCCGCAGGCCTGACTCAACGCGAAACCGCCACGAAGTGGGAGTGTTCCCCCGGGACGGTGTCTCGTGCGGTTCGTTATGTGGCAATTCGAGAAGAGCTCATGGAATCCTGCCCTGAGGTCGCTCGCCAGATTCATGTTGGGACCGCAGTCAATGACCTCGCGACCCAACATGGCATCGAGACCAAGGTTATGCGCTGGATCGTCAGCGACTATTGGGATCGCCGAACTTAGGCAGCCAATGCTGGTTTTGATTCCTGAGCCGAAGGTTGGCGTCTGAGAGTGATAAAGGCCATGACAAGCAAGGCTCCGGCTGCGGTCGTTCCGATCAAAGAGAGAATCTGGTAGCTGCCAACGTCAAAAACGAACCCTGCGCCAAGGGCGGCGGTTCCGCTGACCACCGATGCTGTCAGGTCGGCAGTCCCCTGGACCGCCACCCGTTCGTCATCATGGATCGACTCGGTCAACAGAGCACTAGAGGCGACCATGCCAAAACTCCATCCCAGCCCTAAGAGAAACAGGCCGGGGAAAAGAAGGGTTTGGGGAGCCTGTCTGGCAAGAGCGGTTACGACCGTGGCGACGCCAAGGATTGCCCCTCCTTGCATGATTGTTTTGGCGCGACCGAAACGGTCGCTGACCCAGCCTGCAATGGGTGCAAACATGAACATGCCAGCGGTATGCACCGAGATTACCCAACCGACGGCTGCCTGGTCGTGGCCGTTCACTTTCATATGAGCTGGTGTCATGACCATTACCATGACCATGACCAGTTGGGACACAATCATGCCGACTAGGGCGAGCTTGGCCAATGGATTGGCGCGAATCAGGCTCAGAGACTCAAGCATGGTGGCGCGTGCTGAGCGTTCGGGCGAGTGAGCATCCAAACCTCCGGACGCTTCCAGGGGGTCTGGTCGGAGACCGGCTTGGATGATGAGCGCGGCCGCGATCATGCAGAGAGCTCCGACACCGTAGGGTCCAATGATCTTTCCATTGTCATAGGACGAAGCGAGACGCTCGGCCGGGGCAATAAGAAGCGGACCGCCGACTGCACCAATGGTGGATGCAAAGACAATGAAGGAGATGGCCTTGCCTCGGTTGGAGGGGAGAGCGAGGTCTGCAGCCGCATAGCGAGCGAGGTTGGCGGATCCTTGACCAACTCCAAAGAACAACAATCCAATGGCAAAAAGAACCAAGGAACCGCGATTGACGCCGTATGCGGTTAGTGCCAGCCCCCCAGCAGCGATGCCAAACCCCAACGTCAAGCCTGGGCGCCGACCGCGGCCGGCCATGTAGTTGCTGAGAAGACGCGAGCTAATGGCGGTGCCAAGGGTGACGGCCACGGTCGGAAGACCCGCTAGCTTGTCATTGTCCAGCATTTCGAGGACGGCGAGGGAGGCGACCGTGAAGGTCAGTGTGCTGGCTGCTCTGGCACCAACGGTTCCAAGAAAGAGGATGATGAGGGTTCTGGCTTGGAGGGATGCCTTTTGTGCAGCGGTGAGGATCACTGGGAGACATTCTGCCCCTTCCCGTGGCCCTTTCGCCAACTGCGACCCCATTGTGAACGGAGTGGCTGGCAATGGGCCGAGTCAAACAACTCTTGCTGGTAGCCAGACGAGGTCATTCCGAGATCTTGAAATGGGCTGCTCATAGAGGTGGCTCACCGGTCGAAACTGGTCCTGTCTTGACCATTTCTCTCTAGCGACTGGTGATAGCTACCCCGTGTCTATTGAAAACGCTCAACTGAATATTCCGAGCCGTCAAGAACTTCTTGTTGACCCGGATGCTCTGCCTTCGCCTCCGGTCATTGCGTTGGAGATATTGCGCAAGCTGGCCGACGAAGACCGACTGAACATGCGGGATCTTGCCCAGATAGTCAGTCGAGACGTCCGGCTCACCGCTGAGGTCATCCGAACGGCGAACTCTGCGGCCTATGGAGCCAAGAGCAAGGTAACCAGTATCGATCTGGCCCTGTCGATGCTTGGAGCGCGCGCCTTGCGGCTCCTGGTCATCTCGACTTCGATGTCGAAGCTAATGCCTCAAAGCTCTGATGCCCAGAAGCTGGTGACCATGGCTCGAAAGCGAACCCTTGTGTGTGCCACGCTTTCGCGGACCTTCGCTTATGAGTTGAACCCTTCCGTGGCTGATGAGGCCTTTCTCGCTGGTCTGCTTGGCTCCCTCGGACATCTGGTACTCAACACCGTCGCCCCTGAAGCTCACAACGACCTGATGAGCCGAAGCTGTGGCTGGCCCACCGCTCCAGATGAGTACGCCATGCTGGGCTACAGCACCGACGAGGTGACCGCTGATTTGCTTCTGGAATGGGGTATGCCAGACGTGCTGGCTGAGGCGTTGAGCTTGAGAGACGCCGTTCACTCAAAAGTTGTACCTCAGCACGCGAGTGTAGATCTCGTTCATGCCTTGAGGCTCGGGCTGATGGCAGAGACAGTCCTTTGTGGCTCCGATTCGGGGCAAGCCTTGTTTGCTCTTCTAGAGCAGGCGAGGAACATACTTGGGCTGGAATTGGTCACTCTGTCGGACATCTTGGTCGACGCCGAGCCCGTGGTGGCCGAGGTGGCTTCCTCGGTTGACTTTGAGGTGCCCGATGCGTTGCACGCCGAACTCCTTCGGGAGGCTACCGAGGCCATGCAGGCCGCTGGCCTCGGCTAGAGCCCTGCATCAACTAGGTCGAGGTGGCCATGAGGCTCGTAGGTGAGCCAGCTCGGGGGTTGCGTCTTGGGCTGCCCGTTGTCGTTTTGGTGGTGGGTCTCTTGCTCACGTCAATCCTCGCCATGTGGGCCAGAAACAGCCACGTAGTTTCTAATGAAGAGGAGCCGACTGAACAGTTCAGGTTAACGAGAGCCACCACGGAGTTTGAGCGTGAGGTTCGATCAAGGGCCAGGGAGATCGAACTGGTCCTCCTTGGCGCACTACCGGAGGATCCGCCAGAAGAAGACGAGATCCTCCGCTCGACTGTTGGGCGGGTTAGCGCGAGGCTGAAGAATCTCGATGCCGGACGCCTGCCTGGCCTCCTTGGTTTTGCCATCGTTACATCCAGCGAGCAAAAGATCTCTGGTGAGCCAATCGAGATTGGCCCGTCTGTGTCGAACGCCGTCGCTAGTCGGGGATTGCCGATTCGAGACCTCCAAGCTTTGGTTCTTGATCATCCGATAGGGGACCACGGGTCCTCCGTTGACCTCCTGACACCAGCCGATGCTTTGCCCGATCTCGTTTCGGCTGATGCGGTTGTTGTCATCGCGGCTCACTGGGGCCCAAGCACCCTGATTGCTCAGTTTGATTCCAGCCAGTTCCTGGTTGGTTCGCGCTTAGCGGTTCCGAATATGACGGTGTCGATCTTGCCGACCGATGTCAAATTTGGAGATGACGTAGTTGTATCTTCGCCTTCGTCCTCGACAACGTCTGTCGAGTTGGTGTTGTTCTCCCGACCTTGGCAACTCAGAGTTTCGGTAGAGGATGCAGGGTTGGCACAGCCCCGGCTGACAGAGACCAAGTCCTCGACCTATCTGGTGGTGATTACCCTTGGTCTTCTGCTTTCGATCGGAGCAGGGTTCCTTGTTTTCCAGCTCAATGGTTCTCGTCTTCGCTTTGAGGTCGAGAGGGATGCTGCAGAGGACGAACTGCGCTCAAGTCATGAGCGGTTCCAGGTTGGCTTTGACACCTCGCCGATCGGCGTGGCTGAGCTTGACCACCAAGGCAGAGTCGTCAAGTTCAATAAGGCTCTTGGAGCGCTACTCCAAGTAGGAGGCGATCAACTTCTCGGTATGGAGCTTTCCAGCTTTATCTGTGCCAACAGGGAAAATGGATCGGTGCCAGCGGCTTCTGTGCTGACCGAGGGGCGACGAGAGGTGTCGTATTGTTTGAGCAATGGAGAAGCTCTTTGGGTTCAGGAAAGTGCCTCGACATTTGTTGGACCGAGGGGGGTCGAGCATGTACTGCTCCAGGTGGTGGATGTAACCAAGGAACGTCAAGCGCGCGAAGAACTCCAACAGCGGGCACTTCATGACCGCCTCACCAACCTTCCAAACCGCGCCTTGCTCGGCGACCGGATTGTCCAGGCCCTGGCAAAGGCCCGTCGAAGCGGCCTGTTGATCGCCGTGATCTTCATCGACATCGACCACTTCAAGGTGGTCAACGACAGCCTTGGCCACAGCTCTGGAGATGTTCTGCTTCGGGAGGTAGCCAACCGTCTACGTTGCAACGCCAGGGCAGCCGACACAATTGCTCGTTTTGGTGGCGATGAATTCGTGATGTTGTGCGAGGATCTCGATCACCCTGATGACGCAGTTGGTTTAGCGGAGAGGCTTCGCCGGACGATGCGAGATCCAATTGATGTTGGAGATCGCTCTATTCGCATCACCTTGTCGCTTGGCATCGCAGTGGCCAACTCAAACGACAACCCCGAGGCTCTTCTTCGTGATGCCGATCTTGCCATGTACCAGGCAAAGGAAAGCGGTCGAGATCGAGTTGTTCGGTTTGAACGGAAAATGCGCGTTTCTTTGGTGGATCGACTGGCCATGGAAGATCAGCTACGGCGTGCTATTGAGACCGGTGATCTGCGGCTTCACTATCAGCCGGTTCTTGATATGCATACCAACACCATTTCCGGCTTTGAGTCGCTGGTGCGTTGGCTCCATCCCATGCGGGGGTTGCTTCCACCCTCAGAGTTCCTCGATATTGCCGAACAACTCGATCTCTTGACCGACATTGATGCATGGACCTTGTCCGAAGCAGCGGGTCAGTTAGCTTCCTGGTTGCGTTGCCGTGAAGTCCCAGAGACCACGGTCATCGGCGTGAACGCCTCGGCCAAGAACTTTGTGAACGCTTCCTATCCGTCGCTAGTGCGAGCCACCCTAGACCGGACGGGTCTCGCACCAGAGCGCCTCGTTATCGAACTCACAGAGGACGCGGTGTTGGCCAATACGGAACGGGCGGCCAGCATCATTGCGGAGTTGCGCCAAATTGGAGTCCGAGTAGCCATTGACGATTTTGGGACTGGTTATTCCTCCTTCTCTCAATTGGCCTCACTGAACTTCGACGTGCTCAAGGTGGACCGATCATTCACCCAATACATGCACGAACAGTCTGGCGGCGAGATCGTGTCTGCCCTGATACATATGGCGAAGGCTCTCGGGCTCACAACAGTAGTTGAGGGGGTCGAGTCCGAAGAGGACCTAACCCTGCTGGCTAGGTTCGGCTCGGACAGGGCTCAGGGATATGCCATTGCCAAGCCCATGCCCGCACCTCAAGTCCTGTCGATATTGAAAACGTACGGCCCGAGTGGCGCCGGGCACTCATCGAGCTGAACAAGTTTTTGGCTTGGCCAATTGTCGTTGTCTGCTTCGCGTTGTGTAAGACTCCACAGATGACGCAAACCGAACGCACCTCAACACCGTCGGTTTCAGGCGGTTCGATGGGTACAGCCTTGCCGGATTCGTCGGTTGTGAATGAGTCCGTTCGGCTCATCACGGACAATGCTCAGCGAATCATGACGTGGAACTATGAGCGGGATCGAGAACAGTTGGTCACGCTTTACAACAAGGCCATGTCATCCCAGTGGAATAGCATCACCGACCTTGACTGGAGGGTGGAGGTCGACCCGGAGCGCCTTGTACACGATCAAGACAGCGGAACCATGAAGGTGGTCGCTGGAGCGGTCAAGATTCCCGGTTCGCCCATAGCTGCGTGGGGCCAACAGGAACTCACCGAGTGCGGTATCGAGTTTCTCAAAGCAACACTGAGCCAGTTCATGCACGGTGAACAGGGTGCCATGCTGACCGCCGCCAAGATTGTCGAGACGGTTCCCTGGATTGACGCCAAGTATTATGCCTCCACCCAAACCATGGACGAGGCCCGCCACACCGAAGTATTCGCCAAGTACCTGTCGGAAAAGCTCGGCGACCCTTACCCGATGAGCCCCTATCTGGATGCCCAGATCATGGCGTTGTTGGAGGACTCACGCTGGGATATTGCCTATCTCGGTATGCAGATCGTGATTGAAAGCCTGGCTCTGGCTGCTTTTGGTGACATGCTTCGTCGCACGCAGGAACCCCTGCTGAGAAAGCTGTTGCGGTATGTGATTGCCGATGAAGCCAGACACGTTGCCTTTGGAATCCTGAGCTTGGGGGAGTACTACGAGAGCCTCTCCGAAGCAGAGTTGAAGGACCGTCAGGAGTTCATGATAGAGAATACTCTGAGATCCCAGAGTCGATCGACAACGCCTGAGGTCTGGGAAAGAATGGGCGTCTCGGTTGAGGAGGTAGTGCCGTTCTTGTTCCAGGCAGCCGAAGAACAAGGTCTGCATCCATCGGCCACATTCCAGCGGGCGTTCTTCTCCAAACTTGTTCCAAACACTCGTCGACTTGGCCTGCTGGATGCCAACAATGGCTACTTGCGGAAGGCCTGGGAGGACGCCGGGCTCATGGAGTTCGAGTTCGCCGACGATACGGCGAGTGACTACGACAGTTACGACGCCGTCGCTCAGGACCGGAAGCTGTTGTAGGGTTTCTGGCCGTCACGCTCATGATGCCGAGGACGTACAACCCATGACTTCTGAATTCTTCGTTGGTGTGGACGAGATTTGCTACGAGGGGCCTGACAGCGACAATGGGTTGGCTTTTCGCTGGTATGACAAGAAGGTCTGGTTGATCGCAAGTCGATGGAAGATCACCTCCGTCTTGCAGCCTGCTATTGGCATTCGTTTTGTTGGGATGGTTTCGGCATTTTCGGTGAAGGAACCATGGATCGCCCGTGGCATCCGAACCAAGCAACAAGTGACCGGCCCGGAGATGTTATGGCACATGCCAGGCTCAAGATGGCGGCAGCATTTGAGTTCTTCGTCAAACTCGGCATCCCCT
>JAJRXF010000045.1 GCA_024276425.1 Actinomycetes bacterium | reverse complement strand
ATCTTCTCTAATCGAACCCAGTTCCCCAAAGTCCCGGCACCGACACCGATCGCCTCGCCAACATCGACGATCCTGCGACCATCATCGAGCACCATCGCGACCGCGTCGGCCTTGAACTCCGGACTGAACGACCGCCGAGACCTCGACCTGTCCTTCTTATCTTCCATAACAGCCATGATTACCTCCTTGAAGAGGTGACCGGCTCACAGGGGGACACTCACTACCCGGCGAACGCCGCCTGGTTCGCGTGCGCCATCATCGCCCACAACCTCGCCCGCTGGACCGTCATCATTGGCGAACACGACCCCATCAACAACCGGACCCTGCGGGTCCGGATCATCGCCGTCCCCGCGGTTGCGGTCAACCGATCCGGACGTCACACCTTGCGGCTGCCGACACGCTGGCCATGGCAGACCGCGTTTACCACCATGCTCGAAAACCTCCGCGCACTGCCCGGCCCCGCTGGCTGACACACAGCCCAGCAGTCCGACGCGCCGCAGAACCAGACCCAGCGTCGCCAACCCTCAAAAGACCCACCAAACCTGGTTCAACACGCCCCGAACCCAGTTCAACACCACCACAACTCGCTCGCTCCACACCCACCGCCATCGGCGGCCCCAAGACCTCCACGCGGTGGATCCAGGGTAAGACATCGCCAGATTCGCAGAGCCCCTGTGTCGCGCTCGGGACCTACCTCAACAAGCCGAACTCACGCCCAAATCCGAAGCGCCGGCAATGATCCACCAGAACCCAAGGTGAACATCGACAGCATCCGCGCCGCCGACACCACCATCATTCACCAGTGAGCGGGGCCTCGTGCCCCCCCACGGGGACCCTCAACCGGCCCTCACCCCACCGTTCACGCGCAGGCTCCAAAGATCCCGTCCCCGAGCCGTTACACAACACCGACGCTTCGCGACTATGGCGCAGCTTGACACGAGATGGCTGTCAGCCTACGCTTGCCCGAGGTCAAGACCGGCGTTGGCAGAAATCGGTGAAGGAGCGGCGTGCTGCTCGACGGCGGGAGAGGTGATCCATTCTAACTATTCCGCGAGTTGCGGAGGAGGTCGTTTAGGTGAAACGAATAATGGCGGTATTGTCGATTGCTGTTGTCCTGCTCGCATATAGCCCGCAGGCCGCGTCGGCCCACTATGAATCAAGCAGCATATCCTACTCAAACTGTACGGGGACAAAAACGAGCAACAGCTTCAACCCAGGCGGCTACGGCATCACCCAGCGATCTGACCCCGATTGCACTCAAGTAGGTATCTCACTGAGGTACTGCTACTACGTGTGCGTGAGTACGAATGAGACCAACGGCACATGGGTGAAATCTCAAGATACGTCGGTCTACCTTCAGTGGTCTACCCATTACATCTATAAAGGTGGTTCGTATACAGCCAGCAAGATATTCCACTAGATGCTAGCGATACTGGCGGGGTCGTCGTAATCCGGTAGCAATTGTCGAGCGGCAACGTCGAGACACGAAGCATATTTCGGGTAGAGTGCTAGGTGAAGCGAGGTAGTCTGCCGTGGATAGAGGAAGTGGAGGGTGGGCCAGTTTCAACGGTCGGTGCACGGTTCCGGTGGAGGCCATCCTCCCTCCTTCTGACGATTCTGATGCAAACATATGTTCCTTGAAACAGTCCAAGATCCCAGCTCCGGTGGAGCAGAGGGGTCCGTGGCGGAGGTGAGTCTAGTTGAACACTCTATTTCACGGTAGGAGTTTGGTTGCTGCCATTTTGGTGGTCGCATCGTGCGGAGGCGGTTCCGGTACGCCGGCCACCAGCGATGCCGCTGCTCAAGTTGGTAATAACGTGTCGTTCGAAGAGACACAAAGGGAGCTAGTCAACGGCATAATGTTGCGGACGTCGGAATTTCAGCGCACAATCCTAGAGGATGGCGTCGTCACCCAGGGCGAGTACGAGTCGGCGATATTGGCGACTGTCGAGTGCGTTCGGAAGGCCGGCGTGCGGATAACGGATCCTGTTCTGGCGGACGATGGCGAGACACTAGAGTACGAATACGGTTTCACCGCCCCCGATGATGTTGATGGCTCTGCACGCGCTGAACAGGAGCATGCCAGATGCAGTGCCGAGTATGTCTCCGATGTGAACATAGTGTTTCAAACAAAGCCGCCGCCCACCGAGGAGGATTTGGCGGCAATCCGTCCGATAGTGGTCGCGTGTATGGAGGGTATTGGGATCGATTTGAATCCGGACTTTGCGGTGGAAGAAGCCATCGAGGCTATCCTCGGCGGTGGCCCGGAGGCGCTCCCATGTTTCGATCCCTTTGAGCCCTGGAATTAGGAGTCCAGAATCCGTTGCGGCGTTTCAAACTCCTGGCCAGTACGGTGACAATTCTCATGCTGGGGATCGCACCAACCGCCTCGTTCCTAGTCTTGCGGTCTATTGAGGACGAGGACCTCTCTTCGCTCCGCTCGCTTGAGGAGGTGACCCCAGTCATCATGGAGATATCCTCGGCGACGTTCACCGGGACGACGGCGGCTGAGGTCCGCCTGACTTGGAGTGCACCGGTCGAGATGATTGCAAGTACTACCTACCCTGGGACTGTAACTCGGGTGACGGTTCCAGAAGATTGGTCCGATGGTCGTGAGCTTTTCGCTGTGAACGGACTTGCAGTAATCGGCTTTGCTGCACCCGCGCCACTTCATCGAGACTTACGATGGGGCGATGACGGTTCCGATGTGCGAGAGCTTCAGAGCTTTCTTAGCCGTCTGGATTTGCTCTCGGATGAGTCCATTGACGGTTCTTTCGGTAGAGCGGAGTATGACGCTGTGGTCGAGTTCAACCGGATACGCGGTGTCGACAATCCTGCAGGCGTAGTCGAGCGATTCTCGATCTTCTGGATACCTACAGATCAGGCACCTCTTGTGTCGACTAGTATCCGCGTGGGCGCCGTTGCGCCATCGCAAGGTGATGCTGTGGCCATATCAGCACCTGAGCTAACCGCCGCAGAGTTGGAACTCCTAGACACAGGGGATGTGCGTGTTCCGCTGATACGGAAGATGCGTTGGTTCTTCTCGGGATCCGGAATAGCTATCGACTTGCCTGCTGGTTTCGACCTCGGCAATGACTCGGTAATCCTGGCTGAGATTGAATCACAGTTCGCCGAATCAGGTACAGACACTTTGTCTATCGACTCATTGGTCGGAGTCGTGCAGTTGCGTGAGGCCCTCGTCCTTCCCAAGATTCCTGGGAGTGCCGTTGTGAGCGGTGACGACCCTGATGTGTTATGCGTGGTTGGGCCAAGTCTGGATTCTCACCCAACGAGCGTATCGATCGTGCAGGCCGACCTCGGCGGAACCCTCGTAGCAGCGGTGAACGCGGGGAGCGAAGTTCCTCAGCAAGTGGTGGCCAATCCCAGAGCATTCGGTTTGACCTGTGACGTCTAGTCGTTGGACACTTCGCTGCTCGGGCGTGACGCTGCGGTACCCCGGTGGACCCAAAGTATTGGACTCCGTCGATCTGGTGCTTCGACAAGGCGAATCAATGGCGATAACGGGTCCATCGGGATCTGGTAAGACGTCACTTTTGTCGGTCCTTGCAGGCCTCATGCCAGCGCGTGTCAGAAAAGGTACAGTCCACCAAGGGTTGGTCCAACTCCGCAGAGGCTCACTTTATTATTCAGCGAAACCCCCGCGGGTAGCAGTGATTCCCCAGCACGCAAATGTGCTTCTTTCGCGCTCAGTGGTCGACAACGTGAAGCTCGGAGCTATCGCCGGAGGGATGTCGGGCTCCGATGCGGCACTCGCCGCCATAGAGGCATTGGGTGTTGTAGGTCTTCGTGACAAGGAGCGACAGCCAGCTGTGCAGCTTTCTGGTGGGGAGCGGCAGCGCGTGGCAATAGCGCGAGCCCTGTCTATGAAGTCCGTCTTTATATTGGCGGACGAGCCCACCGGGAATTTGGATGCCGCCACCTCGGGTGACGTTCTACGCGCGCTGCAGGCGACGCTTTCGTGGGGAGCGGGGCTGCTCGTGGTGACGCACGACACGGACATAGCGTCCGGTTGCGAGCGTAGGGCAAAGATCTCTTCTGGACGGCTCGTGGAGTACTAAGTGTTCGAGCCATGGTCACCGACGACTCTGATGAGGGAAGCGTGGGCCAATCTCCGAGCCAATCCCCGCTATAGCCTGACACTTCTGATCGGGATTTCGCTGCTTCTCACCGTCCCTGGATTGCTGGACTCAAGGGCCGTTCGTCAGCTGGAGGACCGCGAGGCGGCTCTCGAAGCAACTGGGGGCTACGTACTATCGGTTGCATCGGCAGGCGACAGCGGCCTAAGAACCGCCGAGTGCGAAGCTCTCGCGGGAGCCGCAGGCGTTGAGGAAGTGGTCTGGTTGCGAAGACTTACGCCGCGACAACTTGTGCCAGGAGGATTGGTCTTCACCTGGGCGATCGGCGGAACTGGAGTCGACGTCGGGAGCGGTATAGGAGTTGGCACCGAGCTAGCGGCGAACCTGCTTGTCGTCCCCGGCGACACAGTCAGAGTCATACGGTCCGGTGCCCAGGACAGGGCCGCGCTGATCGAGATCGGTTGGAACATAGATGAGCGTCCTGTCCTTAGGGACTTGGAGCGCGTGATTGCTGAGCTTCGATTTGAGACAGACGCATCAGAATGCAGAGTGGCCGTCGAACCGTGGTCGTACGACACCTGGCGTGTAGCCCTAGCGGGAGGATTCTCAACGGAAGACGAATCGTTGGTCGCGGCCGAGATCGTGCAGCGCAATGTGAACGATCAGGGATTCCGCAACCTGTTCCTTTCGAGGGACACGCGGAATTCGTGGATAATGGGCGCCGCGCTATCGGTGGGACTAGTCGGGTTTTGGGGCCTGAGCCGGCGACGCGACTGCGCCGTCTACAGGGTCGTTGGAGCCACACACATTCAGTCGGCATCGCTTGTCATGATCGAGTTCTTAATGGTTACATCGGCGGCTGCCATGGTTGGGCAGGCAGTTCTGCTGTTTGTTGTACCAGGGTTCGGACTCAACTATCTCCTAGCGGTACGCTCGCTTTGCCTAACTTATGACGCATGTCTGTTAGCCAGCGCTCCCGTGCTACTGGCAATAAGCGCTGGCGCGGCGAGCGATCTTCTGAAAGGTGGTTAGGGTCCGCCACAGGTTAGATCGCGCAATGTAGTGTGTGGGTGTGGAGATGACGGTGGATGAGTTGCGGGGTGTGTTCGATGATGTGTTGCCGCATCTGAATGAGCGGCTGAGGTTGCCCCGGTTCGGCGGACGGGTTGGTTATGCGGCGATGCCGTCGCCGTGGCGGTGGTACAGCTCTTCGTGTTCGATGGGGCTGTTGTAGTCGATGGTTGAGTGTAGGCGTCTCGGGTTGTACCAGCCTTCGATCCAGCGGATCAGGGCCCGGCGGGCGTCGGCTCGGGTGTTCCATCGGCGCCGGTTGGCCAGTTCACGCTTGAGCGTGCCGAAGAATGATTCCGCTGCGGCGTTGAAGCTCCTATTGATGTCAAGTGGTCGATCGGTGATTGTTGGCGGGGGCGGCTGATGGTGTGCTGGGTTCGGGGAGCAGGTGGTAGATCTCGCGGGCGACGAATCGTTTGAGGCAGCGGATGATGTCTTTCTTGGTGAGGCCCTGTTCGGTGCGACGCTCGACGTAGGCGATGGTGGGCGGGTGCCAGCGCATCCGGACAATGACGATGCGGTAGAGCGCGGCGTTGGATTGACGGTTCCCGCCTCGGTTGAGTCGGTGCCGGCCTGATGTCTTGCCGGACCCGGCTTGGACGGGGCAGGCTCCGCAGAGCTTCGCGAACGCGGCTTCGGAGCGGATCCGGTCGGTGTTGTCGCCTGCGGTGACGAGCATCTCCGCGGTCGAGTCGAACCCGATCCCGAAACGGTTCAACATCTCGGGGGCGGCGGCCTGGGTGAGCGCTTTGAGGTGGGCGGTGTGGGTCTTGATCTCTTCGTGAAGTGTGAGCCAGCGTCGGGCGAGACATGCCAGCGTTGTGCGCATCGCAACCTCGGGATCGGCGATGTCGCCGCCGGTGTCGAGCTCGACGCATGCGAGCACGAGCTTGTGGCTGGTCAACGGCTCGAGCTGGACACGTAGCTCATCTGACGCGGTGACGAGCACGGCCTTGAGCGTGATGATCGCGGTTGAGTGCCCTTTCACCGCGGTATCACGGGCGATCTTGACGAGCCGGATCGCTTCGATCTGGCCGTCAGCGAGTTTCGGTGTCGCCGAGCCCTCACCGGATAGCAAGACCCGAGCAGCGTGCTCCGCGTCGATCGCGTCGGACTTACCCGACAGGCGCCGTTCGCCCTTGCGAGGCGGTCGGGCAACCTCACGAACGGTCTGATCGTGACGGCGCAAGAACTTGGCGAGACCAGATCCGTAGGATCCGCAGCCCTCAACCCCGAAGCCGTGAACCTCGCCGATGGCCTCGGCCCACACCAACATGTCGACGTAGCCGGCAGGGTTCGCGGCGAAGAACCGCGGTTCGTCGAGGCTTCCGCCGAGACCGTCGATCGCGACAGCGACGTGTTCGTCTTTGTGGGTGTCGACACCGACGATGACGTCGGAGCGTTCGAGTGCAATGCTTGGCATGGCTGTTGATCCCTTCACAGATGGTCGATAGTCCGTTCTCGCTGGTCGGGCGGGAAGGACAGGACTGCGATGGGACCTGGTAGATCAGGCTCCTGACTTGTTTGAATAGAGGTCAGCACCAGCGATTCCTGCAGAGTCTTATGGTGCCAGGACAGTGACCAGTTCGGCTCCCAGACTCCTTGCCCACCTTGGTGTGGCTCTCTCATAGCTTGCCTGCCGGTCACTGTCCGCTGCTGTGTGGCTCAATAGAGGCATGTGAAGAACATCCTCCTGAATTCAGGTTGCCCATCGCAGTTCGTTACCCGTCCGGCAACAACCAAGGAGCACCATGACAACCATCATTGGAATCGACCCGCACAAGGCTTCACACACCGCAACAGCGATCAACCCCGACCTGACCGATGTTGCATCAATCCGCGTCAGATCATCACAGCACATGACCAGCGACTTGCTGATCTGGGCCGAAGCATGGCCGGACCGCCAATGGGCGGTAGAAGGCGCCGGTGGTCTCGGGCACCTCCTTGCCCAACAACTTGTCGCTGCTGGACAAGACGTGGTCGATGTTCCAGCGACTCTGGTAGCGCGTGTCCGGCTCCTTGATTCTGGCCATGGACGCAAAACCGATCGGATCGACGCGAAAGCTGTCGCCGTCGTCGCCGCACAACGACAGGGTCTGCGCGTCGTCGAGGCTGAACAGCATGATGTGGTGTTGCGAATGTTGGCCGACCGGCGCCGAGAGCTGACCGCGCAACGCCGCCAGGTCGTGAATCGTCTCCATCGTCACTTGCGTGATCTTGTTCCTGGGGGCGCAACAATCCATTTGAGCGCTAAGCAGGCGTCGTCTTTGTTGAACACGGTTCGGTCGGTCAATGCTGTTGATCGTGAACGAAAGTCGATCGCTCGGGATTTGGTCACAGATCTGAGACGTCTGGACAAGGCAATGGTGGCGAACCGTGACCGGAGTCGTGAAGCAGTTGCCTCGTCGGGGACGACGTTGACCGAACTCGCTGGGATCAGTGACGTTCTCGCAGCCAAGATCATTGGGCATGTGGGTCGTGTGGAGCGGTTCAAAACGTCGGCGCATCTCGCGTCTTATGCGGGGATCGCCCCTATCGAGGTTTCGAGCGGGGACCGTGTCCGTCACCGTTTGTCACGTCAGGGAAACCGGCAACTTAACAGTGCTGTGCATCTCGCAGCGCATGCTCAGGCGATCCATCCGGGACCCGGTCGTGACTATCTGTTGAGGCGTCTGGCAATGGGCGATAGCCGGCCCGAGGCAATGCGTGTTCTGAAACGTCAGATCATCAAATCCGTTTATCGTGTGATGACCAGGGACGCACAACGGGCAGCGTTCGGCGCTGTCAATTGACATAGAGGCGCTATTAGGTCACTGCCCGTCCGGCCGGTGAGACACCACGACGCGGGATCGAATGACCGACAGGTCAACGCATGGACACCATGGTCGGTCATAGCAAGGGTCAGATCACCCGAACCCGCATCGGCCGAAAGTCTCCCAGATCGGAAGCCTCTTCGACACCCGACATCATCACAATCCCAGCACACCCCGGTTCTTCCCACGGACTGGATCATGCCGTGGTCAGCGACCAGTTCGCGGTAGTCGCCCGACATGTATTGGCTGCCGCGGTCGCCATGAAAGATGATGCCGTTCACTTGCCCGCCGCGTGTGGCCACTGCCATGTCGAGTGCGTCAGCAACGAGTTCGGTGCGCATATGCGCCGCCATCGAGTAGCCAAGCCACCGTCTCGAACCGAGATCAAGCACGCTGGCCAAGTACAGCCAGCCCTCACCGGTGGCGATGTATGTGATGTCTCCTACCCACGCAACGTCGGGGCGGCCCGGGGCGAAACGACGCCCGATCAGATCAGGCATCGGCGGGTTGGCATCGGCTGGGATCGTGGTACGCACCTTGGCGGGCTTGTGCACCCCGACGATGCCATGAACACGCATCAGACGCTCGACCCGTTTGTGGTTCACACAAAACCCACGTTCGCGGAGCTCCGGGGTCATGCGCGGTTGACCATAGGCGCCATCGAACTCTGAGTGGATCTCGCGTATCTCCGCCACCAGCATGGCGTCGGCGATCTCCGCGTCGGTCGGGCCAGCGGCGTGTTTGGCACGCCAATCATGGAACGCCTGGCGGGACACGCCGGCGGCCTTGCACGCCATCGTGATCGGGAACCCCTCGGCCTTCCGGGCCAGCACCCACTTGTAGCGGGTCACTGTCCCGACT
>JAJRXF010000044.1 GCA_024276425.1 Actinomycetes bacterium | reverse complement strand
GGGATCGATGTAGACCAGCGTGCAGTAAAGACTGTGGCCCCCACGATCGCCTGGCCGTTCCATGATGCCGACATAGGCGGCGATATTGCCGTCAGCACAGATCCCTTGGATGGCAGCCAGGTCACCCCGCTCAATCACCACGCCCTGATCCAGATAGTGAGAGAACATCTCCTTCTGCGGGCCGTCATTAAACCGGGCGCCATCGGTGTGCTCCAACCAGAACGGGTAACCGGGGGCCAGGGCCTCACCAAAGGCGACCAGTTGACAGCCCTCGTTGGCGGCGTCACTGACATAGCCTGCCATCTTGTCCAAGGTTGCGTCTCGGTCCAACCAAACGGGAGCCATCTGGACCAGGCCCAGCTTCATCTTGTCGTCCAGCTTGCCACTCGTGCTCATGGCTCGGAGACTACCGGAGTGACCCCGGGCCAACCCGAACCTTCCATTGCGGGGCGAATCCAAAGGGCAGTGAGGGACCGTCGATATTGTCTCTGGCGGGGTTACAGAATTGGCTGTGGTGGCTGTTGCCGAAGCGTTGGCACGCTCACGACGAGCAACACCTCGGCTATTGGACGGAATCAGCCGCCGCCGCGAAACTGTTCGACCTACTTGGCGATGCCACCTACGCCCAGGAGTGCCGGTCCGAAACCACCGCCACGGTACTTGCAGCGTGGTCCAACTCCCGATCCAAAGGCCTCGCCGCCACCCGCAAGGCCTTGAAAGCAAGCCCGGTATCGCCACCAGGCACCGCGACACCATCTTCGAGAAGCTGTCCCTTGCCCTCCTTGACGGGACAACATATGAGGTTGACGACGTCAGTTACCGCATTGGGGCCAAGTTGGCCAAGCAAGGGTGGCAAAGCGACGGCCAGCCCACCACGGTAACCCAACACCAGCGGTCCCTCTACATGGCATTCAACCCCTGGCGGGTCTGGGGATTCATCGACTATCAGTCAAGCCGAGGAGAGACCGCACCAGACGGATCAGAGCCGTTGAGCCGTGTAGAGCGCCGTGAGGAATGGGCGATGAACAATGCCACCGAAAGTGTCATCGACGAGTCTCTCGATCGCGGCCAAGAGATCGACTCGCACTGCGTCTTGACGCGTCATCCAATGCGAAAACGAACCTAGGAAGAGCCGAACCTGTTCTGCGGTCTGGGTCGCCGTCCCCGGAATGAGGATGTGCTCAACCGGACCGAAGTGACTGTTGGCGCTGATCTCCTCAGTCCGCGCTCGAACATCAAGGGCATAGGGGTGTGCGCTGGTTGAAGAGTTCATGGGGGATTCCTTGTTTTGGGCTTGATTGCTAGTGAGAAAGGCTTGTTTTGGAACAGAGACCCACTTGTGGGTACCTAGCTGGCAACACCGTTCAGTTCATTGACAACCTCAATCAGGTCACCCGTTTGAACGAAGTCGGTGGCCAGGACGGTTGGCAGTCGGCCACGTTCGGATTTACAAGCCTCGACTCGGTCAAGAAGTGCAGAGCGTGCGTTCACCACCGAGGCTGCTTCCCGAACCGGGATGCCCGTCGTGAGCCAATGATTGATCAAGAACAGCGGGTTGTCGGCCTCGCCCCGATTGGGTGCGCACGAGAACTCGCTCCGTAAAGCAAAGGTATACGGGGTCTCGGTGAAGTCACTGTCCCACGCATTCTGGAACCAGGAATCTGGCTCACCATGGTTCTCACCGTAGATCAAGACTCGTTGGCCAGAATCAATGAGTTCGCCCAGGGTTGGAAAGGGGGTTCCCGCTTGGTGGGCATAGGCCATGTCGCGTAGTCCGCTGGTCTCGAAGGCTGCCGTCAGGTCTTCGGGGCTTACCTCGTCTTGGACGATGATCAGGAGGACCTCGCGGGGGTTGGACTCAAGCCACAGGGCAATGTCGGTGAGCCCCCCAGTCAAGTCAGTAGCGCCAAGGGCGCAGAAGCCGTGGCAGAGCCAGGTCCCGGGCTTGGGTTCATCCTCACTCAGCGCGGCTTCAATGACCGATGAGGCCGCAGCATCCTGCCCGCCCTCGATGGCCCCGCTATTCTCCCAGTACAGGGCGTCGATCAGCAGGGCCCGAATCCCGGTATCCAACTGGGTGACGATGTCGCCAGTTTGCATGGCGAGTTCCCAACCAAGATCGCTGGACGACATGGAATTGTGCGACCCGGCAAAGACAACCTCATCCACTCGCTTGTCGCAGAGTTCGACATGGCCATTGCAGCCGGTAGCGGCCTCAGCCCGATCGGTGGACCCCGCCGTGGACAAGAACCCGAACACTGCGGCAATAGCGGCGACCGCTCCGGCCAGCAAGTAGCGCCAGCTAACCCCCTGCCCCTCTGGTTTAGGTTCCGGAACCCGGTTGCTCCGAGCGACTGACCTGGCTTGAGGAATATCGATCAATGCTTGAATGAGGGCACCGAGAGAGATGACGACGACTACCAGTGTTCGATTCCATGCCGGCAAGAACACCAGGAAGAGGAGACTTAGCAGGGCAAGATTCATACGAAGCCGGGAGGCCCGGCGTGTTGCCGTTGAGTCTTCAAGTGGTGACCCTAAGTCGAGATTCAGGCCCAGGCGTTGACGCCAGGCGGCACTGTTCGGGCTGGTTGCGGTGGCCAGCCACACCCCGAGTTGGCCCAGCAGGGTGAAGGCGGCAATGGTGAGGAGAACGCGTGTTGTTGGTCGTGACCAGATAGTCACGGTGAACAGGCCAGCCATCCAAACCGCGGCACGGGAGAGGGGTGGGTTGTCGCCAACCACGGTGGCCAGAGTTTGGGCGGTCCCTTCACGACGGTGCCACAGGTTCTTTGGCAGAGATCGCAGGGCAATGGCGGAGGGGCGGTTGCCGAGGATGAGGCCAATAAGGGCCAAGATGATCCCGTTGACAAGAACACCGCGCTGTTGTTGGGCGAAATCACCGCTGATGACCTCGGCGACTGCTCTTCCTGCCGGCGAGCCGCCGGTAGCGACCCCAAGTACGACAAACAAGATAATGGTGACTAGAACAGTCGAAATCGCCGCGCCGGCAGCAAGAGCCAGGCCTCCCCGCACCAAGGCCCGTCGCCGGTCCGGAGCCACCAGGATGGCCCCGATCAGGGACAAGAGCGCAGCTAGGGCGACTAGAACTCCGATAGATGGAACCAGACGCACTGCAGAAATCATGATGGCGGTTGAGCTCCCAGCCTTGGCCAAGGTGAAGCGTCCTTTGTCGCTACCGGAAACGAATTTGGCTACGCCGGCCCCGATTGTTGGGCCTCCAATCTCGCGGCTGGTGCGAACTAGGACCGCACGTAGATCCAAGACGACCTCATCGGTATCGGCGGTGATCTGGCCGTGAACTTCACGCAAGGCAGTATCTCGAACCTCGATGGCTATGTCGGTATCCAACAGGGTGAAGGCTGCCTGGGTGATCTGGGTGGTTGCAATCCGGGTCAGAGGAACAGCAAAGGTTCGCACCTGTTCGGGCAAGGCTTCGGCCAACGCCTCATCTGCTTCCAGGGCATCAATGGTCAGGGTGGTCGCTTGTTCGGCTACCACGGTTCGTACCGCCGGGTGAGCGAAAACCTGGTCGGCTACCGAGACGAAAGCGTCCTCGTCATCGATCACCGAAGACACGTACAAAGTGGGCCCGGCGAGGATGGTCAAGATAAAGGCCGCGGCCAGCAACAGGGTGGATATCCGCTGCCTCCATTGGGTCTTCTTTGTCACTGCATCTTCCTTCGTCGCGATGGTCTCAGGAGCACAGGCCGAACCGGGCAGATCCTGGAGCGGGGGAGAGAGGCTCGCTGAAGGATCATGCCCGGTTTAGACAACTGGTTGGTGTGTCCGTTCCGACGCTTTCTAGTCTGCTTGATAGTCGACGGCGGGGAAGGCGGCCACACATGCCTGATCAAGTTCGGCCGTTGGATCGTCCAAGAACTGGGCGGTGAGTCCATTCAGGCAGTCGTTGTTGCCAACCAGGCCATGAGTCAGGCCGGGGAACTCCAGGTAGGTGGCATTGGCAAGAGTTTCGCTGGTGAGACGGGACCATGCCGGTGGAGTCGCAATGTCGGCGGTCCCCGCCAGCACCAGGGTAGGGATATCGCTGGTTACTGCTTGGGTAGCGATATCGCCGGCAGGAGGAACGTCCCATACCGAACAAGCTGCAGGGTCAAAGGGCTTTGGGCCATTCTTGACCACAGCCTGTGTTGTTGGCCGGAAATCATCGCCCAGGGTCGGACCGGCGGTGGCGTCCAGGTAGGGGACTTCCTCGGCACAAACAACGGAGTAGCCCATGCCTGCAGCGTCACCAAACACTGGATAGAAGGACGGGTCGACCTCGCTGATCGGTGGCAGTTCTTCTTCCTCAGCCTGCATGGTCAGTTCCGCAACCATCTCGCCGATATCGGCTTCGGAGCCTTCAGCCACGTTGGTGATAATCTGCATCAACTCAGGTTCAGCGATCATCTCGGTAATCACACTCAAATAGTCCAGTGGAGCCAGACCATCGATTGGGGTTTCTGTCAGGCGTTGAATTCCATCCTCGATTGCTGCTTTGGCATCAACGTCGCAATCCGAGTCGGCTTCGCAATTGGCTGCGATCTGATCGATGGCCCAATAGAGGGTGTAGCCACTTTCGGAGATTCCGTTGACCTCGACGGGGAAGACCGAGTCGAGGATGACGCTTCGTATGCCGTCTGGTTCGTCGCGCATGGCGGTTAGGGCCAGCCGAGTTCCATAGGAAAGGCCATAAAGGTTCCATTCGTCATAACCCAGCGCCTCCCGAACCGCAGTGAGATCACGGGCGTTGTTGACACTGTTGTAGTCAGCCGGGTTCACTCCATCAGCGACCAGGCGATCGCGGCAGGCCTGGTGGCCAGCCACGTCACTATCTTCCTCATCGTTGACTTCGGGGCAGTACAAGGCGGGTACGGAGTAGCCAGTACCGCGCTGATCAATCACGATCACATCACCCCGCTCACGCAAGTACGAAGCTGCTCCTTGGGCGAAGTCGCCAACTGCTAAGACTCCGGCTCCGCCGGGGCCGCCTTCGAGATAGACAACGGGATCCGCGGCCGGAGAGTCACTGGTGGTAGGGATTAAATAGGCGGCTATCTGGATCTGGTCGCCGTCAGGGGTTTCCCAATCGGCGGGAACCGTGACATAGCCACACTCGATGCTGTCATCACTCAATACCTCTGTGGCCACAACCTCATTGGTCAGTAGTTCGCAGTCGACGGCTTCGAAGCCATCGGTGGTATCGAAGCGAGACCCGGTCTCTCCATCAGATGGATCGTCCTCCATCAAGTCCTCGGTTGTTTCAGTGGTTGAATCTGGTGTCTGCTCGGTCGTTGTCGGTGCATCGCTGGTCGAGGTTGGGGCGGCGTCCTCTGATGAGCTACAGGCGCTGGCCGCAAGCGCACTGGCCACAAGGACCGCAGCTAGCTCGATTGTTCGTGGTCGTCGGGGGCGCATTCGTTACTCCAATGAGGGAAGGGATTTGATCTGTTTCCAGGGTGCCGCCGAGGGCATGCAAGCAGCATTGAACTTTCGGCTAGGACAGCCGCATCCTTCGACCAGTTCTCCCGGTCGGGGCGGCCGCCCTGTTTGAGCTGCTCAGCCCATGGGCGGCTATCGGTTTCGGCGCTGATCTAGCCGTCGTCACCCCGGAGCGGTGGCCCGAGTTGGCTAAGCATGAGGTCGTACGGCCTCTGCCGGGTCCAGGCGAGCAGCCTTGGAAGCTGGATACAGACCAGCGATGGCACCGATCAGCAGGGCTCCGCCAACCCCGTAGGCCAAACCAGTGACTGGTATATCAACCAGCCAACCCTGACGGGTGGCATAAGCCCAAGTCACCGCCGATCCAAGCACGGCACCAATCAAACCACCTATACCGGCCAGGGTGGCGGCCTCGATCACAAACTGAGATCGGATGTGGCCTCGCTTGGCCCCAAGGGCTCGTCGTAGGCCGATCTCGCCTCTTCGCTCCAAGACGGAGATCACCATCACATTGGCGACACCCACTCCGCCGACCACCAGGGCCACGCCGCCCAGCCCAAGGAGAAGCTGCTGGAGGCCCTTGTCCACCTTGGCCCTGGCTTCTAGAGCATCCGATGGCCGCGATACCGACACCTCATTCGGAGCCTTTGGATTCGCAGTTCGAGCCAGAAGAGGGCGGGTCGCCTCAATTCGTTCCGGTCGAACCCGCAGGTAAATCGTCGACGGGTTGGCATCAACCCCCAGGAGATCGAAAGCCGCCCAGTCACCGATCATCACCGAGCGATCCAGGTCAGGGTTAAGAGTTAGGGGCTTCAGGATCCCGACGACCGCAAAGTTGTGACCAGCAATCGAGACCGTGACCCCATCGGCCACCCGGCTAATACCCAGCCTCTCTGCCGCCACCGATCCCAGCACAGCGACGGGAAGTGAGGCGGTCTCACCCTCGATCAGCTTCCCCGAAGCGGCCTCGAGTTCGAGGGTCTTGTTTGCTCCTCGACCGACTGCCAACACCGACAACCCGTTTGGCTCGTCCTCGAACCGGTTCCGCTGGACCTTGGTGGCAATCTGGATGACCGAGGCACTATCGGTGACCGTGGGAATCCGATCGACCATGGCTTGGGACGACACCGGGAGAGGGCTGGACTCACCCAACACGCTTTGCCCGCCCTGAACCTGGAGCAAGTTGGTGCCAAGCGAGTCAATCTCCGCTATCAGGTTGGCTTTGGATGACGATGAGATGCCCAGTACCGCCACCATCGAAGCAATGCCGATGGCGATACCGATGGCAGTCAGGGCTGTGCGCCCGGGACGGCTTCGAAGCCCAATGGTTCCTATCCCGATGAGATCGAGGGGGCGAACACTTGACTGGCTCATGACACACCACCCGCAGCTTGACTGATGGCCTTGACCCGGTCGGCCACGATCTGGCCGTCGCTCATGGCTACCGTTCTTGGTAGCTGGTCGGCCAACTCGTTGTCGTGGGTGATGACAACGATGGTGGCACCGGCCTGGTTTAGATTAGCAAAGAGTTCCATGATGTCCCTACTGGTTGATGAGTCGAGGTTGCCGGTCGGCTCGTCTGCTAGAACGAGGGCGGGGTCGGCGACGATGGCTCGGGCGATGGCCACCCGTTGGCGTTGTCCCCCCGACAGCTGGGTAGGTCGGGCATCAAGACGGTCACCAAGCCCGACCTTGGTTAGTGCCGCGGCGGCCCGATCCCGACGCTGGCGCTTAGGCACCGCCTGGTAGAGCAACCCGGTGGCCACATTGTCCACGATCCCCACGGTTTCCATCAGATGGAATCCCTGGAAGACAAATCCAAGCTGCGAGGACCGCAAGCCAGAAAGGGCGCCATCGCTCATGTCCGATGTTTCCTCGCCATCGACCCATACTCGACCAGACGTCGGACGATCCAGGGTTCCCATCACGTTCAATAGGGTGGACTTACCTGACCCCGAAGGACCAACAATGGCCAGCATCTCCCCGGCCTCGATCTCCAGATCGACCTCGTGCAGCGCTTTCACCGGTGGGGTCGACTCGTAATACCGACAGACTCGTTCAAGGCGAAGGACGCTCATGAGGGAACCAGGACTTCGGTTCCTTCGTTGATGCCAGTCACCGCTGCCCTGGTGTCAACCACGTCCACCAACTCAACTGCAGTCAACTCAGTGCCTCCCGGATTGACTACCTCGACGGCCCAGCCCCCATCGACCAAGGCCACGAGAGCCGTGACCGGAATGGTGACCTGATCTTGCGCCACCGTCTTGGTAGCGGTAACCCTGACTGCCTCCGCCCCGCTTGGCAGGCCGGCAACCTCGATGTGAAGGGCAAACTGGGTGGACCCATCGGCCCCGACCTCTCGCTTGAGTTCGGTTACCGTCCCGCTCAGCTCGGTACCGTCGGCGTCGAGTCGCACCGTGCTCCCTACCGGGAAGAATCCTTTCTGCTTGGAGGTGACGGTTCCGGTAACCTTGATAGCTGGTTCGGTGACCGTGATCGAGTCGAAGGCCGAGCCCAGTCTTGGGGCTACCTCAACTCGGACGTTATAGGGAATGAAGATCATCTGGGAACGATCGATACGACCAGTCGCCGGATGACCGACCTCAGCCTGCCATGCCTTAACGGCCCGCTTGGTAGATGCCCCGAAGGTACCGTCGGATTTCAGTCTGCCCTTGTCATCAAATCCCTCCTCCAACAGATAGGTCTGAAGGGTTTGGACGTCGTCCCCCTTCATGGGTCCGAGCTTGGTTCCTGCTTCGTCGCGCTCCCCCGAACCAACCTGGCGGAGTTCTCGGTAAAGGGGTAGTGGTGACCGCAAGATAACCACCGGTCGTTGGTCAATGGTGACCGCGGTATCACCGTTGCCCAGCACCGTTCCGGCCTCGGGGGATCCGGTCACCGTGCCTTGAGCCTCGATGGGAAGACGGAAGGAGTCGCCGTAGCCGACAAGGCCATTAATCTTGACCTCCTCGGTTAGATCACCGCGTTCAGCCGTTGCCTGGGCAGTGGAAGCATGTTCTACCGAGGTTGCTGGCTCACCGGACTCTTCATTCGTCTTGGCCGACACCAGACTCGTACCGGCTACCACCGCGCCGACCGCTAGCACGCCGACCCCTGTGCCGGCTTTACCGAAGCGCATCCGCGCTGGATGATTGTTTCGTCTTTGTCTTCTGGTCATTGTCCAGCTCCGAAGGTTCCCTCGGGGGCACAGCTGTTCATTGCTTGCTGAAACTCGTCAAAGTCGACGGATTCATCCACCTCGAACGAGCCACCAGCGAGATCAATATCGAATCCCTTGTCGGCCAGGCATTTCTGCATATCCAACAACTCATCGGCGAGCTTGGCTTCATCCTCCGGGCTCATCTCGAACTCGCCGAACGCATCCTTCAGGATTGACTCACACGCCGTGTTGGCTTCCTCAAAGTCCGCAGCGTTAGGGGCAGGGATTGAAGAGTCCTTGTCTCCGGCCCCATCGTTGTTCACTGTCGCCCCTCCCCCACCGGGGGTCAAGGCGGAAACATCGACTCCATGGTCAGACATGCAGGCTTCGTATTGAGCGAACGCCTGCTCCGGATCAACCGGTTCCTTAATATCACTGGTTGTGCGGGTGGTTTCGGATTCGGTCTCAGTTTCCGCCGAGTCATTGAGGGTCGGGAGCTCATCACCCTTGCCTTGCTCAGAGGACGAGCCACACGCACCCAACAATAGAACCGACGCCAGTCCTAGGCTTGCGATTTTCGCGCTGAGAATTCTCATGGTTTGCTCCTTTGTCTCTTGCTTCGGCGAAGATCGCCGTAGCAAGTTGATGTGAGAACAATGAACCAGTGAATTGAGAACGGTCTGAGCGAGGCTGAGAGACATTCACAGGACTTCTCAGCCGGTTCTCAGAAACGGGGGCGAGACTAGGTCCATGAGAATCCTAGTCGTGGAAGACGAACCAAATGTTGCGTCGGCCCTGGACGCTGGGCTCACCGCTGAGGGCTTTGGTGTCGATGTGACCGAGGACGGAAAGACCGGCCTCTGGATGGCCCGAGAGCACGACTACGCGGTCATCGTGCTCGACGTGATGCTTCCTCAGATGAACGGGTACGTGGTCTGCCAGACCCTACGAGAGGAGGGGAACACCACCCCAATCCTCATGCTCACAGCCAAGGACGGGGTGTACGACCAGGCCGAAGGTCTCGATACTGGTGCCGATGACTATCTAACCAAGCCGTTCTCGTTCGTGGTTCTAACCGCTCACATCCGTGCCCTCATCCGACGAGGCAAACCCAGAACCACCAATATCGGCCAGGTCATTGGAGACATCACCATTGACGACGATCGCAAAACCTGCACCCGAGGCGGCGTGACGGTCGAACTGACACCACGCGAGCTAAGCCTGTTGGGAACCCTGGCTTCGGATCCCGGCCGGGTCTTAACCAAGCAGTACCTGTTGGATCAGGTCTGGGGGCCCGACTTTGACGGCGGAACCAACGTGGTTGAGGTCTATGTCGGCTACCTGCGGAGAAAGCTGGCTCGACCGGATCTGACCCAACGAATCCAAACCGTCCACGGGCACGGGTATCGGCTAATTCCATGAACTCAGGATCAATCAGAACCCGATTGTCAGTCTCGGTAGCCCTCATCTTTGGGTTATCGGCCGGGATCGCCGGTGCAGTCATGATGAATCAACTCGAACGAACCATGTTGTCCAACTCAGAAGAGTCGGCCAACGCACTGCTGGACGACTTCGCCAGTGGCTTAGAAACGGGCAACCCCAACTCACCGGAGTCTACGCAAGACAAGGCACGGTTCGTCTATGCCGACGCCAACGGGATCGAGCTCACTCCTGATGAGTTTGGCTTCCTTCTGGTTGAAGCCACCCCACTTTTTTTGGACGACGAAGAGATCACGCGCGTCGAGCCCGCACCCGACATACCCCCCGAGGCAGTGACCGAGCTTATCCGAAACGTCGATCCCCTCTCGACACCGTCAGAGCTGATCACCTTCCAAGAGCTTGTCTTGGATATGGGTGACAGAACCACAGAAATCAGCCACGACGAACTCCGTGTTACCGCTCCGGTATCCATTGGTGACCAGGATCTGAGTCTGGGGGTAGCCCAGCCTCTTACCGAGACTCGCAACAGCCTTGCCGCCGCTAAGCGACTACTCCTTCTGGGAATACCACTCCTCACCGCTCTCGTAGCCGCCATGGCCTGGGGTGTTGTTGGTCGGGTACTGCGACCGGTCTCCGAGATGGCTTCCCGAGTGGAGCAAATCTCAAACGAGAGCCTTAACCAGAGGCTGCCCGAACCCCCCGACGCCAACGAATTAGGCCATCTTGCCCGAACCATGAACGCCATGCTCAAACGCTTGGAAGGTGCCAGAGACTCCCAGCGGCGATTCATTTCCGATGCATCCCACGAGCTACGCAGCCCGATTACCGCCACCAAGGCCACCATCGAGGTGGCAAGGGCCCATCCCGAACTAACCGACTGGGAACGTACTGCAGAAGTGATCAGCGAGGAAAACGATCGCTTGGCCGGACTTGTTGACGACCTGCTTTTGCTGGCCAATCTGGAGGAGAACTCCAGTGACTTACAAACCAGCCGAATTGACTTGGATGAGGTTTGCCTCAGCGAGGTCAACCGTCCCCACCCGGTGCCCGTCCGGGTTCAGGTTTATCGAGCGGCCCGGGTTGAGGCTAATCTGCGCCACCTGACTCGCGCCCTCCGCAATATCATCGAGAACGGCACCCGCTATGCCGCCAGCGAGGTCATAGTGCGGGTCGATGCCGTTGACGGGTTCGGTGTGATCGAGATCTCCGACGACGGGCCCGGGATTGACCCCGACCTGGCAGACCGGGTCTTCGACCGGTTTGCCCGACTGGATGAGTCCCGCAATCGCTCAGAAGGTGGAGGCGCCGGCTTAGGGCTGGCTATTGCTCGCCAGATTGTCGAGGCCGCCGGGGGGACCATCACCGTCACCAACCGCAATGGCGCCGTCTTCACGATCCGCATCCCCTTAGCTGACTGAGTCCGCTCCAGGACCAGGCCCTCTGACATTGTTTGCCAGTTCATCTCTCACCTACAAATCAAAGGAAATCACCATGCAACCCAAGCTCGTCGCCCTCTCTCTAGCTCTCTTTCTTGCTCTAGCAATAGCTTGGGAGCTATACGTTTCTTCCTGGTCCAACAATGAATCCGGGCCGATCATCAGGGTCGATGTTGTCATCGTCTACCCAATCATTGCCATCTTGTCGGTGGTTGCCTATGTACTGTTACGGCGGAAGAGTTCATAGATCTGCTGCTGCCCCACTGGGAACCCGCCGACGCCTGAGCAGAAGGAGCAACAATGAACACCTGGATCCTGGAACTGGGCCTCGGGATTCTGCTATTCATCGGCCTAATACCGCTGCTCCTGCTGCCACTGATTCAGTGGGTTTACCAGAGGTACTCCCGGCTGGCATTGTGGCCCACCGCATTCGCCACTTTCACCGCGTTGTACCTGTCTGGCGTGGCCGCCTTCGTATTCTTCCCTCTTCCCGCCCGAACCAGGGGTTTCTGCGACAACCGAGCACTGTATGAGTACTGGAGCCCGGTGCCATTCACCTCAATCGGAGAGGCAATCGGCGCCCTCTCTGCAAATGGGCTAGCCCAAGGGCTGCGTTCAACCGCCTTCCTTCAGGCGTTTTTCAATGTGGTCCTGTTCGTACCGCTGGGCTTCGGGCTGGGCTATTTGCTTCGCAAGAAGTGGTGGATGGCCGGACTCATCGGATTCGCCGGATCGGTACTGATCGAACTAACCCAAGGGACCGCCATCTTCGGGATCTATGAGTGCCCATACCGCGTCGCCGAAGTCGACGACCTGATCCTCAACACTGTCGGCGCTCTGGCCGGTTGGATGCTTGGCTGGTTGCTGACCCGAATGTGGCCCTACCGGGACCCGGTCCGGGTGGATGACCTGGGCGCGCCATCACGCAAACGACGGGCTGGCGCAGTGCTGTTGAACCTGATGAACCTAACCGTCATGTCATTCATACTGCGAGCAGCCGTTTTACTAGTCCTCGCCGCGATCATTGGGGACATCTCCGATGAGACTAGGGGGTTGGTGATGGTGCTGTCACAGTTGCTCGTACTCGCCGTCGCCCTGGTATTGGTCCCGGCGCTTGTCGATCCGGGACGTACCCCCGGCCATAGGGCCGTGGGCCTCGTGGTGGTGAATACAACAATGGACCCGGCGAGTCTACAACAGCTAACGGCTCGGGCAGTCCTGCGCTACGGGTGGCTTCTGGCCACGGACACAACAACCATCTTCTGGTTCCTGCTGTTGGTGGACCTGCTGGTGGCGTGGCGACGGCCTGACACCCGCACACTCATTGACCTGCTCACCGGCACAAAGGTGATCACCCATCAACTACAGCAAACATCAAATCACACCCTCACGCAAGCCCTCGAATGAACTGACCAAGCGAGCTAGAAGGTTCCGGTCTTAATCTGGAACTCCTCTGATTGGCTGAAATAGAACATCACCTCTCCCCGGGTAAGTACACCTTGTTCGATCTTGCCAAGCCAGTAGCGAAAGCCTTCCGGTTCGGCTTGGCGCTCCATCACATTGTTGTAGATGAGTTTGAAGAACACCTCATTACTCAACGAGCCATAGGTCAAACGGAACTCGTCACTGGTAGCAAACAGGTTCGAGATTTCGTTGAGACCGGTCGATCCCGAGGAGAACGTCTGATACCAGTAGTCAAAGCCGTCAGCATCGGGATTGCGTAGGAAGTATGAGCAGTACAGCCGAAACAGCGATGCTTTGATTGGGTCTCCAGTTGCGAAGTTCGGGTTCACCGGCGCCTGACGGCAGTTGTCGTAGGCAGGTGGGGTCACATTCGTCGAAAGGATCGGGGTTGAAGCCGGGGCAGACGAACCGCCAGACCCCCGGGCCGATACCACAACTTCATAGTCACCCGCGGGCAAGAATGCCGGTACCGAGACTGAGGCTCTGTTGCGTCCAGCGCAAAGTGTGCGCGTCGAGGCCAGCGAGCGGTTGCGCTGGCGTCAGATGAGATCGACGAGTTCGTCGAAAGCCCGGATGACTCTTTGATGTCGATGAGGCGCCTCGATTCCGAGTTGGTAGTGACCTCGACTGGTTCGTCGTAAGCGAGCAAGCGGTCTTGAAGAACCTGCGGGCTGCTGGGATATTGCGGCGTTTGGAGACGAAGACGTCAATGACTTGGCCGTGCTGATCCACGGCCAAGCTGCTTGGAGCCGTAGACGTATCGTCAGGTGCCGGAGATCTTGACGTAGGTTTCGTCAACAAACCACCGGTTACCGACCGCGTGGCGGCATGGCCTCGCAGCGTCAATGAGGAGAGGAGTGAAGCGTTGGACCCAGCGGTAGATGGTGACGTGATCGACCTCGACCCCTCTCTCGGCAAGTAGTTCCTCTACATCTCTGTAGGAAAGGCCGTACCGGAGATACCAACGAACGGCGAGCATGATGATCTCGGGCGGAAACCGAAAGCCAGTGAATGCTGACAGGTTGGTGGAGGGTGGCTCTCGGTGTTTCGGCACTATTGGAGTTTTCCTCGTGATCGAAGTGATTCCTCAATGCAACAGACCCTGTAGTACTGCTTCCACTCATAGGCAGAGTCCATGTCCAAGGGCCTATTCGCCCAGAAGCTGCTTGGCCGCGTTCCCGGCTCGGTTGTTCAGGTTCGCTGAAGCGCATACCAGGATGAGTTCAGCCAGCTCGGTCTCCGTGAAGTGGCTGCGCAGTTCCGTCACCAACTCGGGGGCCAAGGCATGGTTGTCCGGGCCACTCATGGCGTCGGCGAGTCGCAACGAACTAACCGTCGGCCCGTCAAAAACCGATCCCCAGGAGTCTGGCGCCTCAAGGGCATCGATCTCCTCATCCGATATTCCTCGTCGTCTCGCCGAGACAACATGGCCCCGCAGTCAGGTGGGGCATCGATTGATAATGGTCGTTCGGATGAAGACCAGCTCCTTCAGCCGAGCCGGGACCGAACACTCTTCGGACCACAGCGCCTTGCCGAAGGCCTTGTAGGACTCGGCGGTTCCTTCAACAAGAGACACCGTGTATCCCAACGGTGCTCCGGACAATTTCGGTCGACTCTTCATCGCTAGGCACTATGACGGAAATGGTGGCCAGGAGAGCAATCAGATCTGATTGAGAAGAGGGTGTCCCGCCAGATATCGATTGAGGTTGCCGAAGAAGATCTCAATCGCGTTCTGATCTGTTGTTGGAACTCGGCCGGCGATGTGTGGGGTGATGATGGTGTTCGGAAGATCCCAGAAACGGCTGCCTTCGGGTAAGGGTTCTTCGACGAATACATCTAGGGCTGCCCCACCCAGTTTCCCGGTGCTCAGCGAGTCGACTAGCGCTTGCTCCTCAATCAGCTCTCCTCGGCCGACGTTAACCAAAAGGCAGTGATCTGGAACCAACTCCAAAGCGCGCTTGTCGATGAGATTGCGCGTGTCAGAGGTGAGAGGCAAGGCCAAAACAAGTTGGTCAGCCACCACGAGCGCATCCTCCAATCGGCGAATAGGCCAGGTTTCAACAGACTCATCCCCGCGAACCGAACGTCTCAGAGCGATCACATGTGATCCGAAGGCACCCAGGAGCACGGCCACGGTTTGACCAATGGGCCCGAAACCAAGCACAACCGTCGTTGTGCCAGCGAGATCTCTTCCCTCCAGCCGTTCCCAGCGATGGTTCCGTTGGTTGTCCAGAGTTTCGGGCAATCGACGCCCAAGCGCCAGCAGGTGCAATAGGACCGCCTGGGAAATTGGGATTGCGGACGCCCCGGAAGCAGTCGTTACCTGGCATCCACCTTCGACCAGCGTTTCGAAGATGGGGTGATCAACACCGGCAGAGAATGTCTGAAGCCACCTCAGGCGAGAGGACCTCAGAACTGTGGTCATGAAGTCGCCCGCGAGGTCTGGATAACAATCGGGAGAGAAGAACGCCATCTCGATCTCCAAGTCGTTCAGGTTCGGATGGAGCACGACTGGCTCCAACGATGCGGTGAAGTTTTCCAACCTCGCTCGATTTGTCTCGAGAAAGGATTCTGAAATGAGCAGCTTTCTCAATCTGGACCCCTGGGCTGACCGCTGCGGACAAGCACATCTCTTGACAGAATACTACCGCCCCGCAATAGTATCAATATAGTATTATATCCATCTCCGTTCCACTTGAGAGAAACCTATGGTTCCCACAAAAGACCCACCTAGCCCTCAGCAGCGGACAAGGCCACCCGAAACCGTCCCGACCATTGAGCCGATACACGTTGACGCCCTCATGTCCATCATTCACCGCCTGACCAGTGCCGGTACCGAACGACCGACCAATGACCTTGACGTTCGCCAGCGGCTCGTCGTCCAAACCCTCGGGCTCCAACAACCTCAGTCGATCGCCTCTATCGGCTCCACCTTGGGCCTCTCCGCGTCAACCATGACCAGGATCATCGACCGCCTTGAGGCTCTCAACGTTCTAATCCGAAAACCCCACCCTTCTGATCGACGGGTAACAATTCTCCAGCTGACCCAACGCGGCCGGAGAGTATTCGAGCAAGAACGGGCCTTCTATAAGTCAGTTCTAGAGGCAACAGTCTCAGGTTTGGATGACCACTCCACCAATGACGTTCTCAATGCTCTGTCTGCTCTCACCTCCCTCACGGTCCTAGATCATGAGCCCAAACCATGAGTTTGAACTGCATCGCTCACCACACCTCATTCCCGGTATCAAACCTTGCTACCTCAAGACGGTTCTACGAGGACATCCTCGGACTCTCCGAGATCCCCCGTCCGGACATTTTCGGCTTTCCCGGTGCCTGGTACCAGGCTGGAAGCGGACAGGTCCACCTCCTTGAGGTACCTGTGTCTGATGATGTCGGCTCTCCCCCACCTGTTTGTGATCCGAGGGCGCGTCATGCGGCCTTCGCCGTCGCGAACTACCACTCAACCGTCGACTTCCTAAAGAAAAAGGGCCTGGAGGTCTTCGAAACCAACGAGGAATATGGCCAATGCTGGGTACAAGACCCCGATGGCTATGTAATCGAGTTCATCGTGGCCGCACCGAGTGCAGCCGGTGAGACTCAATCGTGAGCGGCATGCGGTATGCAGGCACAGAGTCCTTCGTTCATTCCATCCTTAAAACTTCGATCTATGACCACCTGCTCACCTCTGAACGCCGGTCAGTCCAAAGAACGGCCAGGGCCTTCGCCACCAACGAACTCATGCCAATTGCCAATGAACTCGATCCCAAACAGGCTGAGTTCCCGTCATCGTTGTTGGAACGTATGGCCGAACTTGGATACTTCGGTGTCACCATCCCCACCGAGTACGGGGGAATGGGTTTGGGGGTATTCGAGTACTGTCTGATCGCAGAAGAACTGGCCCGAGCCTGGATGAGTGCGGCAAGCATTATTGCCCGGGCCCAAGGTCTCGGGACTCAGATAGGTGACAACCCTCGCCGAGACGAACTGAGACGGCGTAGCGCCAGCGGCGATTGGATCGGGGCTGTCGCCCTATCCGAACCAAAGGCTGGCAGCGATTTGGCCGCCGTTGAATGCAGGGCTGTCCTTGATGGAGACCAATGGGTCATTAACGGTGAGAAGCGTTGGTGTGGGAATGCCCTCAACGCCGACTTTATTGCTGTCCTCGTTAGGGTGGACGACCCCAAACCGGACCAGCCAAGAGCCGCCGGACTCGCCACACTGGTCGTGGAGAAGCCCCGCGGTCTGTTTGTGAAGGGGCTGACGGGTTCCCCGATCGACAAGATCGGCTACTTCGGGATGACAACCTTCGCCCTTCAGTTCAAGGACGTACGTATCCCGGCCAGCAACCGCGTGGGTGCGGCCAAGCCAGGGTCGGGACACAAGAACGCGACCGCAGCGTTCAAAGCAACCCAGGCCGGGTTGAACGTTGCCAGGGTCCACACGGCGGCCCGGGCCATCGGTCTGGCCCGGGCCGCTCTGGAAGATTCTTTGGACTACGCGGCAGGTCGAGTCCAGTTTGGGAAACCAATAGGCGAACAACAAGTCATTCGCTTCAAACTGGCAGATATGGCCACCAGAATCGATACATGCCGATCCATGATGTATGCCGTTGCCCACACCCTTGATCAGGGAGGATCAGCAGAGCGGGAGTCCGCCATGATTAAGCTGCACGCCACCGAAATGGCGGTCGATGTGACCGGGGAAGCTATTCAGATTCATGGTGGCAACGGGTACACAACCGAATTCGCGGTCGAACGGTATTGGAGAGACGCCAGGTTGACCACCATCTTCGAAGGAACCAGCGAAATCCAACGACGAATCATCTCCGATCGGCTCTTACCCAAGCAACATCGTAACGCAGCACCAAGCGTCGAAAGCTACTCGTAGTGGCTCTACCAAACATTCCTGATCTCTCCAGACAAGTGTCTGAAGATGAGTGGCAAGCTCGTTGCGACCTCGCCGCCGCTTACCGACTGGTCTCCAGAGAAGGGTGGGATGATCTGCTTTCAACCCATCTTTCAGCCAGGGTGCCCGGTGAGCCCGATCACATGCTGCTCAACCCCTATGGCCTGCTTTTCTCCCAAGTAACCGCGTCTTCGCTCATCAAGGTCGACACCCTGGGCAACGTCTTGAGCCCGACACCACTCTTTGTCAATCCGGCAGCGGTCGTGATTCACGGCGGGATCCTCGAGGCGAGGCCAGACGTCGAGTCGGTCATGCACTTACACACCATCGACGGAGTGGCCGTTTCCACTCATGCAAACGGCTTGATGCCCTTGAATCAGCGCGCTCTCTATTTCCAAGACATCCTTTCCTACCACGATTACGAAGGCATTGCCCTAGACGATGACGAACGAGTCACCCTGGCGCGCGACCTTGGGGACAAGTGGCTCTTGATACTGCGCAATCACGGGACCCTCGCGGTTGGGCGTACCATTGGACAAGCCTTTACCTACCTGTATTTCCTGGAGATGGCCTGCCGTTACCAAACCCGCACCCTGTCTTGCGGAGTCGACCTTGTCCGTCTTCCAACCGAGGTGATCGAGAAGGTTCCGAAACAAGCAACTCACATTGCCCATATGGGAACGATGGAATGGCCCGCACTTGTGACCAGCCTCGAAAACAGCGATCCGGATTACGCAACATGACCGGATCCGGTCCAGCCAACTTCGACCCAGCCGATTTCGAACTTCGCTCTCGCGGAAACAAGTTCGAAGACTTCCAGGTCGGTCAGGTCTTTCGCCATCACTGGGGGCGAACCATTACCGAAGCCGATGCCCTGAACTTTGCCACAATCACCTGCGCCTACAACCCGATGTACCTGAACGCCGAATTCTCTCTGGCTCACGGGAACAAGGCCTTGGTGGTTTCCCCAATGTTGGTGCTGTGCACGGTAGTTGGCCTGTCGGTTGAGGACCTGTCCGAAGCTGGTGGCCCATTCCTCGGCGTTGAAGACTGTGTCTTCACCCAACACGTGTACCCGGGTGACACGCTAACGGCTACGAGCACGGTCTTGAGTGCTCGCCAGTCTTCCAGTCGACCCTCAACTGGAATTGTCACCTGGAGGACTGAGGCCCAAAACCAGCGAGACGAGCCAGTGCTGAGCTACACCCGCACCAATCTCGTGGCAAAGCGGGCTCGAGCATGATCGCACAAGAACCGACCAGCCGCGGACCTCTCTCCGACCTGCTGGGACCAGGCACGTTCTTTGAGGACTACGAGATTGGCCAACGGATCCGCCATGCACGCGGCTCAACTGTCGATGAGGTTGAAAACCAGTTCTTATCCAAGCTGGTGGTCAATACTGCGGCCGCGCATTTTGACGAGGCTGCTATGGAACCCATGGGGGGACGGCTAGTGTTCGGATTGGTAACCGGTTCGATCGTGATCGGCTTAGCCACACAAGACACAGCCGAATGTGCCTTGCGAGAGCTTTCTTTGACCGCACTTCGCTTCACCGCACCGGTCCACCATGGCGACACGTTGTATGCCTTTAGCGAGGTCCTCGACGTCGGTCCTGCTGGGCAAGGTGACGCTGGAATCGTCAAGTTTCAACACTGGGGGACGAACCAGAACGCGACCGTCGTGTTCGAGTGCCAGCGCAGCGTTCTGATCAAGCGTCGTGAGTTCTGGGAGCAGCGTTGAGCTCTGATACCCCAGGTCCCGGGCCTCTCAACGGCCTAAAGGTCCTCGATCTGACTCAAGCGCTAGCCGGACCTTTCTGCACCATGTTGCTGGCCGACCTTGGCGCAGATGTCATCAAGATTGAGCCCCCAGCGGGAGACATGACCCGCTTCGGCGGACCCTTCACCCGAGAGGATACCGAGAGGGCATACGGGGGCTACTTTGGCTCGATCAATCGTTCCAAACGGTCGATTGTTCTTGACCTGAAGGATCGATCGGACAAGCAAATCCTTCTTGAGCTAGTCGACCAGGTCGACATCCTGGTCGAGAACACACGGGTGGGGGCAATGGAACGCCTCGGACTTGGCTATGAGACCTTGGCCCAACGCAATCCAAAGCTGGTCTATGGCTGCGTACGCGGATTTGGAGATCCTCGAACCGGGGAGTCTCCCTACGCGCACTGGCCCGCTTTTGATGTCGTTGCTCAAGCGATGGGCGGTCTGGTTGGCACGACCGGCTTCGCGACCAACGAGCCGGTTTCGAGTCGGTCAACCGGTGGAGACCAGGTGTTGAAGGCTGGCCCAAGCATCGGCGACATCTACCCCGCAACCTTGCTCGCCGTTGGCATCCTTGCTGCTCTGCACCACGCACAACAATCCGGGGAAGGTCAGTTCGTTGATGTCGCCATGTACGACGCCATTTTGGCGCTGTGCGAACAGGCCGCCGAACGCTATAGCCATACCGGCATCGATGCCAGACCAACCGGCAATGGCCACCCTGTCCTGGCACCCTTTGACATCTTTGCCACCTCCGATGGTTGGTGTGCCATCGCCGCACCAATTCAGACCATCTGGCCGACACTTTGCCAGGCATTAGATTTGACGGATCTGATCAATGACCCACGGTTCCTCACCAATCGGGAGCGAGTAGCCAATGCCGCCGAGCTTCGATCCATTGTCGAAAACTGGACGAAGTCTCATTCCACCGCAGACATCGTCTCCAGGCTGGGCGGCAGAGTCCCAGTTGGGCCTGTTCAACGAATGAGCGATATCTTCCAAGACCCTCACATCGAGGCCCGTCAAATGCTGCCATTGGTCGATCAACCAGATGGCTCCAGATCGGTGCAGTTCGCCGGATGTCCAATCAAATTGACTTCGACACCGTCGGGCATCCGCCATCGAGCACCCCGATTAGGTGAGCACACCACAGAGGTCCTGGCCCAGTTCGGCATCGGCACCCAACCCAGGTTCATTCCCCCCAAAAAGGAATCGTCACTTTGACCAAACAGATACGACCAAGCCGCCTACGTCGTTCCGAACTGGCAACACCAGGCAGCTCACAAAAAATGATCACAAAAGCCGCCGCGTCCTCAGCCGACCTGGTTTTTCTAGACCTTGAGGATGCAGTTGCCCCTATCAACAAGGCCTCGGCTCGAGAGAATGCTATTGCTGGCCTTAATGAGTTGAACTGGGGAACCAAGGTCCGGGCCGTCCGGATTAACGAAGTCGGTAGCCAATGGTGCCACCAAGAAGTGATCGACCTTGTTACCCAGGCCGGTGCCTCTCTCGATGTCATCATCATCCCCAAAATCCGCTCCGAGCGCGACATCTGGTACATCGACACTCTGCTTAACGAACTCGAAGCTGGACTTGACCTACCCCACCGGATTGGACTCGAGGTCTTGATCGAGGAGGTGGAAGCCCTAAGCAGGGTCGAGGAGATTGCTCGATGCTGTGATCGACTGGAGGCTTTGATACTGGGGGTAGGCGACCTTGCGGCGAGCCAGGGAATGCGCCTCGGCCATATCGGTGACGGTGGCTCCTACCCCGGAGACATCTGGCACCATGCTCGCGCTCGCATGGTCATCGCCGCCCGAGCTGCCGGACTGGATGCTATCGATGGACCGTACTCAAACTTTAGTGATGCCGATGGCTATCGCCGGGAGGCCGGTTGGGCTACGTCACTGGGGTGTGTCGGTAAGTGGGCCATTCACCCGAACCAGATCGACATTGCCAACGAGGTGTTCTCGCCAAGTTCCAAGGAGGTTAGCCAAGCGCAAGCCGTCATCGATGCGGTCCGCAAAGCCGAAGCAGAAGGATCGGGTGCGGCCAGGTTAGGTGGCTTCATGATTGATGCCGCGACCGCTCGGGTTTTCCAAGTCACCTTGGACCGACAAGCCCAAATTGAATCAAGATCCTCGCGATGATCATCGAGGAACCAGGGGTCAACCAAGGCAGGCTTCCAGAACCCGCACTTGTCACCGGAGCCACGGGAAACGTCGGTGGAGCGCTCGTTGAACACCTGCTTGCTACTGGGCACAAGGTTCGAGCCCTGGTCCGCTCAGTTGATCGCGCAAAGTCCCTTCTCGATCCGAGCGTCGAGTTGTTCGTCGGCGATATCACTCTTCCCGAGACGATCACCGAGGCCGTTTCGGGCGCCGGCACTGTCATTCATGCTGCCGGATTGCCCGAACAATGGCATGCCAATCCCGACATCTTTGACCAGGTGAACGGTGCCGGCACCATAAACGTGGCCGATGCGGCACTCAAAGCCAATGTCCGATCCTTCATCTACGTCAGCACCATCGATGTTTTTGTTTGGTCACCGGGGCGTCCCTTCGACGAGACCATCGATCCCTCCCCCAAACACACGCGCTACGAGCGGTCCAAACAGTTCGCCGATCGTGCTGTGGTAGATCGTATGGAATTCGGCCTGCCAGCAAGATTCGTCTGCCCTGCTGGAGTATTTGGTCCAGCACCAACTCTTACCCCTGGGGTGAATCAACTGCTGGCCGACCTTGTGGCCAATGATATTCCAATGTTGCTACCAGGTGGACTTCCCATGGTGTTCAATCGTGACGTTGCCCGAGGTATCGTTCAGATAGGGCTTGGCCCCATCGGTAGCAGAGCAATTCTCTCCGGTCCCTACAAGACCCTTCTCCAGATCGCCGTGGAGGTTCGCCAGGCCGCAGGGTCGAGCAAGGTGCCGCGAGTCTTGCCTTCCTGGTTCGCCCACGTAGTTTCACGTATCGGGGAGAAGCTGGCGACTCGAACGGGCAAACCACCTTTGATACCTGATGGTGCGCTGCACTTCTTGGAATGCCATGTCGTTCCGGATTCAAGTCACGCTGTGAGCGAATTCGGTTGGAGCCCAACACCCTTCGACGAAGCAGTGGCCGAGACAGTCCACTGGTTGAGAGACCGCTGAGTTCGAACTAGCCTGTGCGTGCCCGAAACTCGGTCGTGTGCGTTGACCAGGCACGACGCGGGCCGATCAGAGAAGCACCATGCTTCGCATCTTGTACCGCTTTCTCGCCTCGATGACACGTTTGGCTGTTCG
>JAJRXF010000043.1 GCA_024276425.1 Actinomycetes bacterium | reverse complement strand
CCCGCCACATTGGCAAGGCGGCGGCGGAGAATATCGTTCCCTTTACCGCCGAGTTGGGCGGCAAAGGCCCCCTGATTGTCTTCGCCGACTGTGATCTGGATGCGGCCGCGTCCATGGCGTCTGGCCAATTCGACGATTCGGGCCAGGTTTGTTTGGCTGGCACCCGATTGCTGGTGGAGGAGTCAATCAAGGACGACTTCCTGGCCAAGTTCAACCAGTTGGCTGACCAGCACGTCATGGGAGATCCACGCGAGCCGACCACCACCATGGCCCCGATGGTTCATCCCAATCATGTGGACAGTGTCGAGGGATTTGTCGAACGGGCCAAGGCCAACGGCGACACCATTGTTCGAGGTGGCAAACGCCCAAGCCGGTTGAACTTCGAGCCAACCCTCATCGAGCCGAAGTCCAATGACAGCGAGGTGGTCCAGTGTGAGATTTTCGGTCCAGTTCTCACCTTTCAGACCTTCGCCGACGAAGACGAAGCTATCGAGATGGCCAACAGCACACCCTACGGTTTATCTTCGCTCATCTTTACTCGCTCCAATGATCGAGCAGTTCGAGTTGGACGAGCCGTGCGGGCTGGCATTGTCTGGGTCAACACCTTCCTTATTCGTGACCTGACCGCCCCCTTTGGCGGAGTTGGAATCTCAGGTATTGGCCGAGAAGGAGGATCTCACGCCCTGGAGTTTCACTCCGATCTCAAGACCCTCATCATCAAGGATGGCACCACAACCTAACCATCACCTCTCAGCGATGCTCAGGGAGTGACCAGAACTGCCGATAGAGGCCGGGAACCTCTACTCAGGGCACCTATGGCAAGCAAAAAGACATCCTCTCAGACTTCTCGGCGCGAACACACACCCTCCCGCGGACCCGTACCAAAGCTCGAGCCAGGCATGGCCGCCAGCCTCAAAGAGGCGACCACACTCAGATTCGATGACAGCGATGCTGACCAACTTGTCACGCCCAAACCCGAACCTCACCCGCTTTACCGGCTGCGGTTGTTGATTGTTCTCTCATTCTTCATCATCTACTCGTCTGCTCTGGGTGGCATCATCTTTGAACGTGAGCAGATCATTGCGTGGCTTCTCATCACGCTGGTGGTTGCCAACCTGGGCAAAACCGAAGGAGCGGCCCTCAATGTTATTCGGGATTGGCTTCCCCTCTATGGGGTCATTATCGCCTATGACTACTCCCGTGGTGCGGCGGACACGCTTGGCTTTCCCACCCAGTGGAACCTGCCCATTGCCTTTGATCGGGCGATATTTGGCGATGAAGTCCCAACGGTTGTGCTCCAACGCTGGTTGAACATCAGTGACCAAACCCAGTGGTGGGAGGCCCTAACCGCTCTGGTCTATGTCAGCCACTTCTTTGTCCCCTATCTGCTGCTTGCCACGCTTTGGCAGCGGGATCGAGAAATGTGGAGCCGCTACTTCCGGGCCTTCGTCGTGCTCAGCTTCGCTGGCATTGCCACCTACATTCTGCTGCCGACTGCTCCACCATGGTTGGCTTCTGAGGAAGGGCTCATCGGAGGGATCACTCGTTCGACCAACAACGGCTGGCACTACATGGGGCTGAGCATCGCCAGCCAAGTAATCTCCAATGGGCAAGCAACGGCAAACGACATCGCCGCCCTTCCCAGCCTTCATGCCGCCTTCTCGGCTCTTCCGTTATTCATGCTGTGGGCCAAGGCCAGTCGGCCAACCCGAGTTCTTCTGGCCGTGTACCCCCTGGCCATGGCTTTCGCCCTCGTGTCCTCCGGCGAGCATTACGTCTTTGATGTGCTGGTTGGGTTTTTCTACGCCGGTCTGTCCGCGTCGGTTGCCAATCGAATCTTCGATCGCAAACGACGAAAGGCGGCCGAATCCACCGTCCTACAACCGACAAACTCACCGCCCGTTAGGAGCTAGTTCCTTCTCGGACCGTCCGCTACTCGGACAAGGCCTCCAAGGTACGAAGCACCGTGCGCAAACTCGCGGCCAATACTCGCTTCTCGTCCTCTCCCAACCCGCCCGCTATCCGGGCTTCCTCCGCATTGAATTTGGGGAACAGATTGGCCATGACATTGATGCCAGCCTTGGTTGGGTTCACCAAGACCAGTCGCTTGTCTGTGGGGTGTGACGAGCGTTTAATGTAGCCACGCCGTTCCAGGGTGGTCATGACTCCGGTGAGCGTGCCCTTACTAATTCCGGCCTCAACAGCGAGGTGCCGGGCCTCCTGCTCGCCCCAGACCCACAGCACCCACAAGACGGTGAAGGCGGTAAACGACAGGTCTTCGTCGGCCAGGACCGTGCGCTCCAGGTGGTAGCGGGCCATGTTTGATGCCCGAAAGATGTTGGAGATCGTCGCCAGAGCACTCAGATCAATGGCGAGATCACCGAGGCGTTCCTGCACATCACGCTCAGCGCGGATCAGATCTGTCTTGTCGCTGCTGGCGAATCCACCGGTCATCGGCGGATGAGTCTAGGGGGTTTTGTGGAGTGACCGTTGTTCGCTGCATCTAGAGAGCAGGAGGTAGGTTCCGTTCCAGAGTGGTGCCTCCATTCCAGGAAACGCCGACCTCCCGGTAGTAACCGCTGATCAACTCCTGAGGACGGAGGCGATCTAACTCCTCGGTTGGCGAATCAAACAGCGACAGCTCAAAGTCGCCGACGAAGGTTCTCCCAATCTCGGCGTCATATCCGCCCATGGTCACCAACTCATCCAGGCTGTCGCTTCCATCCGACTCGATGGCAGGCATCCAGCGGTTGTGCAGCATGGGAAGCGCGTTGACGAAGCCGGCGTGATCCGACTCGCCGGTGATCGTGAAGGTGGCCTCGGCCAATCTGCGGTCATAGGCCGCCAGCGTGGCCCCAAAGCGACCACCCGTCTCCAGGCGTGGACCAGCCTTGCCAACCGTTACCGGCCTGGTCATGAAACACGATCCCAACTTCTTGGGGTAGCCCTGATGGTTACCGCGGCCCATGGCATAGTCACGATCGACCCAGATATTGAGACAGCGGGAGTAATGCTCGCCCTTGTACTTGCAGCGAGCAACCATGAAGACCTCCATGTACTGGGATCTCACCGGATCTAGTAGTTCTTCAAAGGAATCGGAACAACTCTGCCAATCGGCCCAGATCATCGCCACAGCTCCAGGATCCTCGTCCGCCAATTCCAAGGGATCGGGCAGCAGCTCGGCCACCGCCGCTTGGTCCGTCCGATACTCCAACGTCATGAGAGCACCGGAGTAGTGCCAGGGTGGGTTGGGGACCAGCGAGGACTTGCCGGTGGCTGATCGAGGAAACATGAATCCGTGAACTTGTGCCATGGCGAACTCCGTACTTGCTAGGCGGCTGAGGCATGATGAGGCGGCATTGAACTATTGAGTCAGATCTCTGGTGGAAAGCACCCCGGTTTGACAATATCGTTCTGACAATATCGTTTGGAACCGAACAATTGCCAGAAAGCCGCGGAGAAGCGGCGCTCGAATGGCAACCGACCAGGAGATCTCCCGTGGCCGAATATCGAAGAATCCTCCTCGAGGGGTATCCCACCATCACCGAGCGAGACGGAGAAACGCTTGTCGCCAACGACGGTCGAACCGTTTCCATCGACGATGCCGTTCACCTGGCACCAGCCTCTCCCAGCAAGATCATCTGCGTTCACCTAAACTACAAGAGCCGCGTGGATGAGTTCATGACCAAACTCCCCGCCGCACCAACCTATTTCCACAAACCGGTCAGTGCCCTTAGCGCACATAAATCGGCCATCGTACGCCCCCAACGTTGCAACTGGCTGAACTATGAGGGCGAAATCGCAATCATCATTGGTCGTACCTGCCGCAACGTCAGCCCAACGGACGTCGGGGACTACATCGCTGGGTACAGCGTCGGCAATGACTATGGCCTTCATGATTTTCGCGATACCGACTCTGGGTCGATGCTTCGGGTCAAGGGATCGGACACACTCTGCCCAGTCGGACCGGCCTTGGTCACCGGTTGGGACTTCCACGACAAGCGAATCACCACTTCGGTCAACGGCAAGATCGTGCAGGACGCCAGCACTTCGGAGATGGAGTGGGACATGCACTACCTGGTGGCCGACATCGCCCGCAACATCACCCTAGAGCCCGGAGACATCCTGCTGTCCGGCACACCCGCCAACAGCCGCCCAGTCAAGCCGGGCGATGTGGTCGAAGTCGAGGTCGAAGGGCTCGGCAAACTCACCAACACCATCGTGGTTGGACCCACTCCCATTCGTGATGATGTTGGGGCTCAGCCAACCGAGTCTGAAGAGGTCATTTCCACCGCCATGGGTGGAGACTGGGAGTTCCGGGGTATCCGATCCCCGAAGGGACCGGGGGCCAAGCACTACGCCTCCAAACTCGACGAGGACTGAACGAGCCATAGGGCAAGACTCGCCCAGGCGAGTTTGCTCCCGATCCCGCTCTCCGATAACAATCAAACCGAACACCACCGGAAAGAGCACAGCATGGCTGAGGAAGTACTAACCGAGCGCCGGGGTCGAGTTCTCCTCATCACCCTGAACCGGCCCGAGGCCATGAACTCCATCAACACTCCTCTGGCCCAGGCCATGAACGCTGCGCTTGAGGGCCTGGACAACGATCCCGAATTGACCGTTGGAATCCTGACCGGGGCGGGCAAGGGCTTCTCCGCTGGCATGGACCTCAAGGCCTTCGCCAAGGAGGGACCACCAAAGGGCTTCGATCACTTCATTCGCAATGCCGCCAAGAAGCCGCTTATTGCTGCGGTCGAAGGTTTTGCCCTCGCCGGCGGCCTTGAGATCGCGTTGGCCTGTGACCTCATCGTTGCGGCCGACAACGCTCGCTTTGGCATTCCCGAGGTTGGAGTGGGACTCTTCGCCGCCGGAGGAGCGATGCTCCGTCTACCCCAACGGGTGCCATACGGGCTGGCCATGGAACTGGCACTTACCGGAGACCCGATTCCAGCCGACGAAGCCCTCCAGCACCGGCTCATCGACCGAATCGCCCCCAAGGGAACAGCGGTTGAGGTTGCCATGGAACTGGCGGAGCGAATCGCGAAGAACGCCCCCCTTGCCGTCATTGCCTCCAAGCAGGCCCTTCGTATGCAAAAGGGAGTCACCGGTGACGATTTCTGGGATGCTCAGATGCCCATGATCATCGACGTGTTTAGCTCCGAAGACTCCAAGGAGGGTCCGGCCGCCTTCGCCCAGAAGCGGCCACCGGTCTGGACCGGCAAGTAGCCCTACCCCGAGCCTTTCGGCGCCAAGGAGGGCCACCGAGCTTCTCACTGCTCAGGAACTTGGTGAGCGTACCGCTGCTCCGTCCATGAAGTAATCGGTGACTAGATCGGGGATGTCCTCGAGGCTGGGACCATCGGGAAGCCAGTGCTCGAAGAGGGCACCCGTGACCATGATCGAAAGCACGCCCGCGAGTTCGGAGACACTTCGGTCATCTCGCAAGTCGCCCCGTTGGATCCCTCCGGAGATGACCAAGCGAAGCTGGTCTTCGGTTGGCTCCCAAGCGGGCATAAAGGACCGGAGGGTGTCCATTGGCTGGATGAGCATCTCTCGAAAGGCCGTTCGGGCGAAGTCTTCCATCTCGGTGACCGCGTCAATGTCGGCCTGGACAAAGGCCCGAAGCTGATCACGAATCGGACGATCGAAGGGGACCTGCACCCTCCGGGCCTCCCCTCGCTCAACCCACGCTTGCAGCACCGCCCCGAAAACGGCCTCTTTGGATGCGAAGTAGTTGTAGATCGTTCCCTTGGCCAAACCCGCGGCAAGGGAGATCTCATCAACCCTGGCACCAGCGATCCCCTTGGCTGCGAACTCCTCGGCCGCAGCGGCCAGTAACCGCGAACGATGTTCTT
>JAJRXF010000042.1 GCA_024276425.1 Actinomycetes bacterium | reverse complement strand
TAGAGGCGCACCGTGTTCGATGTTCCGTTCACACCTGACACTGCCATGAGCCGATTGGCCGTTGGCTCCACCGCGATCAGCCCACCGCCGAACGTGCCCTCATAGGCTGGCCCCACCGGTTGCAGGCTCTGCCCATCCAACTCCACTAGATTGGCGACCGAGCTGGCAGACCACAGCCGCGACCCATCGGCGGACAACTGAAACTCGCCCCGACCAGCGGAGTAACGGGGCGACTGCGTGACCGGTTCGGTCCACGCACCCCCGACTCCAATACGGAAACGTTTGATCTCTGTTGCCCACCGTCTCCCTTGCAGGAGAAACTCCTCACTGTCGGTGCTGCTGGCACGAATAATCGCGTTGTCCCCCTGTCTGTAACGGGTGAAAATCTCCTCAACCTCACCGGTGGCCCGAGAGACTCGACCAATCGAGCTTCCGGCCAAATTGGTTTTGTGGGTGAACCAGATGTAGTCGTCGGAGACATCCACCGAGGCCAGCTTGGGCACCTCAATTACCCAACGATCTCGGACCGCCCCATCGGCAACGCCAAACTCGCTGACAACCCCGTCATTTCCTCCGGTCACAAACACACTGTCTCCCCACAACTGGAGGCCCCGAGCGCCATAGATGCCCTCAACCGTGTACACATGGCGCAAGCCATCGAGGGTGTAAACTTCCACCCGGTCATCACCAGCAATCAGAACCCGGTTGTGTTCCTCCGACACCAAAAGGTCGGTCACCACCTCAAAGTTTAGCCAGTTCAAAAACCGGAGACCGGCCAGACCCGTGCCAGCCTGACCAGGGGCAAACTGGCCGGTCGGTGCCCGATAGTCAAGGTCCCAAACATATAGGCTGGTGGCGTCGCCGATTTCTGTGGCCGCAAACACCTGACTGGTCGATACAGCAATCGCCTTTAGATACCCCTCGTAGGTGAAGGTGTTTCGCGCCGTTGGAACCTCCGCATCAAAAAGCAGGATCCTGTGGATGTCTGCGGCCAGGCTTCCCACCGCTATCAACGATCCCGAGGTTCTCTCCACCGCCAACCGCCTCGAAGGGCTAAGACCGTCATACCGGAAACGTTTGATTTCTAATGTCTCCGCGTCATAACTCAAGACCCACTCCGGGAACCTCCCTTTCACCCAGGCCGTTGCTCCATCCGGCGAAAACTCAAAACCTTCAACCTTTTCGGCCCCATCGGTGCGGCTCCTGGCCAGGAGCGTCGCCGTCGATCCCGCCACTCCATAGCGGTAAATCAAACCCGAACTCCGAATGGAGCCCAGATAGATCTCGTCCGGGTTGGAGGGCCGGACACGAATAAGCCTTGCCCCGTTCAACGAGTTACCGAGGTCGATCATGTCGACCACGCCCGTCGCCCGGCTGATCCGGCCAACGGTCCGGTAGTGGTCCTCGCCACCCCAGGCAAACCAAACCGACTCAGCCGACACATCAATCGAACTCAGCCCAGTCTGACCCGTCGCCCAGCGCTGCTCCAACCGTCCATCGGCCAAGCTGATCTGGAGGATCGCTCCCGGCCCTTGGGCCATAAAGACGCTCCCTTCCGCAATCCGCGGGTCGATGCCCCCGGGAACTCCTTCAACTGACCGAACAAGCTGCAGGGTGTCCAGTTGGTATAGGTCCACTCTGGTGGCGCGCACCACTACCAACCGGTTGGCCGGTTCGGCCACCATCAGCGATCGGGCATCGCCAAAGTCCTCAATCACACGAAGGCCAGGATCACTGGCCGCCATAACCGGGGACGGGACGGCCACAACACCAACCACGATCGAAACCACAACAAGCCAAGCCACCAGGACAAGCGAGCCCTTCCGGGTCGAACCTGGTCTCGTCCAACTTTGCCGCTGCCGCATCGCCCCAAACTAGGTCGCACGCTTGCCTAGCCCATATGGGCCGTTCGCACCTTGTTGGTCTACTGGGTTGTCGGCCTACTAGCTGTCACCGTCTCCTGCTAACGTAACAATCAGCCACTCGGGCCCTTGGCGACACAGTTTTGGGCCCCATCGTCACAAACTTCGAAACATGTTGAGTTGGCCCATGACCGAAAAAGAACGATTCGCCCTACAGAAAAAGCTCTCCGAGTTGATCGGACCAAAGGAGGCAGGAACCCTCATGGAGCACCTTCCCCCAATCGACTGGCACCAAATCGCCACCAAGGACGACATCAACGCCCTCCGAGTCGAGACCCTCGACATACTCGGAGGCTCAATCAGGGTTCTCGGTGTCGAGATGGCGGCCCAAGGCACCGCTCTACGTGGGGAAATGAGTGAACTGCGAGGCGATCTCCGCACCGAGATGAGCGATTTCCGTACCGAGCTCAAAATGGACCTCATCGACCTCCGAACCGACATAGACGGCATCCGCAACGAATTCGGCGACCTCCGAACCGAAATCCAAACCGACATAAACGGCATCCGCAACGAATTCGGCGACCTCCGAACCGAAATCCAAACCGACATAAACGGCATCCGCAACGAATTCGGTGGTCGCTTCGGTGAACTGGAAGAGCGAATCACCGACAGGATCTCGGTTGCCCAACGAAACAACCTGATCTTCATGGCCGGCATGATGGTCAGTATCTGGCTCGCAATCGCTGCCTTCTAGGACCGCTCGTTTGGAAGATCAGGCAAAGGATCCCAAAGGATTTGCGTTCTGGTTTGGTCGCCTTAAGCAAGATGGCCGCAAGCCAAGACTCTAGAACTCCTGACGACAACTCCATTGGCGATCATCGCCCGGATCTGGCTCGACCACAGCAGCCGGGCCATACTGCCAAAGGCACGAACGGGCCGTGTCGATTGGAGTTGCCTCGCTGCCGTCGCTGCGACACAACCAACCATCGCTCTCCAGGACCGCAGTAAAGCCGGAACCCTCGCTCTCATAACAATACAATCCCAGATCAATCCCACCCTGACGAGGGGCGAAGTCACCGCCGGCCATCGGGCAGCGGGCGATCCCCCCGTAGTCCAGCACATGAACGTCATAGCCCGGCAACTCGCCGAGTACCACATTGGCGTCCCCACCAACGCAGTTCCAGGTCTGCCCATCGGGGATCCACCATCTGCGCAGTTGCTCATCCACAAACCAGCCGGTTCCGTCAATTGAGCGGATGATTCGCCCCTTCATCTCCTCTGGGGGCAATAGCCCTGCCCCGACGTCATCCAAGGGAAAGGCTTCGATTTCTCCGTCGAAGTTCTGGACCAGAAACCCGTTCGTGAAATCGATCCGGAAGGATCCATCGCTCACATACACACTCGATGTTGGCCAGCCAATCGGATGGTCCGAAGCCTCTGCCTCCCGCCAAACTTCCTCGGCCACCAACGGCATCCAGTAGAAAGTCCCCTGGGGATCCTCGGCGATCAGGGTGACGTCGCCAGCGACTTTCATCTCATACCGGTCTCCGGTTTGAGTGACC